>JANWIY010000027.1 GCA_025449645.1 Chitinophagaceae bacterium | reverse complement strand
GCGGAAGGCGTTGCTGACAGAAGATTTTCAACTCAACCTGGAGAACATCGAATCCCTGGTGGATGAGCGAACCAAGATCATCTGGATCTGTTCACCCAATAACCCCACAGGAAATGCATTTCCTCATCAGCAGGTTGAAATGATCATTAATAATTTTGACGGGCTCGTCATCATTGATGAAGCTTATATTAATTTTTCAAGGCAACAGAGCTTTATAAGGGAACTCACTGAATATCCGAACCTGGTGGTTCTGCAAACCCTGAGTAAGGCCTGGGGACTTGCCGGCCTTAGGGTGGGTATGGCTTTTGCAAGCGGGTTGATAGTTCATTCATTGAACAAGATCAAGCCCCCTTATAATATAGGGCAGGCCGCCCAGGAACTGGTAATCAGGGCCCTTGCGCAAACCGGCAGTGTAAATGAAATGATCCGGGAAATTGTCTCCATGCGGTCTCTCCTGGAAGCGGAGATCCGGCAATTGCCAGCCGTAAAAAAAGTATACCCCAGTGACGCCAATTTTTTGCTGGTTAAAATCGAACATGCACCGATGGTTTATCAGGTTCTATTGGACCAGGGAATAGTGGTCCGGGACCGCAGCAATACGGTGCTTTGCAGCGATTGTTTGCGGATTACCGTTGGGAGAAAGGAAGAGAATGAGCAGCTTATTCAGGCATTGAGAGCGCTGAAATAATTCTAATTGCATAATTTTACCAATTATATTTAAAAGCAGGTTCATATGAAACAGTTCAGCAACAAACTCTGCTGCATGATCATCCTGATCGCGGCATCATGCAACGGAAAACCCAAGGACACAAACAGCATGGATTCTGCGGCGACCGCAGCAGCCGATACCCTCTCCGTATCCAAACCTGAAATTCCGTCACCGGATGTTTCCGTAACGATGCCGGCTGGATTTAGTGCAACGATTTTTGCAGGTGGACTTGGCAAAGCCCGTCATATCGCAGTAACACCCAGCGGCTATGTGTATGTGAAACTGGCCTCAAAAAAAAACGGCGGTACAATTGTTCAGTTGAAAGATAACAATGGCGACGGAGTAGCCGATCAGCAAGCCGAATTCGGAGATTTTACCGGAACCGGAATTGCAGTTAAGAACGGTTATTTATATGCTTCTTCCGATGAGGAGGTATTCAGGTATAAATTGAATAGCGATGGTACGGTAAGCAATCCAAAAAGCCCTGAAAAAATAGTCACTGGTCTCATTGCCCGAAATGAGCATGAGCCTAAAGCAATCCGCCTGGATAATGATGGCAATATTTATGTAAACATTGGTGCCTTTTCCAATTCCTGCCAGGTAGATGACAGGCAAACAGGTTCGATGGGAATGAAACCATGTCCCGTATTGGATTCTGCAGCAGGCATCTGGCAGTTTAAGGCGGATAAACCCAACCAGACCTACAAGGATGGTTTGCGTTATGCCACCGGTTTAAGGAACGTGGTGGGTCTGGATTGGAATACCGTAACCAATACATTGTTTGTTATGCAGCATGGAAGGGACCAGCTGGGGTCCATATTTCCAAAATTATATACAACGAAGCAAAATGCCGAACTTCCTGCGGAATGTATGTATGAATTGCACAAAGGAGATAATGCGGGTTGGCCCTATATTTATTACGACGGGTTCCAGAATAAGAAAATCCTTGCTCCCGAATACGGAGGCGATGGCAAGAAAACAGGAGGAAACGATGCGATAAATCCTGTAGTGGTTTTTCCTGCCCACATTGCACCTGATGGATTGCTCTTTTACACAGGAAGCCAGTTCCCGGAAAAATATAAGAATGGTGCTTTTGTGGCTTTTCACGGTTCCTGGAACCGTGCTCCCGAGCCGCAGGAAGGGTTCTTTCTTGCATTTGTTCCCTTCAAGAATGGCAAGCCTTCAGGGAAATGGGAAATATTTGCCAATGGGTTTGGCGGAACAGCGGATCAGGTGGCATCAGGCCGTACAGTACACCGTCCCTGCGGATTGGCAGAAGGCCCGGACGGCTCTATTTACGTAACAGACGATTCCATGGGAACCATATGGAAAATAACCTATAAAGCAAAATGATCATTAACCAAAAAACACTGCTTATCCTTTTTTTTGCTGCCGCATTTATTAATCCTGGAGCAGTGTCGGCACAGGAAGCAAATCATTGCATAGCTCAGAAATCTCCTTTGAAAATGTCAATTGAGGCCGGGCAGGTCGTATATTCCGGTCTGTGTATTTCCTGTCACCTGGCAGACGGAGCCGGCTCATCCAATAAGAACCCCTCCCTGGTCAAAACCAGGAGCGTTTTGGGAAATAAGCGGGACCTGATCGAATGTATAATTAAAGGAAATTATCAACACGCTGAAATTGAAGCCCAAAAATTTCAGAACACGATGCCCCCGCATCCGGAATTGACGGATACTGAAATTGCCAATGTACTCACTTATGTAAGGCGCAGTTTCGGAAATAAGGCTTCTGCCATTAAGCCTTCTGAAGTTAAAACGGTTAGGGCGGAGATAAAAATGTGAAAATGTGGAAATGTGCACATTATCCAATTCTCGGATCCTGAAAGGAGCATGGAAAAGGAATGAATCTTGTTTATTTAGAAATTAACACATTTTCACATTATCCAATTCTCAGATCCTGATAAAAGCGGGGAAATGAAAAGAATCTTGTTTATTGACAGGGATGGAACGCTGATCAGAGAAGCGCCGCCAACCTATCAGGTGGATGACTTCAGCAAGCTTGAATTTTATCCGGGGATGTTTGAATTCATGGGCAGGATTGCCCGTGAAATGGAATATGAATTGGTGATGGTGACCAACCAGGACGGTTTGGGTACTCCGGCTTTCCCCGATAAAACTTTCTGGCCCGTACAGAACCTGCTCATGAAAAGCCTGGAGAACGAAGGCATTCATTTCAGCGGGGTTCATATTGACAAATCTTTGCCTGAGGACCATTCGCCGAACCGTAAACCTGGAATTGGCATGCTCACGGGCTACCTGAACAATAAAGAATATGATATTCCCGGATCCTTTGTGATCGGCGATCGCATAACGGATGTGCAGCTTGCCAGGAATCTGGGCTGTGCGGCCATCTGGATAAAACACGATGCGGGACTGGGAAGAAAAGAGATCAGCGATTCCTTAAGCGACCTGGAAAAACAAGTTGCGCTGGAGACCACGAATTGGGAGGAAATATATATTTATCTCAAATCCGGCCTCCGCCATGTTGTTCATGAACGGAATACGCATGAAACCAGGATAAGGATCGAATTAAATGCAGACGGCCAGGGGAATTCAGAAATCCATACCGGCCTTGGCTTTTTCGATCACATGCTGGAACAGATCGCGCGTCATGGGAAAATGGACCTGCACATTCAGGTTAAGGGGGACCTTCAAATCGATGAGCATCATACCATCGAAGATACCGGGATTGCACTCGGAGAGGCTTTTGGTATGGCGCTGGCCGACAAGCGGGGAATGGAGCGGTATGGGTTTGCATTGCCCATGGATGATGCCGAAGCCCGGGTTTTGCTCGATTTCGGCGGCAGGAGCTGGATAGTATGGAACGCTTCTTTCCAGAGGGAAAAACTGGGAGATATGCCTACGGAAATGTTTTTTCATTTCTTCAAATCTTTTTCCGATGCGGCCAGGTGTAACCTGAATATTGAATGTCATGGAGAGAATGAGCACCATAAAATAGAAGCCATTTTCAAAGCATTCGCCAGAGCCGTGCGAATGGCAATCAAACGGGATCCGTTGAGCAATTATTTACCAACTACAAAAGGCTTCATTTGAAACCTGATTTGGAAATTTGAAAATTACCGCTGATATTTGCAAAGCATGACAAAAAAGCTCATAAATAATACATGGTGGTGGCATACAAACTCCGATCGGGGCGCGTAATGCGATAGCTATGTTATAAACATATCAGGCCCCGGTTTTATCCGGGGCTTTTTTTATGTGGCGGATGAAGCAGGGCGGGAATAAAAACATCATTCAGCGAGGCTTTATGAAAAAGATCCAGTTAAAGACCATTTACAAAAAAATACTTTCCGACGTATACACGCCCGTGGGTATTTACCTCAGGCTACGCGACCGGTTCCGCGATACGGTGCTCCTTGAAAGCACGGATTACCACGCTGCGGAAAACAGTTATTCGTTTATCTGCATACATGCCATAGGCGGAATTGAGATTTCCGATAACCTGCGGATGGAGTTTAAATATCCCGGTAGACCGACAGAAAAGATAAGCCTGGGATCCGCTGAAGTTCCTGGTATGCTCTGGGATTATATGCAGCATTTTGATGTTGAAACCGCGGATGAGAAGCCTGTGAAAACGGCACAAGGCCTTTTTGGATATACAAGTTTTGACGCGGTAAGATTTTTTGACAGGATCAATCTGCCCGAGACCACAGATGCACCCGTTATTCCTCTCATGCGCTATCGCCTCTACCAATACGTTATCGCCATTAATCATTTTAAAGACGAGTTGTATTTATGCGAGAACCAGGTAGCAGACGTTGAAAGTGAATTGCCCCTTGTGGAGTCGCTGATCCGTTCCAAAGATGTGCCTGTTTATCCTTTCCTTGCGATCGGAGAGGAAAGAACAAACCTGACGGATAAGGAATACATGGAGATGGTTGAGAAAGGAATTAAAAGCTGCCTTCGCGGAGATGTATTTCAGATTGTGCTTAGCCGGCGGTTTCAGCTGTCCTTCATTGGTGATGAATTCAATGTTTACCGGGCTCTCCGCAATGTTAATCCCAGCCCTTATTTATTCTATTTTGATTATGGTGATTACCGGCTGATGGGCTCTTCCCCCGAATCTCAGGTGCTGATCAGGGATGGAAAAGCTGTAATGCATCCCATTGCCGGAACCTGCCGGAGGACGGGGAATGACGAAGTGGATAAGGAAATGGCCGACACCCTGGTGAAAGATGCCAAGGAAAATGCGGAACATGTGATGCTCGTGGATCTTGCCAGGAATGACCTGAGCAGGAAATGTGATGATGTTTCGGTTACCCATTTCCGTGAGGTTCAGTATTATTCCCATGTAATCCACCTGGTGAGCGAAGTAAAAGGGAAGCTGGCTAAAAACAGCAATCCCTTTGAGTTGCTGGCGGCTACTTTCCCTGCAGGCACCCTGAGTGGCGCACCCAAGATCCGGGCTATGGAACTGATTGCGGGATATGAACCGACGCCGAGAAGTTACTACGGAGGTTGTATCGGCTTTATCGGATTTGACGGAGCATGCACCCAGGCGATCATGATCAGGAGTCTCCTGAGCCGGCGCAATACACTAACCTACCAGGCCGGAGCCGGGGTGGTTGCGGCCAGCAAACCCGTAAACGAACTTGAGGAAGTGAATCATAAACTTGGAGCATTAAAAAGGGCTATCCAACTCGCAGCAACATTATAAGAATAATTTTTATGGCGCGCATGCCTTCAGATTATAAAAAATGAACGGATGAAAATACTGGTTTTTGACAATTACGATTCTTTTACTTATAACCTGGTTCACCTGGTCGAGAAGATCACGGGAGAGAAGGTAGATGTTTACAGAAATGACCAGATCCTGTTGGATAACGTAAACCAATATGATAAAATCATTTTATCTCCGGGGCCCGGTCTTCCTGCTGAAGCAGGATTGCTGCTGCCCCTGATCAAACAATATGCTTCCAGCAAATCCATCCTGGGTGTTTGCCTTGGCCATCAGGCCATAGCAGAGGTATTCGGTGGCAGATTGCTGAATCTTTCCACGGTATATCACGGTGTTGCCATGCCCGTGGAAGTGATTCGGCGGAGTGAATCCGGCAACCAGGTGAATGCCGATCTATTCTCCGGACTGCCTGATCAGTTTGCAGCGGGGCGCTATCACAGCTGGGTAATCGATCCATCAGGATTTCCTGCTGAACTGGAGGTTACGGCAAAGGACGCAGGCGGACATATTATGGCGCTGCGACACAGGAAGTATGATGTGCTGGGCGTACAGTTTCATCCTGAAAGCGTGCTTACACCGGATGGGGAGAAGATTATGAGGAATTGGCTGAGGAAGTAAAAAGTAAAATGTGAAAATGTGAAAATGTGAAAATGTGAAAATGTGATTTTCAGAAGGACTACAAATATAAAACAATCATAGAAAATTTGAAAAAGTATTTAAAAATATGAAGCAGCATTTTATATAAATTGCTTTTAACAACAAAAAACGGAGACCATTTTTTACTTTTTACTTTTTACTTTTTACTTTTTAATTTTTAACGTGAAAAAAATACTACAACTCCTCTTTGAATACAAGACCCTCACCCGGGAACAGGCGAAGGATGTGCTGGTAAACATATCAAGGGGTCAATACAATGAGTCGGAGATCACCGCGTTTATCACAGTGTTCCTTATGCGAAGTATTACAATTGAGGAATTACAGGGTTTCCGCGACGCGCTTTTGGAGCTGGCGGTTAAAGTGGATCTGAATGGTCATGAGGTAATTGACATCGTTGGGACCGGAGGTGACGGTAAGAATACTTTTAATATATCGACCCTTTCCTGTTTTATTGTTGCAGGCGCTGGTCAAAAAGTGGCCAAGCACGGAAACTATGGGGCAACCAGCATAAGCGGTGCATCCAACGTAATGGAGCAGTTGGGGTACCGGTTCAGCAATGATGCAGGAAAACTGAACAGGGAAGTGGAAGAAAGTAATATTTGTTTTTTGCATGCGCCAATTTTTCATCCGGCTCTAAAAGCCGTTGGCGGAATCCGCAAGAACCTTGGTATCCGTACTTTTTTTAACATGCTGGGCCCCATGGTGAATCCGGCTTCCCCAAAGTTTCAGCTGGTGGGTGTTTATAATCTCGAAATGGCCAGGATTTATACTTATCTGCTTCAGCAGACGCGGTCTTCTTTTGCGATCATTCATAGCCTGGATGGCTACGATGAATTGTCTCTGACCGGAGATGCGCGCGTGATCACTAATGAAGGAGAAAGGGTAATGACTCCCGAGCAACTTGGAAAGAGAATGGTTAGCCCGGCTGATATTTATGGCGGGAACACCGTTGAGGAGGCGGCGAAAATATTTCTCCATATCCTTCAGGGAAAGGGTTCCTGGGCGCAAAACGCGGTGGTATTTGCGAATGCGGCAATGGCGCTATATTGCACAGGCCGTTATGAAACCTACGACCAGGCATTTGAGGCATCGGTGGAAAGTCTTGAAAGTGGAAAAGCGCTCGGGGCACTGGATAAACTGGTTTCCCTACAGTGAAAGTGGAATTTGAAAATTTGTGTATTTGGAAATTTGAAAATTCCTTTCCTCAGGAAGCCCGGCGTGGAGAGGGTACAATTGTGGAAATAGCCCTCCGACACTTTAAGAAGGAGATGTTAGATAATTTGAAGATTTAAGAATGAGCGAACTGAATATACTTGAAAAGATTATTGCTTACAAAAGGGAAGAAGTGCGTCAGCGTAAGCTGGAAACGCCGGTGCATGGGCTGGAAAAGGCGGCCTTTTTTTCCAGGGAAATCCTTTCACTCAAAAAATTCCTGGGGGATCCCGGAAAAACGGGCATTATTGCTGAGTTCAAAAGACGTTCCCCTTCCAAAGGGATTCTACATCCGGATGCTTCCGTCGAAAAGATTACGGCCGCCTATGCCCGGTTTGGTGCTTCTGGCATTTCGGTGCTTACCGATATGCCCTCTTTTGGTGGTTCAACGGATGACTTTTTAAAAGCCCGTGTACATGCGTTGCCCCTGCTCAGAAAGGATTTTATCCTGGATGAATACCAGATTACAGAGTCGAAGGCCATGGGTGCCGACCTGATCCTGCTGATCGCTGCCTGCCTGACTCCCGCAGAAACGAAAAAACTTGCAGTATTTGCGAAAGGATTAGGCTTGGAGACCCTGCTTGAAATCCATCAGGAATCTGAATTGACGCATCTTTGTGATGACATAGATATCATCGGAATCAACAACAGGGATCTGAAAACTTTTAAAGTAGATATCAACCGGTCAATTGTGCTTGCGCAAAGGCTGCCGCAGGGGAAAACGATTATTGCAGAGAGCGGCATCCGGGATGTGGAAACGATTCGTATATTGAAATCTGCCGGGTTCAGCGGTTTTCTGATCGGTGAACAGTTTATGAAAGAACCTGATCCGGCGATTGCTTTTGCCTCATTTGTTGACCAACTTAAAAGGAATCTTGATGAGAGTAAAAGTTTGCGGTATGACGCAGCTCGACCAGGTGAGAAAGCTTGATGAGATGGGCGTTGATTTTGCCGGGTTTATTTTCTATCCGAAATCACCCCGTTTTGCATCGAGGCATATCCGCGGCCAGGAATTGCGGAAGGCGAAATTAAGAATAGGCAAAGTGGGCGTTTTCGTGAATACGCCCTACGAGGAGATGATGCACACGGTGGATGAATTCGGCCTCGATATGGTGCAACTGCATGGGGACGAAAGTCCGCACCAATGCGACCTGATTGCAAACTACGTGACGGTGATCAAGGTATTCCGCCTGGGAGAAGATGATCCGATATCCTGGATCATTAAGCCTTTCGATGAACCCAGCGATATGTTCCTTTTCGATACTCTGGGCGTGGGCTATGGAGGTACGGGAAAGAAGTTTAACTGGGATGTATTGAAACCAGCCGGGATCGATAAACTTTTTTTCCTCAGCGGGGGCATTGAACCTGACGATGTAGAAAAATTGAAAGCATTTAGTGAAGAGCCCGTCGGAAAAAAACTTTTTGCTGTTGATATTAACAGCCGCTGTGAAATAAGCAGTGGAGTTAAGGATCTCGATAAAGTGGAGGAATTTTTTAAAACGCTCAACGCTTAACGTTGAAGGCAAAATGCTTAACGTATAACGCTGACGCGTAGCCTCAAATTTTGAGCTCAGCATTCAGTATTTTGCATTACGGGTGAAGCATAAAACATGACCAGATCAAAAACATATCAGCATCCGACAGCGCAGGGATATTACGGCGAATTCGGGGGCGCTTTCATTCCGGAAATGCTTTACAGCAATGTGGAAGAATTGAGGACCCGTTACCTGGAGATCATGGAGGATCCTGGATTTCTCAGAGAATTTGAGGACTTGCTGAAGGACTATGCAGGCCGGCCGACGGCCTTGTATCGTGCAGAGAGATTAAGCGGCCGATACGGGGTTTCTATTTTTCTTAAACGCGAGGATCTTTGTCATACGGGTGCACACAAGATCAACAATACGATAGGTCAGATCCTGCTTGCCGGTAGATTAGGAAAAAAAAGAATCATTGCCGAAACCGGAGCTGGTCAGCACGGTGTGGCTACGGCAACAGTCTGCGCCCTTAAAGGCCTGGAATGTATCGTGTATATGGGGGAAAAAGATATTCAGCGGCAGGCACCCAATGTGGCACGGATGAAGATGCTGGGTGCCACTGTAATTCCGGCCACCAGCGGCAGCAAAACCCTTAAAGATGCAACCAACGAGGCGATCCGGGATTGGATAAATCACCCGGCCGATACCCATTATATCATCGGGAGCGTTGTGGGTCCGCATCCCTACCCCGATATGGTGGCGCGATTTCAAAGTGTTATCAGTAGAGAAATAAAATTGCAGTTGATGGCAAAAACCGGAAGGGATAGTCCGGATGCAGTGATCGCTTGTGTCGGCGGGGGAAGCAATGCAGCAGGCGCTTTTTACCATTACCTGGACGATGAAAGTGTAAAGCTGATCGCCGTGGAAGCAGCCGGTCAGGGTATTCACAGCGGCATGAGTGCAGCTACAACGCAATTAGGTAAAAAAGGCGTTTTGCATGGAAGCCGGAGTCTCGTAATGCAAACTGATGATGGTCAGGTGATAGAACCCCATAGTATTTCAGCGGGTCTCGATTATCCCGGTATCGGCCCGATGCATGCGCATTTATTTGTTTCCGGGAGGGCCAATTTTTATAGTGCCACCGATGAGGAGGCATTAAGTGCCGCCTTCCTTCTTGCCAGGCTGGAAGGAATAATCCCCGCATTGGAATCTGCACATGCCCTGGCCGTTTTAGAGAAAATCCATTTTGAAAAGGAGTCGTCCGTTGTAATTTGTCTGAGTGGCCGTGGAGACAAAGACCTGGATACCTACATGAAGGCAATGAAATAAATAAAGCAATAATTAAAACCATGGGCCGTATTCAGGAACTTTTTCAACAGAAAAAGCATGATATTCTAAATGTGTATTGTACTGCAGGATTTCCATTCCTGGACAGTACACTGCCCGTGATGAAGGCGCTTCAGGAGGCCGGGGCGGACATGATCGAGCTGGGCATGCCCTATAGCGATCCCCTGGCGGACGGCCCGGTGATACAGGCAAGCGGCTCCGTTGCACTGGCCAATGGAATGACAAGCACCGTGCTCTTTCATCAATTGGAAAAATTCCGGCAGGAAATTCATTTACCCGTTCTGCTCATGGGATATATGAATCCCGTTTTACAATATGGGTTTGAAAAATTTTGCCGTGATGCAAAGGCTGCAGGTGTGGACGGACTCATTCTTCCGGATCTCCCCATGTTTGAATTTGAAAAGGAATATGGTAAGCTGGTTCGGAAATATCAACTGGATTTTGTTTTTCTCGTAACGCCGGAAACCTCCGTGGAAAGAATTCAGAAACTGGACGCCCTGAGCTCGGGTTTTCTTTACGCCGTTTCCTCTTCTTCCACGACGGGAAAAAACAAGAATCTTTCCGATCAGGCTGTCTACTTCAACCGGCTAAACGCGATGACCCTTCGTAATCCGGTTTTGATCGGGTTTGGCATCAGGGACAAAGAAAGTTTTTCCAAAGCCTGTGCCTATGCAAACGGCGCAATCATAGGTACGGCTTACATTAAGACTTTGTCAGGGGCGAAGCCTGAAGAAATTGGAACGCGGACAAATGAATTTCTAAAATCACTTTCCTGAAACTGGTCATCTTAAAATATAATGCAGGCAATATCCAGTCCGTCCTCTTTGCACTGGAGCGCATTGGCGTGGAAGCAACAGTTACCGATGATCCTTCTGTCATCCAGTCGGCTGACAAGGTCATTTTTCCGGGGGTGGGCGAAGCAAGCACGGCAATGAATTATTTGCGGGAAAGAGAACTGGACCACCTGATCCGGAATCTGAAGCAACCCGTGCTGGGAATTTGTCTAGGCCTGCAGCTGATGTGTACCTATTCAGAAGAAAATGATACGGAATGCCTTGGAATTTTCGAAGAAGAAGTGAAGAAGTTTAATTCTGCAGAAGATCATACGCTCAAAGTGCCCCAGATAGGTTGGAATACAATTTATGATCTTAAGGATCCGCTGTTCCGGAATGTGGCGGAAAATAGTTATTGTTATTTTGTTCATGGATTTTATGCCGGATCAGGGATTGACACCATTTCAAAAACGGATTATGGAGAATCATATAGTTCAGGTCTTCATAAGAATAATTTCTATGGTGTTCAGTTCCATCCGGAAAAAAGCGCAGCTACCGGCGAGCATATCTTAAAAAATTTCATTCAATTTTAGGTTTATTGTGTATATGTCTATCGAAGTGATTCCTGCTATTGATATTTTGAACGGAAAATGTGTCCGGCTTGTTCAGGGCGACTATTCCCGTCAGAGAATATATAATGAACATCCGTTGGAAGTTGCGCGGCAGTTTGAGGATGCAGGACTAAAAAGACTGCACCTGGTAGACCTGGATGGAGCCAGGCAGGGAACAGTGAAAAACTGGACCGTACTGGAAACACTGGCGGGTAAAACCAGCCTGATCATTGATTTTGGAGGAGGTATTTCAAGCAGTAAGGATTTGCAGATCGTATTCGATTCGGGCGCAGCATTTGCTACAATTGGCAGCGTTGCAGTCAAAGACGAAAAACTTTTTCTGGAGTGGCTGGTGAAATTTGGTGTGAGCCGTTTTCTACTGGGTGCAGATGTTCGGGAAGAAAAAATCTCAATCAGCGGTTGGCAGGAAGATACGGATACCTGGATTTATGATTTTATTGAGAAGTATATTCGGGCGGGCATATCCAGGATTTTCTGTACCGATATCAATCTGGATGGCGCCATGAAAGGGCCTTCCCTGGACTTATATAAAAATATTGTGCAGAAATTTCCGGACCTGCATTTTATCGCCAGCGGAGGAATACGTTCCCTGGATGATATTTTTAAACTGGAAGAACTGGGTTGCAGGGGAGCCATTGTGGGGAAAGCAATTTATGAAGGACTGATTAAGCTCAAGGATCTGGCCAGATGCTGACTAAAAGAATTATACCATGTCTGGATATTCAAAACGGACGGACAGTAAAAGGAACGAACTTCCTCAACCTGCGTGATGCCGGCGATCCGGTAGAACTCGGTTCACGGTATGCTCAGGAAGGTGCGGATGAGCTGGTATTCCTGGACATCACGGCTACCAACGAAAAAAGAAAGACCCTCAGTTCGCTGGCGCGTCGGATCGCACATCATATCAATATCCCCTTTACCGTGGGCGGCGGTATTTCATCCATAAAGGATGTGCAGGTTTTGCTTGAAAACGGAGCAGATAAGATTTCCGTAAATACCGCGGCTTTCAAAAACCCGCCTCTTATTGCCGGGCTCGCCAGGGAATTCGGAAGCCAGTGCATTGTGCTGGCCATCGATGCGAAAAAAGCTGGTGATGGGAAATACTACGTTCACCTGAATGGAGGGCGGGTGGCTACAGAGACAGTTTGCATGGATTGGGCAAAAAAGGGGGTGGATCTCGGTGCAGGTGAAATCCTGCTCACATCAATGGACCAGGATGGAACGAAAAAAGGCTTCGCCCTCGAACTGACCCGTATGCTTGCCCTGGGTCTGCCTGTTCCGGTTATTGCATCGGGAGGAGGTGGTAATATGCAACATTTTGCAGACGTATTCCGGGAAGGGTGTGCCGATGCAGCTCTTGCCGCCAGTATCTTTCATTTTCGTGAAATTCCTATTCCTGACCTAAAAGAATTTCTGAAGGGATTGGGTATCAGTATAAGAATCTAATTTTGTTTGTATGGAGATCAATTTTTCAAAATACGGCGATGGTCTGGTGCCTGCCATTGTTCAGGATGAACTTACACATAAGGTACTGATGCTGGGCTTTATGAACCAGGCAGCCTTCGATAAAACAAATGAACTGGGCAAGCTTACTTTTTACAGCCGTTCAAAAAAAAGGTTGTGGACAAAAGGAGAGGAAAGCGGCCATTTCCTTATGCTTAAAAGCCTGGCGCTTGACTGCGACCTGGATACATTGCTGATCCAGGCCATCCCGACCGGACCTGTTTGTCATACGGGTGCAGATACCTGCTGGAATGAAAAAAATGAACCCGGGGGATTTTTGCCGGAACTGGAAGGGATCATCAGGAAAAGAAAAATCAATCCCGAGGAGAACTCTTATGTTGCCGGATTGTTCAAGAAGGGGATCAATAAGATCGCACAAAAAGTAGGAGAAGAAACCGTTGAGCTGATCATTGAGGCCAAAGACCAGGATGATTCTTTGTTTTTGAATGAGGCGGCTGACCTGCTTTTTCACTATCTGATCCTTCTACAGGCCAAGGGACATAATTTGCAGGACGTGGTTGACGTTCTTAAGGGAAGGAATATTAAAAAGTAAAAAGGTTCATGAAAAAAGTACTGATTATTGTTTGGAGCCTGATTGGATGGGCAAATGCGCAAAATGTCAAGCCCGCAGGGTTCAGCATCAGTGGCCATATCAAGGGGCTGGCTGAACGGTCGGATGTTTTTGTTACAGATGCCAATAAGCCAACAGATACCATTGCAAGGTCTGCTGTGAGCGGGGGTGCGTTCAGCCTGAAAGGAGTAATTCCGGAGCCTAATCTTTATGAATTGAATTTTGGCGGCCCAAAAAAGAAAACCGTTCTCTTTATCGGAAATGAAAACATAAAAATTGATGGTTCAGTGGAAGATCTGGCCACGCTGAAAGTAACTGGCTCCTCGAATGAGGATGATTTCATGAGCTTTCAGCAGGTTTTTAATCCTTATTTCTCCAGACTGAATAGCCTTGGCCAGTTAGCGAATTCGCCTGAAGGATCGCTCAAAAGAGATTCCCTTGGTGTGTTGTACAATAGTACGGCCGGCATAATTGAATCAAAAATTGATAGTTTTATCCAGCAAAAAAGGTCTTCTTTCGTAAGCGCTTTTGTGCTGGTCGTAACAAACCAACTCACGGATGATCCGCTGCTGTTGGAACGCAGATTCCTTGGCTTGTCACCTGTTGTTCAGGAGAGCATGTACGGTAAGTACCTTAAAGAACAAATAGAAAACGGAAAGATAGGGGCTGTGGGTACAAACGAAATCGATTTTACCCAGAATGATACTTCCGGTAAGCCTGTAAGCCTGTCCTCATTCAAAGGAAAATACGTGCTTGTGGATTTTTGGGCGAGCTGGTGCCGCCCCTGCCGAATGGAAAACCCAAACGTACTGGCAGTTTATGGAAAATTCAAATCCAAGAATTTCACTGTGCTGGGCGTTTCCCTGGATCGTGAGCGCAGTCCCTGGATAAAAGCAATTCAGGATGACAAACTTGACTGGCAACAGGTCAGCGATTTGAAATTCTGGAACAATGAAGCAGCTGCAAAATACAGGATCCAGCAGATACCGCAGAACTTCCTGATTGATCCGAATGGAAAGATCATTGCAAAAAACCTGCGTGGACCCGACCTCGATTCCAGGCTCTGCGAACTGCTGGGATGTAACTAACCAATTTTTAATTGTCTTTTGTACAATTGTACGGCGTTTTCATATCCCAGGTATAACGCATCGCTGATCAGTGCATGACCGATGGATACTTCATCAAGCCAGGGGATGGACTGCGAAAAATAATGAAGGTTCTCCAGATCAAGATCGTGGCCTGCATTAACACCTAAGCCCGCGGATTTTGCCTTTTCTGCAGCCGCCAGATAGGCTGCGATTGCCTGTTCTTTGTTTTGATGGAATCCTCTGGCGTATGCTTCCGTATACAATTCAACGCGGTCTGTTCCCGTTTTGGAAGCGGCTTCCACCATTTTCTCCGATGGATCTACAAAAATGGACACCCGGATACCGGCTTTTTTAAAAACAGCAATGGTTTCTTTTAGATAAACCTCATGCCTGATCGTATCCCATCCATGATTGGAAGTAATCTGGCCGAGGGCGTCCGGCACCAGTGTAACCTGATCGGGCTTCACATCCAGGACAAGATCAATGAATTTCTGTTCCTGACAGTTGCCCTCAATATTGAATTCAGTCGTGATGATCTTCTTAATATCATAAACATCCTGATATCGGATATGCCGTTCATCTGGTCTGGGATGAACAGTAACGCCATCGGCTCCGAAACGTTGCGCATCTATGGCTGCCTTGAGCACATCAGGATTATTGCCGCCGCGGCTGTTACGAAGAGTTGCAAACTTGTTGATGTTTACGGAGAGCTTTGTCATGGCACAAAGTTAGTCGATGCAGAATAATAGCCGACACCACGCAGAAATGTGACGCCTTAATCCAGTGTTAGTGAAAAAAAGAAGGAGCCTGGAAAGGCCCCTTCGTAATCCTTATAAAAGTGCAGCTATTAAAAACTTGGCAGGCTTAGGTAATGGTTATTGAATATTTTGTTATGATTTCGTAAGTATCGAAGTATACAATAGTGTTGAATCGGTATTCTTAACGCTGAGCTGATATAATCCGGATTCAAGTGTATCAACATTTTCTACGTGGATATTATTTCTCCCCTGGTTCAGATTTACGCCCATCATTCTTCGTATGCGTCCGGATTGATTGGCCAATACGATGATGCAATGATCTTCGGCATCCGCACTGATTTCTACGATAATGTCGTCGGAAAATTTTTCTGGGTAGGATGATATATCCATATTGGAAACGGGTTTAGGAGTAAGATCCTCTTCTAGATAATACATTATCTAACGGTATTAAATGGACTCGGCCTTTTCTGTTCCCGTGGTCTTACCGGAACAGGTATGAGTCGCATGTTATTATATTCCTGCTGGTCCTGATTTGTTTCAGGAATCAGTTCTTTGAGCATTTCGAGCAGGTTTTTTAAAGTTGATTTCATAAGGTTCGATTTACTACTTAACTATCTATTTATTTGCCAATAATTAAATTACTGATTTACAATCACTTGACTGGTGAATGCAGGGAAGAATTATCCCTATTTGGGAAATTTTCATTCTTTTCTGGAAAGGATCCCGGACTGGCTTTAGAACCGGGTAATCAGTTTGAGATTGATTAGCCGGGGTGTGAGGCGTTGCGGCATGGCATAAGTTGTATTTGCAAAGTCCTTTATGAGCAGATAAGAGATGGTATTCTCCCTGTCAATGAGATTAAAAACTTCCAGTGTGGCCCAGATATTTTCGAGGTTCCGGAAAGGATTATGACTTCTCCGGTTGCTTTTGTCATTATCCAGCAGGAGTGCACTGAATCCGATATCTGCCCGTATATAAGGATCAATAATCAAAGCGTCACGGTATTTGACACTTCCCGGAATGCTGAACGGGAGGTTGCTGCCATAAAGCAGGTTCAGATATACTTTGAAATTTTTATTTGTCGATAAATAATCCTGGATAAACATCCCAAGGGTAAGCAATCGGTCAGTCGGTCTTCTTATCCAGCCCTGATGAACCAGGGTGCTGTCGACCGGCCTGTTTAGTGAATCAACAGTGTAATTATAATATTCGGCTCCCTCAATTTTCTCCATAGTATGCATGAGCCCTATGCTGATCCAGCTTTCCGCATCTTTTACGAGGTTCCCAAATAATCTCCCTTCTATGCCCGCGGCATAGGCCCTGGCGTTGTTCGTGCCATAATATTGAATATGCACGTTATTTATATCATAAGGATCCACATCCCATAGATTTTTATAGTAGGCTTCCACGGATAGGCGGAAAGGTTTCTCTTTGGCATGAAAATTAAAATCTGCGCCGGCAACCACCTGCCAGCTTTTTTGTGCTTTGAGATCCGTATTGAGTGAACCATCCGGTTTCCTCAGTTCGCGATAAAAAGGAGGTTGATCATAAATCCCGATGGCGCCCCGGTAGACGACGTCCTGATTCCCCTTTCTGGGTTTCCATGAAAATCCTGCACGCGGAGAAACTATAGTTTCACGGTTGAGCGTGTTGTAATTTATTCTGACGCCGGATTGCAGCGTAAATGCCCGTGCGTCGTTAAAGGAAATATTATCCTGTACAAAACCCGTAAAGCGGCCAGACACGAGATCTGCCTGACCTTTCTCTGCACTGAATAACAGGAGGGAACCGGGTTGATAAGGCAGGGAATATCCTGCTGAGTCCTGGTATTGCCATTCATTCAGCTGATCATGCACTGTTTCCTGCTCAGCTGAAACTCCCCATTGTAAGAAATGATTGCTGCGGGTGTAATACCCTTTGTGCGAAAAATTCAGGATGGTGATGTTCAGCATATCCCTTGCGTAATTCTGATAGGTTCCTGCGCCCAGGGGGTTGACAATATTGCCATAGTCCGAACTGGTTTTATCAAAATCTCTTTCTCCGAACAAATAATCACCGGTGATATCATAGGATTCGTGCTCCAGATCATTAAATCGTGAAATCATCCATTTTAATTTCAGGTCTTTATTCGGCTGATGATTCCAGGTAAGCCCAAACAGACTGGTCGAATAAAGGTCCTTCTCCTGCCCGTTAAAAAAAACATCGAGGGCCAGGTCCGAAGTAAAATACGGGGAAAATACAGCACTTGTAAGTTGGGCGGATTGGGGAATCAGGGTGAAGGCAGTTTGCGAATAGACGGAAAATAGTTCAAGGGAATTTTTTTTGTCGAGCTGATAACTGAAAAGACCTTGTATGTCGCTCGAGGAAGGAATATAATTTCCTTTTGTTTCCTGGGAGTTGAGGAGATTTTTATTACTTCTGTTACGCAATCCGATGAGCCAGCTGAACCGCTTATCTTTTGTGGCTCCTTCCAGTTCCAGACCCTGCTCCAGCAAACCGATATATGCTGAGCCACCGAGTTGTTTTGGGTTTTTATATTGAATGTCCAGCACAGAGGAAATCTTATCTCCGTATTTAGCCTGGTATCCGCCGTTGTAAAAGCTGACGTTCCGTGTCATCTCCGGATTGATGAAGCTCAATCCTTCCTGTTGTGCATTACTGACGAGGTAGGGACGGTATATTTCAAAATCATTTACATAGATCAGGTTTTCGTCATAGTTACCGCCTCGTACGGAATATTGGGAAGTAAGTTCATTTGTTGAACCAACAAATACCTTGATCAGGCTTTCAATGCCTCCGGTCGGCGATGGTATATTGATCGCATCCTTCGGATTGATCCGGATAAGCCCCGCTTCTTTACGGTCGTTCTCATCACGAACTGTTACATCCTTCAGTGCATCGATGGATTTTTCCATACGGATCAGTACGTGTTCTTCTTCTTTGTCATTCAGCAAGAAATTCTGTTGGTTGGTCTTGTAGCCAGTGTAAGAAAAGAGCAGGGCAAAGGCTTTATCGGCGGGGACGCGTAAACGGAATGTTCCCGAATCCGAGCTGATGATGCCTGTTTCCCGGCCAAGCACAATAATCGACACATTTGAAAGAGGCTTCTCATTTTCATCGAACACTTTTCCGGAGATCACAGCAGTCGGCTTCTGTGCAAGCGCATGCGTGCAGGGGTAAAGCAATAATACAAAAAAGACAAACGGTAAGCAGCAAACCAGGTATTTTTTCCCGCCCTTCGCCATGATCAGGTTTAGCTGTTTTTGAGTAGGTGGATTACCCGCGCAGGATCTTTTGCCTGGAAAACGGATGAGCCGGCAACAAGAATATCGGCGCCGGCTTCAACCAGACTGGCTGCATTCTCCAGTGTGATTCCCCCGTCCACTTCAATCAGAATTTCTTTACCGGTTTTTGCAATCATTTTTCTCAATTCGCGAACTTTTTCAATAGAATGGGGGATGAAGGATTGCCCGCCGAATCCAGGATTTACAGTCATGATGAGCACATGATGCAGATCGAATAAAATATCTTTTAGCAGTTCAACAGGTGTATGCGGATTTACGGCCACCGCCGGCTTCATACCCAGCGAACGGATCTGCTGGATATTGCTGTGCAGGTTCCTGCAGGTCTCCAGATGAACGATGAGCATGTCTGCTCCAGCCATTTTAAAAGCAGGAGTGAGTTTTTCCGGTTCCTCGATCATCAGGTGTACGTCGCATGGTTTCCGGGCAACTTTTCGAATATGTTCGATCACGGGGATCCCATAACTGATATTCGGCACAAAGCGGCCATCCATTACATCCAGGTGAAACCAGTCGGCTTCACTTTCGTTCACCATTTTACATGCATCTGCCAGGTGAAGAAAGTCGGAAGCCAGAAGAGAAGGGGCGATAAGGGGCATTTAGTAGGTTTTAGCTAAAGAATGGACGGTCGTTAGGAATTATGGGTTATGAATTATGGGTTATGAATGTTGGATGATTAATAACTCATAATTCATAACCCATAATTCATAATCCATGACAACTGTCCATTGTCAAATGTAATCTTAGTGCGAAGCATCCCCAAATCCGGATTGAAGTCTTTTGATCCCCTCTTTTGCATCCGTAAAACTTTTATCCAGCGAGAGCGTCTTTTGATAATTGCTGATCGCATCTGCATTCCGGTGGGATGCTTCATAGCATCTTCCCAACCAGTAATAGGCATCAGGATCCGTATTGGAAACGGTTACAGCCATGTTGAAAGTATTGATTGCCGCATTATAATTCTTCAGGTGATAATAAGCTATTCCTTTTTCCAGATAAGCATCGGTCGTTTTCCAGTCGCGCAGGATACATGAATCAAATTGGGCAATGGCCTGCGGATACCTTTTTATATTTGAATAGTAAATTCCTTTGATGAAAAGCGGATCTATGAGCGAAGACCCTGAATCCTGCTTCAGGATGAAATTGCAAATCTCCAGGGCCTTTGGATTTTTTTGTTCTGCGTACAAATGGGCCAGTTCGAGACCATAAGAACTTACTCCCTGCAATTCATACGCTTTGCGCAGAGCGCTGATGGCCTCCGCAGTATCTTTTAGTTGCTCCAGGAGGAGTGCTTCCTCATACCAGGATTCAAAATCCTTCGGATCCCGATTTAATATCTGCTGGTACTGACTCAGGGCGAGATCATTGTTTCCGGCAGCTCCGTATGCATCTGCCAGCAGGCGCTGCAAACGCTGGTTATCCGGAAATTTCGTGCTGCAGGATTTAAGCAGGGCAAGCCGCTCTGCGGTTTTACCGAGGATCTGCAGATTGGCCGCATAGGGTAAAGCGATGTCTTCGGAAGCCTTAAGCGACCAGGCTTTTTTGAAATCACCGTAAGCCAGCTCATGAGCGTTGGCGAGAGAAAGGCGGTTGGCACGTCGCAGGTAAAGCGAAGCATCATTGGGAGAAAGGTCAATGCTGTCATTGAGACTGGAATAAGCCGGATTGGTTTCAACCGGCGATTGGGGGGAAATGGCCGGACCATTTCCGCAGCCATTAAGGATCACGAGACATACGAATACGGCAAAAAGAAAGGGTCTGGAAAAGCATAACATCCTGCAAAACTACAATCATTCCCGATGGTTCTTAAGATCCGGCAAGCTGAAAAGATATAATTTCACTCTAAATTTTTTATATGCAAGCTGTCCTTCTGGAGGTTCACAGTATTTTTCGCTGGATCATACTAATACTGCTTTTACTTTCCATCATACAAAGTTTTGCCGGCTGGCGGAAAAACAAAGTGTTAAGGGACAGAGACGCCAGACTCTGGCTTTTTACGATGATCAGTGCACATATTACCCTGCTCATTGGGTTATATCTATTGTTTTTCGGCCGTTTCGGGATTCTCAGTGCCGGACTTCCGGAGGGTGTGCAGCTGATGAAAGATAAATTTTACCGGTTTTTCTGGATTGAACATCCGGTGGGTATGGTGCTGGCTACAGCGCTGATCACACTTGGAAGGGGGATGGTTAAGAAACAAATAAAGGACCCGCTGAAGTATAAACGGGCTTTCTGGCTTTTCCTGCTTGCTTTATTGATCATCCTTTCCGTGATCCCATGGCCGGGCATGGATATTGTCGGACGTTCCCTTTGAAAATGACAGCAAAAAATCGCCTGGCTAATTTCCGGAGACTATAAATTTGGTATAATTTTTTTATATTCATACCCTCAAAAAACCGCGATATGATCAAATTTCACGAAATTAAAGATGGTGATATTCTCCAGGTTGATTACGAGAATCAGCGGTACGAAGGAGAGGTCATTGAACTGGATCATGAGGATAAACTGGTTCGCGTCCGGACGGGTGAACAGGAATTCTGGTACAGCCCGAACGACCTGTATCCGATCCCGTTGGATGATAGTCAACTCCTCAGGTTCAATTTTAATAAAGAGTTAAATGGTGACAACAGTGTCAAATATATGCGTGGCCCATTTCGCATTCTCCTCCCTGGAAAAGATCAGTTCAGCGATTTTGAAATGTGGTACAGGGAAGACCGCCGTCATATCCATCATCCTATTGGGGTGCATGAGCTCCAGAACTACTATAACCAGATGACAAAAGTGGATCTAACCAGGGATTAAGCCTTAATCCTCACCGTTTTAAGCCTTTCCGGCTCCTCCAGCCGTCAAAACGGATATTTATCCATTGAAATTTTATTCTTTGGCCGAGTAATATTATCTTTGCGCTCCCAAAATATATGGCTAAACAAGCGCTTATCAAACAAGATGGTACAATTGTAGAAGCACTTTCGAATGCCATGTTTAAAGTCAAGCTGGAAAACGGACATGAAATACTGGCCACAATTTCCGGAAAAATGAGAATGCACTACATACGGATCCTGCCGGGAGATAAAGTGGGTGTGGAAATGAGTCCGTATGATTTAACCCGGGGAAGGATCATATTCAGGTACAAATAAAAAGTAAAAAGACTTGTATGAAAGTCAGGGCATCCATTAAGAAACGCAGTGTAGATTGCAAGATCGTGCGGAGAAAAGGGAAACTGTATATTATCAACAAAAAGAACCCCCGCTTTAAACAGCGTCAGGGATAATCCCGGTTTCGGGGTTTCCCATTGATCAATCAGTAATAAAAAATAAAAGATGGCGCGTATTGCCGGTGTAGACTTACCAAAAAACAAAAGAGGAGAAATCGGGCTGACCTACATATATGGGATCGGTCCGTCCACTGCCAAGTATATCCTCTCCAAAGCGGGGATCAGTGTAGATAAAAAAGTTTCCCAGTGGGATGATGAAGAACTCAATGCTATACGGAATATCATTACGAATGAGTTGAAGGTAGAAGGCGCGCTCCGTTCCGATGTTCAGATGAGCATCAAGCGTTTGCTGGATATTGCCTGCTACCGCGGTGTAAGGCATCGTAAGGGTCTGCCAGTTCGGGGACAGCGTACACGCACGAACAGCCGCACACGTAAGGGCAAGCGCAGAACGGTGGCTGGCAAAAAGAAGGCACCGAAGAAGTAGTAAGGCTGCATCCGGAAAGGATGTGATTGAATTATAGCACTATTTTCAGAATCAATACCGGATACCGGGTGCAGGTGGAGGATTGATTCGATCCGGATAAGCCGGAAACATTATAAAAAGATTATCTATTTCGAAAAATGGCAAAAGTACAACAGCAACCCAGCGCTAAGACCGCTGCAAAAAAAAGAGTGGTTAAAGTGGATGCCTATGGGGATGCCCATGTTTCTGCCAGCTTTAACAATATCATCATCAGCATTACCAATAAGAGCGGACAACTCATTTCCTGGAGCAGTGCAGGAAAAATGGGATTCAAAGGGTCGAAGAAAAATACCCCTTATGCAGCCCAGATGGCTTCTGCCGATGCGGCCAAGACAGCCCTGGATGCAGGTCTGAAGCGCGTGGATGTATATGTGAAAGGCCCGGGATCGGGAAGGGAAAGTGCCATCCGTTCACTCGCGAATAATGGCATCGAAGTTGTGATGATCAAGGACGTGACACCCTTGCCGCACAATGGTTGCCGTCCGCCAAAAAAGAGAAGAGTATAGAACAATTTGTAAATGTGCTAATGTGAGAATGTGAAAATTCTCTTCATTTACACATTAACACATTTTCAAATTAGCACATTTAATAACAAGCTGGCCAGGATTTCATTTTAAGATTTTTTATAATCCTGTCCGGGTACTTAAAAATCTGATACATATTTATGGCACGTTACATCGGTCCGAAGACCAAGATCTCCCGCATGTTTGGGGAGCCCATATTAGGCAATGGTAAATGGCTGAATAAAAACAGCAACCCGCCCGGTCAGCATGGAGCTTCCCGCAAGCGTAAAACCCTTGGAGAATATGCACTCCAGCTCAAAGAAAAACAGAAAGCAAAATATACATACGGTGTTCTCGAACGTCAGTTCAGAAAAACATTCGAGGAAGCCGCGCGCCGGAAAGGGGTAACAGGTGAAAACCTGATCCGTTTGCTTGAAGCGCGTCTGGATAATACAATTTACCGTTTGGGTATTGCCCCTTCGCGCCCCGGCGCACGCCAGCTGGTTTCTCACAAACATATTACGGTAAACGGAGAGGTGGTGAATATACCTTCTTTTCAGCTAAAGCCCGGTGATACCATCGGACTTAAACCTTCCTCACAGGGTAATACCGGGATTACCAGCGCGTCCAAGGGGAAAGGCAACCGGATCAACTGGCTGGACTGGAACGAAACGGAAATGAAAGGCACTTTCATCGCATATCCCGAAAGGGAAAGTGTTCCGGAAAATATTAAGGAACAGCTGATCGTGGAGTTATATAGTAAGTAATCGTACTCATCATTTGTAAATAATCGAAAATTTAAATATGGCCATTTTAAATTTCCAGAAACCAGACAAAATCATTCTTCAAAAAGCTACTGATTTCGAAGCCCAGTTCGAATTCCGTCCTTTGGAGCCGGGTTACGGTGTAACTATCGGGAATGCTCTGCGCAGGGTATTGCTGAATTCCCTGGAAGGATATGCGATCATTGGTGTTAAGATAGAAGGAGCTGATCACGAATTTGCAACGTTGAAAGGCGTGACCGAAGACGTGGTGGAAATCATCCTGAATCTGAAACAGGTGCGTTTCAAGAAAAAAGTGGACCATGAAGTGACCCAGGAAAAGATCAACCTCAGCCTGAAAAATAAAACGGAGTTCACTGCAGCCACAATCGGCGAAGTATTGCCCAGCTTTGAAGTGATGAATCCCGGGCTCCTGATCTGCACTATGGATGCGTCTGCCCGTCTTGATATTGAAATCACCATCGGCAAGGGTCGCGGATATGTTCCTGCGGAAGACAATAAGCCCAAGGACGCGATATTCGGATATATTCCTACCGATGCGATTTTTACGCCGATTAAAAACGTGAAATATTCAATTGAAAATACCCGCGTGGAGCAGCGGACTGACTTCGAAAAACTATTGATGGAAGTGTCCACTGATGGTACAATCCATCCTGAGGAAGCGGTTAAACAGGCCTCCCGGATCCTGATTCAGCATCTGATGATCATCACTGACGAGAACATTACATTCGATAATAAGGAAGAGAAGAAGGAGGACCTGGTGGACGAGCAAACCCTTCAGTTACGCAAAGTGCTGAAGACGCCGCTGGAGGACCTTGATCTTTCCGTAAGAGCGTTTAACTGCCTCAAAGCAGCAAAGATCAACAGCCTGAGCGAGCTGGTCACCTACGAACAGGAGGACCTCATGAAATTCCGGAATTTCGGTCAGAAATCACTTGCCGAGATCGAGCAGGTTTTGCATGAAAGAGGCCTTCATTTTGGAATGGACCTGAGCAAGCTGAAGCTGGATGATGAGTAATCAATGGGTAAATGTGAAGATGTGGGAATGTGAAAATTCTCCGGCATTTTCATATTTACACATTTTCACATTAGCACATTAAACAAAACCTCATGCGTCACGGAGACAAAATAAATAACCTGGGCCGCACTGCCTCACACCGCAGCGCGCTGCTGAGCAATCTGGCAATCCAGCTGATCGCCAATAAGAGAATCGTTACTACGCTGGCTAAAGCGAAAGCATTAAGAACTTATGTGGAACCGCTGATCACCAAGGCGAAAGAAAATACTACGCACCAGCGGCGGATAGTGTTCAGCTACCTCCAGGACAAAGAAGTGATCACAGAGCTCTTCAGTACTGTTGCTGAAAAAATTGCCGGAAGACCAGGTGGTTATACCCGGGTTATCAAACTGGGTAAACGCCAGGGAGACGCGGCCGAAACAGCAATGATTGAGCTGGTTGACTTCAACGAGATCTATGGCAAAGGCAAAGGAGAAGCAAAGTAAACCGGCAAAAAGACCCGGCGTGCAGGTGGCCGCAAAAAGACAGCAGAAAAAGCGGAAGCGGGCGAACCGCCAAAAACAGGCAAAGCAACGCAGGTCGCAGGCAAAGAAGAAACCGCAAAAAAAGATGAAACTGCAAAAAAAGAAGAACCCGCAAAATAAATATGCATTCCTTTTTGAAAAACATGAAGCCCTCAACCATCAGAGGGCTTTTTAATGTGGGGAATAATTTTCAAATTTCCCCCCACCTTTCCACATTACCCCATTTCCACATTATTTTTTCATTTCTTTGCAAAACTTTTCTACGCATATGCCCGCATCCCCAATTCAACATCCTGCAATACTGATTCTTGAGGACGGAACAATTCATCATGGGAAAGCCTATGGGAAAATAGGAACTACCGCCGGAGAGATTTGTTTTAACACTGGCATGACCGGTTACCAGGAGGTATTTACTGACCCAAGTTATTACGGCCAGGTACTGATCATGAACAGCGTTCATATCGGAAATTATGGTGTGAAAGAAGAGGATGTGGAATCGGATAATGTGAAAATCAAAGGGCTGATCGGGCGGAATCTGGAAGAACAATTCTCCCGTATTCAGGCAAAAGGATCACTGGACGATTATCTGAAGGCAAATCATATTGTCTGTATCGAAGCCGTGGATACACGCGCGCTTGTTACCCACGTGCGCATCAGGGGAGCCATGAATTGCATTATCTCGTCGGAGACTGCAGATGTGGACGAGCTGAAAGCAAAATTGTCAATGGTGCCTGCAATGGACGGACTGGAGCTTGCATCGGCTGTTTCTACCGGAACGGCTTATGGGGCCGGGGATCCAGCCTCTCCATATCGCATTGCTGTATTGGACTACGGTGTAAAAAGGAATATCGTAAAATGCATGATAGACCGCGGCGCTTATGTTAAGGTGTTTCCGGCTAAAACGGATCTCTCTGAATTAAAGTCCTTTAACCCAACCGGATATTTTCTTTCGAACGGTCCCGGCGATCCTTCGGCCATGGGGTATGCAGTAGAAATCCTGAAGAAACTTTTAAAAGAAGATAGGCCCGTATTCGGCATTTGTCTGGGGCATCAGCTCCTGGCCCTGGCGAATGGAATTCCCACATTCAAAATGCATCACGGGCACCGGGGCCTCAACCACCCCGTCAAAAACCTGGTCTCAGGCAAATGCGAAATCACCACCCAGAACCATGGATTCGGGGTGGATCCTGAGGCCGTAAGAAAGAATGCAAACGTGGTGGTGACCCATGTGAACCTGAACGACCAATCCATTGAAGGAATCCGGGTAAAAAATAAACCTGTTTTTTCTGTTCAGTACCATCCGGAAGCCACGCCAGGTCCGCATGACAGCCGATATCTCTTTGATGAATTCATGGATCTTCTCAAGGAGCACCAACCCGCATGATTTATTTTTTCCGCTGGCCGGAACTTCGTTTCGATCGTTCGAAAACCGTATTTTTGCTACTCATTTAAATCGGAACTTTTGTGGCATTGATCAAGAGTATTTCAGGAATCAGAGGAACGATTGGCGGCAAACCCAGTGAAAACCTGACACCCCTTGATATTGTCAAATTCACTGCTGCATACGGCAGCTGGATCAAAGAGATCCAGACCAATTCAAAAAAAATCATTATCGGTCGCGATGGCCGTATCAGTGGAGAGATGGTTCGCAATCTGGTTGTAAGCACGCTGAACGGGCTTGGGCTTGACGTAGTAGACCTTGGCTTATCCACTACGCCAACGGTTGAACTTGCGGTCATCGGCGAAAAAGCAGCGGGCGGCATCATCATCTCTGCAAGCCATAATCCGAAGGAATGGAATGCGCTGAAACTACTTAACTGCAAGGGTGAATTTATCAGCGGAGAGGATGGCAAATGGATCCTCGACCGGGTCGCCAAGGATGCGTATGTTTTTGTGCCCGTTGAAAAACTGGGAGTTTGCAAGGCGGATAATAGTTACCTTGAAAAACATATCACAGCCGTATTACAATACCCGCTGGTGGATCGCCACGCAATTCAACAAAAGAACTTTAAGGTTGTCGTGGATGTGATCAATTCCACAGGTGCGATATTTATTCCGCCCCTGCTGAAGGCCCTGGGCGTGGATCAGGTATCGGTATTGAATGAAGAAGACAGCGGCAAATTTGCCCACAATCCCGAGCCGCTGCCGGAAAACCTCTCTGTTCTCAGTGCTGAAGTGAAAAAATCCGGTGCTGACCTTGGAATTGCCGTAGATCCGGATGTTGACCGGCTTTGTTTCGTCTGCGAAGATGGCAGCATGTTCGGCGAGGAATTTACCCTGGTGGCCGTGGCGGATTATGTTCTGGCGCGAAGGCCCGGGAACAGTGTAAGCAATATGAGCAGCACGAAGGCCCTGAAAGAAATTACCATTCAATACGGAGGCGAATATTTTCCATCTCCGGTTGGTGAAGTGAACGTAGTGAACAAGATGAAAGCCGTCCATGCCGTCATTGGAGGAGAAGGAAACGGAGGCATCATTGTTCCTGATCTTCATTACGGCAGAGATGCACTGATCGGCATCGGGCTTTTTTTAAGTGCCCTTGCACATCATAAAAACGGGATGCGGTCATTCCGGTCAAAATACCCTGACTATTTTATTTCCAAAAATAAAATTGAACTCGGTAAAGGGATAGATGTGAACGACCTGTTCGACAAGATTAAGTTAAAATATAAAAACCATCCTGCGAATACCGAGGATGGACTCAAAATAGAATTTGACGATGATTGGGTGCACCTCCGCACGTCCAATACAGAGCCCATCCTGCGCATCTATGCGGAGAGCAATTTTGAAACTACTGCAAATAATATCGCAAGGCGGCTGATGAAGGATATCCAGGAATTCATTTAGTATTCCATCGGGGACTGAACGTATAACCGGATGGCGGTTATCAGTTCAGGATAATCCTTAATCGAGGATTTGAAAACGGAAACCCTGTTTTTCATTTTCAAATTTTCAAATTTTCAAATTTTCAAATTGCCTCCCTTCTATGGAAAGAATTTATTTTGATAATGCAGCTACTACTTCTCTCGATCCCGAAGTCCTGGATGCCATGATGCCTTTTCTCACGGAGAAATTCGGGAATCCTTCTTCGATTTATTCTTACGGCCGTGAAGGACGGCTCGCCGTGGAGCAGGCCCGTAAAACAGTTTCCAGGGTGCTCAATGCCAATCCCGCTGAAATTTTTTTTACCAGCGGTGGAACAGAAGGAACCAATACCGCCATCACAGCAGCAATTTATGATCTGGGATGCCGCCATATCATAACGACTCATATTGAACATCACGCCACGCTGCATACCGTAGATTACTACAAGGAAAGAGGCGATGCCACCCTGCACTATGTGAAGTTGCTTCCAGACGGGCATGTTGATCTGAACCACCTCGAGCAAATACTTTCGCAGCTGGAATCCAGATGCCTGGTTAGCCTGATGCACGCAAACAATGAGATCGGCAATATGCTTGACCTTGATGCTGCCGGTACTATCTGCAGGAAATTTGATGCTGTCTTTCATTCCGATACGGTTCAGACCGTCGGACATTATGCGTTTGACCTCAGAAAGACGCCGGTGCATTTCATCGCCGGTGCGGCTCATAAATTTCGTGGACCCAAGGGTGTGGGTATGCTTTATATCAATGAAAAAATAAAGATTCATCCTTATATTCATGGCGGATCACAGGAGCGGAATATGCGCGCTGGTACTGAAAATGTTTATGGCATCGTTGGCTTCGCAAAAGCCCTCGAACTTGCCATCGCAAGGCTGGAAAAAGAAAGGGCGCATATAGGCAAACTAAAGAATTATATGGCTTCGCAACTGAAAGCGGCTGTACCTGCTGTCCTGTTTAATGGAGACCCTTTTGGGAATTGCCTCTATACTATCTTAAGTGTCGGCTTCCCGAGAACAGAAAAGAGTGACATGTTATTGTTTAATCTGGATATCAATCATATTTGTGCCTCCGGTGGAAGTGCTTGTACCAGCGGTGCGGAGCAGGGATCACATGTGATTCAGGCCCTGTACCCGGGATCAGACCGGGTCACAGTTCGTTTTTCCTTTAACGGAAATAATTCTGAAAAGGAAGTGGACTGCGTGGTAAGTAAATTGAAAGAATTGATATGAATGCCTGCAAATAAAAAAACCCAGTCATTTTATGCTGGATCTTTTTATGTGTTTTGAGTAAGAAATCTTCGAAAGGGAACCAGATGGATCTTGGACCAAAAACGGGCTCTTCGAATACAAATTTACAGCTATTCTTATTTGGGGATTCAAATCATTATAAAAGTTTCTCACACTTATATCTCTGCTGAAATCTTAACATTTCGTTTTACCGGCTTAATTATTCTGTATGATCATCAGCTGGTTTTTGATCGACTGACCATTGGCCGTAAGTCTTGCAACATAAGTACCTGCCGGCAAATGTCCTGATCTGGAGACCGTGCAATTCTGCCGGCCGCTAAGGCTTTCCCAATTCGTTTCACTCAATTTTCTTCCTGAAAGGTCAAAGAATTCAAGTTTTGCTCCGTTCAGGGTTTTGTCTGATTCAACAAAAACCATATTGTTCTGGACCAGGGTCGGGTAGATCTTTGTTCCTTCAATCTGATTATTGGTGATCATCACGATCGGTGTCTGACTTGTATTATTATCTTTTCCCACCACTTTGATGCGGTAATAAGAAGCACCGGGCAGGGGATTCTGGTCAGTAAAGTTGTATAACAACTGATAAGCATTGGTTGTAATGGTCATTTTGGAAGGAGTACTTCCGATTTCAGTGAAATTCAGGCCGTCTCCGCTTCTTTCAACTTCATAATGATCAATATCTCTTTCCATTATCGTGCTCCAGCTAAGGTCAACCTGATCGTCTGGTTTTAGTTCGCCCTGGAAACCGGTCAATGTTACAGGAAGTACTGTTCCACCTCCATTCTGATAATATTCCTTTACAATGTTATAGTTTCCCCGCACCTTATTCGTTCCGTAGGTTGTTTGATCACCTGCTGGTGTGTAACCTGCATAACTCAGGGCGCTGATCAGGAAAAGGGCAGTTGAAATAATAATAGTTTTCATAAGTTCGGATTACGCTCTATTGATTACCAGCAGGATGCCAAATTATATAATATTGATTATCATCACATTATTAAACAAATTTTGAAGGAATTATTCCCATTACGGGATCGGAATTACGAAAATGAGCCGGCTAAGTGTTATCTTGTATAGCCTGGCTATCTTCATATTATGGCAGCCGAAACACCCAAATCCGCGAGGATTTATTCGATTGATATATTGAGAGGGGTCGTAATGATCATTATGGCCCTGGACCATGTGCGGGACTATTTTCATATCAATGCCTCAACGGATTCGCCAACAAACCTGGCTACCACCACACCCGTATTGTTTTTTACCCGCTGGATAACCCATTTTTGTGCACCCACTTTTGTTCTTCTCGCCGGCGTTTCTGCTTACCTGGCAGGGCAGAAAAAAACGAAAAAGGAACTAAGCCGCTTTTTGATCACCCGGGGGGTGTGGCTGGTATTAGTGGAAATGCTGATCATTTCCTTTGCATGGACGTTCAATCCCTTATATAATCTGATCATCCTGCAGGTGATCTGGGCCATCGGTATCAGCATGATTATTTTGGGAATTTTCGCCAGGTTTTCTTACCATGTTATTCTTTTCACCGGACTTTTAATCGTTTTTTGTCATAACCTGCTCGATTATCCTGAAGCTGCGCAACAAGGAAACCTTGGATTTTTCTGGGATCTGGTACATCACGCATTCTTTGCGCACTATCAGCTTTTCCAACATTACGGGATCACTATTGTCTACGCTTTTTTACCGTGGACTGGAATCATGATGGTGGGTTACGGAATCGGAAGGCTATTCGCGAAAGGATTTTCCGGAATTCAACGGAAAAAAATCCTTTTCGGCGCCGGAGCTGCCCTGGTTTTGGTTTTTCTTATTCTTCGATTCATCAATGCATATGGAGATCCTTCGCCCTGGTCGGTTCAGAATTCACCGTTATACAGCATTTTGTCTTTTATTAATGTTACGAAATATCCGCCTTCCCTGGATTATATCGGGGTAACTATCGGGATTTCTCTGATGGTGCTGGCCTTGCTCGATAATGTATCAGGAAAATCACTGCAATTCTTGGTTGTATTCGGCCGTGTTCCGTTTTTCTATTATGTGTTGCATTTGTATTTGATTCATTTATCTGTGATGCTGATATTTTTGTTGGAGAAACTGCCGGCAAAAGATATTGGGCCCATGCATACAGCATTTTTATTCAGACCTGATTATTTCGGGTTCAGTTTGTGGGTCGTGTATGTTATATGGATTTTGCTGATCCTGCTTGTTTATCCGCTTTGTAAATGGTATAGCGGTTATAAAGCGACGCATCATGCGTGGTGGTTGAGTTATCTCTGATTATTACTTAAGCATGCCTTTGATCTCATTTAATTTAAGCAGTGCTTCAACAGGCGTGAGCCGGTTGATATCCAGTTCGGATAATAATTTCCTGATCTCTTCAAAAATCTGGGTATGTGCGTCAAAAATAGAGAGCTGGACCTGAGGAGCTGATATTTTTTTTAACCCTTCATATAATGCGGTGCCGCCTCCGCTGCGGCTTTCTTCCAGTTGCTTTAATATCTGGTTAGCCCGTTCAATGAGATCCGCCGGCATGCCCGCCATTCTTGCTACATGGATGCCGAAACTATGAGTGCTCCCACCTGGCGACAACTTGCGCAGGAAAATAATCTTGTTCCCGAGTTCCCGGCTCGTGATATGATAATTATTAATGCCCGGAAACTTATTTTCCAGTTCATTGAGCTCATGATAATGCGTGGCAAACAGTGTTTTTGGCTTGAAGGGCGAATGATGGAGGAATTCTGCGATACTCCAGGCGATGGAAATTCCATCGTAAGTGGAAGTTCCGCGGCCGATCTCGTCGAGGATGATCAGACTTCGATCAGTAATATTATTTAAAATGCTGGCCGTTTCATTCATCTCCACCAGGAAAGTGGATTCTCCCGCACTCAGATTATCAGATGCACCAACACGTGTAAAAATTTTATCGGTAAGCGGTATCTTTGCCTGGGAGGCCGGAACAAAACTACCCATATGCGCCATCAGGGTTATGAGCGCAGTTTGCCTGAGCAAGGCACTTTTGCCGCTCATGTTTGGGCCGGTCAGAATAATGATCTGCTGTGTCTCAGGATCGAGAAAAAGGTCATTCGGAATATATTCTTCTCCGTGAGCGAGTGTTTTTTCAATTACTGGGTGGCGACTGTCATTGAGTTGCATTTCTTTTCCCCCGTGGAGGTCTGGCCTTTTGTAATTATTCTGAAGTGCATTCTGGGCGAAGCAAAGCAGGCAATCCAACGTAGCGATCACACTGCAGTTTATTTGCATTGGCGCGATATACTGGTTTAGGGAAAGGATCAGCCTTTCATAAACCTGGGCCTCCAGGATTTGAATTTTTTCTTCGGCGCCTGTTATCTTTTCTTCATATTCCTTCAACAATGGCGTAACATACCGTTCAGCGTTGCTGAGTGTTTGTTTGCGGATCCATGTGTCAGGTACTTTATGCTTATGGACGTTCGTAACTTCAAGGTAATAACCGAACACCTGGTTAAAGCTGATTTTTAAGGAACTGATACCTGTGAGTTCTGATTCCCTTTGCTGCAGTTCGGCAAGGTACTGCTTTCCGCCTGACGCAATATTTCTCAGTTCATCAAGTTCTGCATGAACGCCCGTCCGGATCATATTTCCCTTTACAGCCAGGGCGGGCGGATTTTCGACCAGTTGTTCCATGATCTGATCCGCTATCAACTGACATGGATTTATCAGGCTTTTAAGTCTTTTCAGATAGGGATCTGCAGCACCAGCGCATCGCTGTTGGATAGCTGCTGTTTCTTTCAGCCCGCGGGCGAGCTGCAGCAATTCCCGTGGATTAATTTTTCCTGAAGCTGTTTTGCCCAGCATTCTTTCCATGTCGCCGCACTGGCGGATATGTTGCAAAAGTCGGATGCGAAGGTCCGCTTCCCGGATAAAGAATTCAACCAATTCCTGTCTTTCCCGGATCGGAAGCAGGTCTTTAAGCGGCATCAGCATCCACCGTTTCATCAGACGTGCACCCATTGCAGAAACCGTATTGTCAAGCACCTGAAGCAGCGAGTGTCCCTGTTCTCCGGAAGGAAGCAGCTCGAGGTTCCGGATGCTGAATTTGTCCATCCAGAGATAATCTTTTCTGTCAATGCATTGAATGCTGCTGATATGCTGGAGGTGCGGATGTTCGGTGTCTTTGAGGTAGTGGATGATGGCACCGGCTGCAATAACGCCTTCAACAAAGTGTTCCATCCCAAATCCTTTAAGCGAATGGGTCTGGAAATGTTTCAGCAGAATCTCCCTGGTATAATGCTCATCGAAGATCCAGCTTTCCAGAGAATAGGTATAAAACCTGTCGCCGAATGCAGTTTTAAAAGCTTTTTGCTGGTTGCGCTGAAAGATCACTTCTGCAGGGTTCAGGGTTTGGAGCAACTGATCAATGTATTCTACAGGTCCTTCTGCGGCAAAGAATTCTCCGGTTGAAATATCCAGGAATGCAATGCCCAGGAGGCCCTCCGAAAAATGAACTGCAGCCAGAAAATTATTACTTCTGTGCTCAAGCAGCTTATCCTGTGTTGCCGTTCCCGGGGTTACCATTTCGGTTACGCCTCTTTTCACAATGCCCTTGGCCAGACGGGGATCCTCAAGCTGATCGCAAATGGCTACGCGGTGGCCTGCCTTTACGAGTTTGTGCAGATAAGTATCCAGCGCATGATGGGGGAATCCGGCAAGCTCACTTGAAAATGCAGCGCCATTATTTCTTTTGGTCAGGGTGATGCCAAGTATCCCGGAGGCCAGGATGGCGTCCTCGCCAAAGGTTTCATAAAAATCCCCGACACGGAATAGCAGGATAGCGTCGGGATATTTTTGTTTAATAGCCCTGTGCTGCTGCATCAGTGGAGTGTCTTCGGAGTTTTTGGACATGGGCGGCCTCCGCATGCCGTAAAATGGCGGACATCGTTGCGGAATGCGGCAAAAGTAAGCAAGCGATCCTCAAAAAAAACAGGGTTTTCCATGGTGTGAACAACTAAAAAAACCATCTTATCCGGGTTTTACCCCTCATTGATTATACCATGTACCTGTATCTTTGCCACATGCGGAAACTTCGGATGGATGAGCTGCCCCGTAAGAGCACTGATGAGTTCCGCAGGGCAGAAAAACTGCCGGTGATGATGCTGTTGGAAAATATCCGCAGCATGCATAATGTAGGGAGCGTTTTCCGTACGGCTGATGCATTTCTTGTTCAGGCCATTTTTCTCTGCGGATACACACCCAGACCTCCTCATCGCGATATTCATAAAACCGCGCTTGGAGCGACAGAAACGGTTGAATGGAAATATAGCGGTTCTGCAGTAGACACTGTCCGACAACTGCGCGATACCGGTTTTCGCACGGTCGCGGTTGAGCAGGCAGAAAAGAGTATACCGCTTCAATCCTTCAGACTCGAATCAGGCGAAAAAATGGTCCTGATCTTCGGTAATGAGGTTGAGGGTGTGAGTGAGGAGGTACTGGGCCATTGCGATAATTGCATAGAGATCCCACAATTCGGTATGAAACATTCCCTGAATGTTTCGGTTGCCGCAGGCATTGTGCTTTGGGAAATTGTGAGGGCAAATTTGAGAATTTGAAAATGTGGAAATGTGAAAATGTGGAAATGTGGGAATGTGGAAATTTGGAAATGTGGGAATGAGAACATACAATGTAATTTTCAAATTCGTAAACTCTAATTTACACATTTCCACATTTCCACATTTTCACATTTCCACATTTCCTCATTAACTTCGTTCATCATGAGCAGGGTCAAAAACTACCTGAGTCTTATCAGGTTTTCACATACTTTATTTGCACTTCCATTTGCAATGATCGGTTTTTTCCTTGGGGTTTACCATCAGGAATTGGTTCCGGAGGCGCATTCTTTACCATTTGGGTCCCTGGCATTGAAATTCATCCTGGTACTGATTTGCATGATCACTGCCAGAAGTGCTGCCATGGCATTCAACCGTTTCCTGGATCGCCGTTTTGATGCGCAAAACCCGAGGACAGCAATCCGCGAAATTCCCATTGGTATTATTGCCCCCAAAAGCGCTCTCAGGTTCGTCATTATTTGCTGCATATTGTTTATGATTTGCTGCTGGTTTATCAATCCTCTTTGTTTTTTTCTTTCTCCTGCCGCCCTCTTTGTCATTTTGTTTTATAGTTATACCAAGCGGTTTACAGTTTTGTGCCATCTTGTTCTCGGAATAGGTTTGTCTCTCGCTCCAATCGGCGCATTTTTGGCTGTTACAGGATATTTTGCAGTTCTGCCGCTTTTATTTTCTGGAGCGGTGATTTGCTGGGTCAGCGGTTTCGATATTATTTATGCTTTGCAGGACGAAGAATTTGATAGGTCCTGGCAATTGCATTCTATTCCTGCTTCGGTAGGGAAAAGAAATGCACTTGTCATCTCCAGCATACTGCATGTGATGAGCGCTTTGTTTGTACTTGCGGCCGGCGTGCTGGGTGGATTCGGGTATTGGTACTGGTTTGGGATGCTGCTCTTCATCGGGATGCTCATTTACCAGCACACCCTGGTTAAACCGCAGGACCTGAGCCGGGTCAACCTGGCTTTCATGACAGCGAATGGGATTGCCAGCTTAATGTTTTCCTTGTTTGTGATCACGGATATTATAGTTACCCATAAACACTGAGTTACTCATGCCGCGCATCCTGGCAATTGATTATGGACTGAAGAGAACGGGGATAGCGGTAACTGATCCGGAGAAAATTATTGCAACCGCGCTCACGACCATTGAGTCTGCCCGGATTTTCACTTTCCTGGAAACATATTTTAAGAAAGAACCTGTAGAGCTGATTCTGATCGGCGACCCGAAAAACCTGGATGATAGTCCAACGGATGCAACGCCTCATGTGCGCCGGATTATTGGAATATTGCATAAGAAATTCCCTGAAATACCGGTTCTTCCCGTAGACGAACGCCATACTTCGGTGATGGCATCCCGTGCTATGGTCGAAATGGGTCTTAAGAAAAATCGTCGCAGGGTAAAAGCAACTGTTGATCAGGTGGCAGCTACGATGATGTTGCAGGAGTTTTTGCATCACCTTGATACTGGATCCCGGGGATTGGTTGATGGTTGATAGTTGATGGTTGATGGACGTCCGTGGAGGTGGAGCAGGCGAAAGGGAATTCTGGCTTAACAAATTTAGCAGCCAGATTACAATTTGAAATTTGCACTTGAAGTCCATTAACCATCAACTATCTACCATCAACCATCAACCCTCAACCGATCGGAGACAATAAATCATCGGGTTTTATTAAATTTGCCCATGATTTTACCGATAGTCGCATACGGGTCTCATGTGTTAAGAACCAGGGGCCAGGAAATTACGGCTGATTATCCCGATCTGCTAAAACTGATCGGGGATATGTGGGAAACCATGTACGAGAGCAGCGGTGTTGGCCTTGCAGCACCGCAGGTCAATAAGCCTATCCGGCTGTTTATAGTAGACAGTACCCAGATCTTCACTAATCTTGGTGAAGACGAAAAAGAAAAGTATCCCGATAGTCCCGGCATCAAACAGGTTTTCATCAATGCAAAAATGCTCAGGTTAAATGGTGAACCCTGGTTATATGCCGAAGGCTGCCTCAGCATCCCCAAGATCCGGGAAGAGATACTCAGGAATGAAGAAGTGACCCTTGAGTTTGCAGACGAACAATTTCAAACGCATACTAAAACATACAACGGAATTTCTGCCCGTATAATCCTGCATGAATATGATCATATCGAAGGCAAGCTCTTCATTGATTATCTCAAACCCCTCAAAAGAAAATTGCTCCGCAGCAAACTGGATGATATCTCAAAAGGGAAAGTGAGCGTGGATTACAAGATGAGCTTTGGATGAAAACACAGGCCATGAATAAAAAACAAAAAGTAGCCTCAGGTTTTTCAAGAAGGAATTTTATCCGGAATGGTGGTCTTACGGCGACCGGATTTATACTGGCTCCGCGGCTCCGCCTGGCGGGGAATAAGTTATTCTTCAATAGCCCGGATGCCAACAGGTCAGCATTGGCTAATGATAAACTTAAAGTGTGCGACCATGCCGAATTAAAAGGATTCATTGGCAGAAAGCTAGATCTGTCTTATAAGAACAGAATAATGGCCCAGGATGCAAAGGCACTTGTTGACCCATTCAGGCACAGGACTGAGACCCATCTCTGGCAGAATGAGTTCTGGGGTAAGTGGTTTACTTCCGCGGTCCTTGCTTACCGCTACCGGCCGGATAATGGCTTGAAGAAAATATTGCAGGACTCAGTTACAGATCTGATTTCCACACAAACTGAAGATGGCTATATCGGGAATTATAAAAAAGAAAATCACCTGGAAGAGTGGGACATCTGGGGAAGAAAATACTGTATGCTGGGATTGCTGGATTATGCTGACCTGACGGGAGATCAGGCAAGTGTGCAGGCAGCAAAGAAATTAGCAGATCACCTGATAAAGGAAATTAAGGAAATGGACGGACTGATTGTAAATAAGGGCAATTACCGTGGTATGGCTGCTTCCTCCGTCCTGGAGCCTATTGTTCGTTTATACAACCAGACCGGCGATAAAAAATACCTTGGGTTTGCAGAAGAAATAGTAAGGCAGTGGGAAATTCCGCAGGGCCCGCATTTAATCAGCAAAGCGAACGTGGATGTAAGCAGGAGATTCCCCAAACCAAAAGTTTGGTACAGCTATGAGCAGGGACAAAAGGCTTATGAGATGATGTCTTGTTATGAAGGATTACTGGAACTTTACCGCGCGACGGGGAAATCAGAATATAAACAAGCAGTCGAAGCCACCTGGAATAATATTCTGAAGAATGAGATTAATATTGCCGGTTCGGGCGCTTCCGTTGAGACCTGGTTTGGCGGGGAGAAATTACAAACATCACCCGTGGAGCATTTCCAGGAAACCTGCGTGACGGTAACCTGGATCAAACTCTCCCAGCAACTATTGCGGCTTACCGGTGAGGCAAAATATGGAGATGCCATTGAACAATCCTATTACAATGCGTTGATGGGCGCCCTGAGTGCTGACGGATCAACATGGGCAAAATATACTCCTTTAAATGGGCGAAGGCTCCCCGGAAGCGGACAATGTGGGATGAAATTAAATTGTTGTGTTGCCAATGGCCCGAGGGGGCAGTTCACTCTTCCGTTTACGACCATTATGTCGATGCATGAAGGAATATCCATTAATTTTTTTGTTGAAGGGTCCTATACATTGGGAACACCTTCACAAAAAAAAATGATTATAATTCAGAAAACGGATTATCCGCTTTCGGGTGCAATTCATTTCCATTTGGGGATGGAAGCACCTGAAGAAATGACCCTGCGTATCAGAATCCCGGCCTGGAGCAGGCACACATCCTTAAAAGTTAATGGCAATGAAATCCAGGGCATCATACCGGGAGAATATGCAGAAATAAAAAGAACCTGGTCCCCGGAGGATCATATTTTTTTACAGCTGGACTTGGCCGGGAGGGTGGTAGTCCAGGGAGAAGGAGCAACTTATGCTGCCATTTTAAAAGGACCTGTTGTATTGGCGCGCGATACCCAACTGGCACACACGAATTTAGGAACGTTCAACCGCCCCATCCGGGAAGCTGACGGAAATATTAAGCTGGAGGCGGAAGGGGTGGGCCAAAATAAAAACTGGATGCAGTACCGGGCTTCCTTCATGCCGGAAGCGTATTCAGAAGCAGGTCCTCAACCAATACAAATATCATTATGCGATTATGCTTCCGCGGGGAATGGAGGTGAGCAATCAACATTCCAGGTGTGGATGCCGCAATTATATGATCCAAGGGAACACTAGATAATCATATGATCGCCCCAGACCCAATGATGTGCGCATTTCCTGAGGTTTCATTCCGTTCTGAGACTCTTTACCGGATTGACGAAGGCTGCTTTTATTGATTCATAGCTTACCGTCAGCCAGGCGATCACCAATGCAGCTAAAGGAGCGATTAAAAAAATAATCCAACTGACATGAATATGGTAAGCAAAGGTTTCCAGCCAACGGCCCACAGCGAACCAGGATAGCGGGATGGAAATTGCAATCGCGAGAAAGATCAGGCGGGTAAAACCAGTTGAAAGAAGATAAACAATATTGAAAATAGATGCTCCTAATACTTTGCGCACACCGATTTCTTTGGTGCGTTGTTCAGCCATGAACGCAGATAAACCGTACAGACCCAGACTTGAAATAAAAACAGCAAGCAGCGCAAACAAATTAAAAATCTTACCCATTTGCTGATCCCCCAGGTATAGGCTGTTCAGATCCTGATCGAAAAATTTGTATGAGAACGGATAGGCCGGGTTTAGTTCCCGGCTTATTTTCCCCAGTACATTTATGGTAGCTTCAGTGGTTCCGGGTTTTGTTCTGACCACCACGATCCCTCCGTATTTATTCAGGCGCAGGACCAGGGGCTCAATAGCCTGTTGAATCGGTTTAAAATTAAAATCTTTGACGACCCCGATAACTGACCCTTTTACATCTCCGAAGCTGAGCGGTTTGCCAACTACATTATCCAGGGTCTTACCCATAACCTGTACCATTTTTTCGTTGATGATATAATTGCCGGAGTCTGCTTTGAATGAAGTAGAGAAATCCCGGCCCCGCAGGATCTTCATCTTAAAAACAGAAACAAAATCCTCGCTCACATCAATGGAAGGGATTACCACCTGGGATTTGGGATCCTTTCCCTCCCAAAGCACGCTGATGGTGCCACTCATGAGGTTTACAGGCAATTCGGAAATGATGGTAAAATGATTGGTAAGCGGGTTCTGACTTAATTCGGTTTTTAATGCCGTCTGTTTTCCCCATATGTCTCCTGTCATCGGCATGCAGAGCAGGTTTTCTTTATCAAATCCCAGATCCTTGTGCCTGATGAATTGCAGTTGATTATAGATGACCACAGTACCGATCAGGAGGAGGATGGACACAATAAACTGCGTGGTTACAAGCGTATTCCGGAAAATAAGGTTTGCTCCCATTGATTTTATATTTCCTTTCAACACTTTCACCGGTTGAAAACCCGAAAGGAAAAGAGCAGGATAGCTGCCGGAAATCAATCCGGTGGAGAGGGCGATCGCGAAAAGGGTTACCAAAAGCCTGGCATCCGTGAAATGTATAGCGAGGGTTTTACCAGCCAGCTCATTGAATCCCGGAAGAACCAATATAACCAAAGCAATTGCCAGCACGAGCGCAAAAAAAGAAACGAACAGGGATTCTCCTAAAAATTGTTTGATGAGCTGCCACCGCAAAGCGCCCGCCACCTTACGCAACCCGATTTCTTTTGCTCGTCTGGCAGAGCGGGCGGTGGCCAGGTTCATAAAATTAATACAGGCAACTACGAGAATGAAAAGCGCAACGATAAAAAAAATATTTACATATTGCGCATTTCCGCGGCCCGGCAGATCCACCTGAAGCTGGTTGGAATGCAAATGGATACTCGTGATTGGCTGTAATTGAAATTTAATTTTTATATCAGGTTCATGCTTCTTGTAAATCTGGTCCATCTGGTTGTTAAGCCCTGCAATGGATGCAGGAGAAGGCAGGAAATTCTTATTTAGCTGAACATAGGAGTAGAAATTAAAATTACCCCAAACATTATTTTTTATATCATCATTCTCCCATGTAACTGAGGATATGGGTAAAATGAAATCAAATTGAAGGCTGGAATTGGAGGGGATATTGGCAAGTACCGCAGTAACCGTAACCAAATGCTGGTTGTTTATCCGCAGGGTCTTGCCCAGGGCGTCTATATTGCCGAAATATTTTTTGGCCATATTTTCAGTCAAGAGGACGCCGTCCGGACGCAGAAGAGCTGTTCTGGGGTTTCCTCTCAGGAGCGGGAAAGTAAATACGCCTAAAAAAGTCGAGTCCGCATAAAAGACCTGCTTTTCATCAAATTTTCGGTCGCCTGCTTCAACTAACACCGAGGATAAATGGCTCAGCCGGACCGTATTTTTTATTTCAGGCATTTCCGCTTTTAAGCCAGCAGGCATTCCGGCCGGATTCACTGCAGCTTTAAAATCACTGGCATTACAAATAATCCGGTAAATCTGGTCAGCATTTTTGTGAAACCGGTCAAAGCTTAATTCGTTCTGTACCCAGAGCAGGATGAGTATGCTCGATGCCATTCCAATGGCAAGACCTGAGATGTTAATTATGGAATATGCCTTATGATGTATCAGATTTCTGAAGGCGATCTTGAAATAGTTTCTAAACATAATAGCATGATTTAGTGATTGCCAAAGATGTCGGGGAATTTAACCTGTCAGCAGCCAAATAAATACCAAAATGCTATTTATTTCTTAATCAATAATCTGCATTTTGAGGGGCGGGCTAAACTGTACGGTTTTGATACCTGAATTGTCCGCTCAGGAATCGCGCTCAGGGCTTGCCTTAATAGTTCCGGTATATTTTCTCCATTTCTCTATCAGCTGCTCCATATCGGCGGGCAGGTCACTGACAAACCATTTTTCCTCTTTGGTTACGGGATGAATAAACCCGATGGTTTTGGCGTGCAATGCCTGGCGACCGCATATGGCAAAGCAATTATCGACAAACTGTTTATACTTGCTGAATATAGTTCCTTTCACAATTTTATTTCCTCCATAGGTATCGTCATTAAATATAGGGTGGCCAATGGATTTCATATGCACGCGAATCTGGTGCGTGCGTCCCGTTTCCAGCACGCATTGAACCAGGGTCACATAACCAAACCTTTCCAGAACTTCGTAGTGGGTGACGGCTTCTTTTCCGTGTTCTCCTTCCGGATAGGATTCGAATTGCTTTCGGAAGCGCTGATGGCGGCCAACATGGGCTGATATGGTTCCCCTGTCTTCTTCCATATCTCCCCAAACGAGAGCGATATAGAGGCGTTTCACCGTATGATCAAAAAATTGCTTTGCCAGTGCAGCTACGGCGGTGCTTGTTTTTGCCAGCACGAGGAGCCCGCTGGTATTCTTGTCTATCCGGTGCACAAGTCCGAAACGCGGCAATGTATCCTCGGATATGGTTTTATTTTTTGTCTGCAGATACCAGGCCACTCCATTGATCAGGGTTCCGCTGTAATTTCCCGAAGCAGGATGAACAACCAGTCCCGCAGGTTTATTTATGACCAATACCTCATCATCTTCATAAGCAATATTCAATGGTATTTTCTCCGGGATAATTTCTTCTCCTGCTACCTGCTTTTCGGAATAGGTCAGGATATTATCGCCTGGACGGATCTTATAATTTGCAGAAACAATCTGACTATTCACCAGCACTCTTCCGCCGTCAATCGCCTGCTGCACTTTATTGCGCGAAATATTTTCTATCCTCGCCGTAAGGAATTTGTCCAGCCGCATCGGCTCCTGACCCTTATCCACAACCAGGTTCATTCTTTCATAAAGTGCGTCCGAGGATTCCGCGATTTCTCCTGGCATGGCTGGAATACTTGCACCTTTTGAAGTTGGCAATTCCTTGTTGTGCAGTTCAATAATTTCCTTTGAAGGGCCATGCAGGCTTTCATTGGTCCCGGATCCTTTTTTGGCCCGTTTTTCTGGTTTACCGGAATCTTCCTCCTCCTGTTTGATTCTGCTTGGTTTCTTGGTCATTCCGGCAAAAATACTGCGTTCCACGCTGATGCACGCCAACTCACGCCTTTGCTCCGTCTCATCGGATGGCCTTAAACTCCCTGAACAGCGCTCCAAAACCAAACCCCTCCATTTCTCGTCAGCTGCCAAATCCATCCACCCCACCTTCGCTTCTGTTCGGGGGGTGAAGCCATCAACTATCAACCATCAACCAACAAGGGGATTCCCGTAATTTTGCATCCGCATGAACAAAGAGCTTGTTTTATTTAAGGATCTGGGTAAAATGAACTATCCTGAGGCATGGGATTACCAGGAATCCCTGCTTCAGAAAAATGTGGCAATAAAGGCCAGTGCGAGGTCGGGCGAAGCCGGAAACGAAAATTCCGAAACTGTGAATTACCTGCTTTTTGTTGAGCATCCGCCGGTATACACGATTGGAAAAAGCGGTCACGAGGAAAATGTGCTGCTGAATGAAGCTGAAATGAATGCGCGCGGCATCCGGTTTTTCCGGACAAACCGGGGTGGCGATATAACCTTTCATGGCCCTGAACAAATTGTGGGATACCCGATACTTGACCTCGAAAAATTCGGAACGGATATTGGCAAATACCTCCGCAACCTGGAAGAAGTGATTATCCGAACGTTGGAAGATTATGGCATCCGTGGAGAACGTTCAAAAGGGGAGACAGGTGTCTGGATCGAACCCGGGATTCCTGGCCGTGAAAGAAAAATCGCCGCTCTCGGTGTGCGCTGCAGCCGGTGGATCACCATGCACGGATTTGCTTTTAATATCAACACGGACCTGAGTTATTTTGACGGGATCATTCCCTGCGGCATACGCAACAAACTGGTTAGTTCACTGGCTCTTGAGCTGGGAAGAAAGGGGGACCTGGCCGAGGTAAAAATGAAACTCAAAGCGCATTTTGAAGAAGTGTTTCATGCTGTGATCATTCCGATGGAGGAGGTCCCGGCCTGAAACAAAGGAAATTTACCAGAGATTGATTGTGGCAGGTTGTTTATTTGAAATGAGGCAACCAGGACCAGGATTAAAATTCCTTCGGTATAAATAGTTTATTCCTTTCCTTGAGCCGGCCGTCTTCAAATAATTCAAAACGGAACCAGCCGGAGTGCGTGAAATTGGTTTTATCAATGATCAGGAGCGGATCCTTAATATTCTTTATTTCCATTAGCGGAGTATGATCATCTTCAAAAAACTGAACTGAATAATTCTTCTTGTTCCAGTCTGCCAATGCAATATTCACGTTCCCATCTTTTGCCGTGAACACATAAGGAGAAACCCGGTAGACGTCCTTTACCTCTTTCTGACTTTCGACATAAGGTTTGATCATCAGGGTATCTGCATTCACAAACAATAAAGTGTCCCTGGTCTGTTTTAAGAGTGAGTCGCTGAATTTGCGCACTTTATTACCCTCCAGCTGCATGATCACGGAATCCCTTTTTTTTACGAAAAGAGTTTTTTCAACTTCTATGGTTTGCGCCTTTATTTTAGAAGGACCCACAACCAGCGGTTTATTGGGGCTTCTTTTTTCTTCGAGATAAAAAATGCGCGAATTGTCAATTTTCGGAATAATGAGATCATTTTCTTCGGGCACTTCCTTCTTTGCCACCTGTTGTTGTTGCTGCTGCCGTTTTTGTTGAGCAACAGGCTCCGGAATGGCTCTCTTGGATTTGGTAAACATGTACCTGCTGTTTCCGAGCAGGATAAAAATCCGGTAATAAGTGTGCGGTCCCTGCGGTTTGCTATCCACAAATCCGTTTTCCGGTGTGTGCGGATCGGGAACTGTGATAAGGGTTGTGAAATTATGGAGACTGTCTGTAGAACGTTGTATGCTAATCTGGTTAATGGCGGGATAGGCGTTCTTCCAACTGATGACCACCTTCCCATTGGATTTCAGTAAAGCGGAAAAACCGGGGAGGGTCTCCTGCGCCTTTGCACCAGGCAGGTAAAATAGGGACAGTAAAAACGGTGCAAAAAGAAATCGCATGGCACGACCGGTATCTTTAATCTTGAGATCCCGGCAAAGATAAGGGAAGCGGCCTTTTCAGGCGATTAAAAGTGAAGGGTCCCTGAGGGCAGGGACAGGTTTCCTGCAAGTCCCCCGGAATGAATAATAAGCACCCTGCTTTCTTTTGGGAAATAATCGATCCAGGCCAGATCCGCAATGCCATAAAGTAGTTTTGCGGTATATACAAAATCGGTGGGTATTCCTGATACTTCATAAACTTCATTCATGAAATTCAGGAGTGCCGCAGATTTTTTCGCGTAGCCTCCGAAATGATAATCATGGATGAGGTTTATCCTGTATAATTTTTCGGGGTCATTAATCCATGAAGTGCGCAAAGGTTCAAATCCCATTGTTCCCCTGAGTACAGAAATGCCCGTAATTTTCTGAGCCGGATTGCTTGCATTGGCTATCCCCGCAAGCGTTGCACCCGTACCCACCGCACAACAGATATGCGAATAAGAACTTATGTCGGAAAACGAAAGGATTTCTTCCGCACCGCGGATGCCAGGTTCAGTACATCCACCCTCAGGAATGATCAGGGCTTCGGGATATTGCTTCTGTAGGGCCAGTAAAAATGAAGGCTCTTCTTTCATCCGGAATCTTTCCCTCGACAAAAATTCAAGGCCCATCCCATATTCGTGTGCGGCCAAAAGTGAGGGGGACAATTGTGCAGGTTTTTCACCTCTGATAAATCCCGTTGAGGAAAATCCCTTTGCCTTTGCTGCACAAGCAAGCGCAACGATGTGGTTGGAATAAGGGCCGCCGAAACTGATCAGTCTTTTTTTATGCCACATCCTGGCTGTCTCCAGGTAATACTTTAGTTTGAACCATTTATTTCCCGAGATTTCAGGATGAATTTTATCTAAGCGCAAAACGCTTACTTCAAGCTTTTTTTCACGGAATATGGGGAGATTCAATGAATCCGTCGATATATCCTCCAGGTTTACCATTGAATCTGCCATGCTGATAAATCTTGTTCCGGTTACTCTTTATTATTTATTTTCGCAGCGCAATAAAATTACGGCAATTGAATCTTTCTTAACAGGCTGCATCTTTAGTGGTTAAAGATGCCCTGGAATCAAAGATTCACCGGGTGGGTAGAAAAATAAAAATGATCGGATGAAACCAACTTTATTGGTACTTGCTGCTGGTATGGCCTCACGTTATGGAAGCATGAAACAGGTTCAATCATTCGGGCCTTCGGGAGAAACGATTATGGATTATTCCATTTATGATGCGATCCTGAGTGGCTTTAAGAAAATCGTCTTTGTAATCCGCGAGGAGTTTGCAACCGAATTCAAGAATATTTTCGAGCCCAGGCTGAAGGATAGGGTGGAGACCCAATATGTATTTCAGGAACTGACAGAATTTACAGATGGTTATTTGCCGCCTGCCGGTCGAACGAAACCCTGGGGCACCGGGCACGCAGTCCTTTGTGCAAAGCATGCCATCGGCGATCCGTTTTCTGTGATCAATGCAGATGATTTTTATGGCAGGGACGCCTTTGAGAAAGCTTACCGGTTTCTCAATACCGGCTGCAGTGCCACCTGCTACAGCATCATTGGATATGATCTGGCAAATACCCTTTCTGAGAATGGTTCCGTCAGCCGGGGTGTTTGTAAAGTGGATGAAAATAATAACCTTATTTCCATCAGGGAGAGAACCAAAATATATCGCAATAAAGAAGGTCAGATTACATATGAAGAGAATGGCAAAACCTTCCGTGTTCCTGACGATTCAAAAGTGTCTATGAATTTTTGGTGCTTTGATCCTTCAGTATTCGGGTTTATTGACAAAATTTTTAAAGAGTTTCTTTCTGCTCAGGGCCATGATCCCAAGGCAGAATTTTTTATTCCTATCATCGGAGACCGGTTTATTCAGGAGGGGATGGGACAGATAAAGATTATTCCAACAGCCTCCAGCTGGTTCGGCGTAACCTATAAGGAAGACGCGCCTGATGTGAAACGGAGTCTGAATGCTTTAGTTAATGGGGGGGAGTATCCGAAGGAGTTGTTCAATAGCTCTTCACCATATAAATAAATTCCTGAATTTTCTTGATCTGCTGAATGCGATCGAGATTTTTTACTGCGGAAGGCTGAGGCAAACGGATATCTGCGTAGGCCGTATCTGACTTGATCTCTTCAAGGGCGGAAAGAATATATTTGGAACGAATAGCAAAAACAACGCCCTGGGCCTGTGCCTGGCGGTTGCTGAGGATGCCGATCACGTCTCCATTTTTATCCAGAACGGGTCCGCCGCTATTCCCCGGGTTGGCAGCTATGGATATCTGGCAGGCAAGTGTGTCTCCGCGGAAACCTGTTTTAGCACTCAGGTATCCCTCACCATAAACAATTTCATCCCGCGGGTAACCCAGGGTAAAAATCTCTTCTCCGAGGTCTACGTTACTTTTGTTCATGCCGTAAGGGATGAGAGCGGGAACCTTATAGTCACTGTCCATAATTTTCAGGAAAGCCAGGTCTGCAATCGGGTTAACATAAATAATCCTCGTTTTGAATTCCTGACCTTTATTATTCTGAACGATTACTGTGGAAGCATTGTCGATCACGTGCGCATTAGTTACGATATAGCCCTTGGGATCGATCAGAAATCCTGTGCCGCCCAATTTGAAGGCGGGTTGGGCAGGTGCAGGTGTTTTTGAAGAGTCTTCCTTAAGCCTGTCACTGAGTGTAGTCATGTTTCCTCCCAGAATAAAAACTTTCCGGCTAAGATCCTCCAGGGATTTATTTGCAGTTTTTGAGGAGAAATAGGTTACCATTCCGGTAATGCCCAGCGCCGTGATGCCTGCGATAGAAGCTGCAACGCCAATCACTTTCCGGTATCTCAGCCAGGGCCTGATCACCTTGGGTTCCTGGCTTATTTTGATCTGTCCGGTCTCCGAGAGTTGATTATGTATATCCTGAATGGTTGCCTTCAGGCTTTTCCGTTCACCAAAATTTTCCATCCGATGCAGGAAATCCGTATGCTCAACCACCATTTGGTCAACACCCGGATTATTTTTCCGGAGCTCCTCAAAAAATATTCTCTCTTCGGGAAGCATTTCCCCGCGGATATATCTTTCAATGGACTCCAGAATAACCATCTCTTCCATTCTGCTTCGTTTAAGGCTTTTTATAATGACCGAAGAATATTTTTTTCAATCGCATCAGGCATTTGTATTTCTGATTCTTGGCATTGTCAGCATTCGTATAACCAAATTCCCTTGCAATTTCAACCATTTTCTTCTTTTGCAAATAGTAAGATTCCAATAATGCCTTGCACGGCTCTCCAAGGCTTTCCATCGCCTTCTCCATTAATTCAAAATCGCAACTCCTGAGCTCGTACTTTTCTATGTCTTCCTCAATGCTTGCCGTTTCCTCCGCATTGGCCAGATCTACCGAGAACTTCCGGTCAAACTGCAATCTTTTCAACCACAACCGCCGGCACACAGCATAGATATAGGTTTTTAGCTGAGAATGCAACTCAAAACTGCCTGATCTTGCCTTTTCGTACAAAACGATCAGCGCTTCCTGAAAGACATCCCTGGCATCGTCTGCAGTTCCGCTGTTACTAACGACCAGGGTTTTAACCATGCTGTAGTGATTCCTGTAAATGGCCTCGATAGCCCCCCGCTCGTTGTTTGCTAATCCCATCAATAGCGCTTGCTCATTGCTGTCCGTAGTCACGCAGTTGCCTAATTTAATACTGAAAGTAAAGATTTGTAACCCATCGTCAGGCAGGGAATTCTGGGAATAACCCGCAGGTTCCCGGGGGATCTGAATTAAAACCCGAAAAGCTCTTGTAAATTCAATTTAAGTTGCTTACTGTCAAACAGTTATCTTAAAAACATAAAAACGTCCCAATATTCGGATTGGTTCAGGTTACTTTTTCAGCTTCAGGGTATTAACTTAAAATCATTCACAACAACAAATGACAATGAAGAAACTTTTGGTTGTTTTAGCAATTGGCTCATTCGCGGCCTGCAACAGTGCATCAAGTTCAGAAGGTAAAACAGATTCTGCTGCTAAATCTGCTACCGAATCCGTAAATGCAACTGCTGACTCCGGTAAGACTGCAATTGATTCAACTGCGCGCTGCTAAAGACAGCATGAAGGCCAAGGTTGATTCTACAAAAAAATAGGCTTTTTTTATCTGGCAAGCAATCGTTAAAGGCCGTTCCGTTTAAACCGGGACGGCTTTTTCATTTCTTACATATGAATTCTTTCCCGGAGGCCCTGGTCAATGGCATCCAAAAACTCCTCTGTATATAGAAAATGGTTTCCATGGGTCACTTTTGTCCCATAAAGGCATACTGCCAGATCCTTAGTCATTTTTCCGCTCTCAACGGTTTTAATACAAACCTGTTCCAATGCTTCACAAAAATGGACCAGTTCCGGATGATGGTCCAGCTTCCCTCTGAAAGCGAGGCCCCGCGTCCAGGCAAAAATAGACGCAATCGGATTTGTGGAAGTGGGTCTTCCCTGCTGATGATCCCGGTAATGGCGGGTAACGGTTCCATGGGCCGCTTCTGCCTCCATGATATTACCATCCGGTGTGATGAGAACAGATGTCATTAATCCGAGTGATCCAAATCCCTGGGCAATCGTGTCGCTTTGAACATCGCCATCATAATTTTTGCAGGCCCACACAAAATTACCGTGCCATTTCAATGCGCTGGCTACCATATCATCAATTAAACGATGCTCATAAGTAATGCCGGCATCGCGGAATTTCTCTTTGAACTCCAGTTCATAAACAGTTTCGAATATATCTTTGAATCGTCCGTCGTACTTTTTAAGAATGGTATTTTTAGTCGACAGATAAAGCGGCCATTTTTTACTCAACGCCATATTGAAACAGCTTCTTGCAAAACCCTGGATGCTCTCATCCGTATTGTACATGCTCAGCGCCACGCCGTCACCTTTGAAATCATACACTTCAAATACCTTTGGTTCACTGCCGTCTGCCGGAGTGAAAGTCATGGTGAGTTTACCTTTGCCTTTTATTACGGTATCGGTCGCACGATACTGATCGCCGAATGCATGTCTTCCCACAATGATTGGCGCCGTCCAGTTAGGAATAAGACGCGGAATATTATTAATCACGATCGGTTCTCTGAATACCGTACCGTCCAGGATATTACGGATCGTACCATTTGGGCTTTTCCACATTTGTTTTAGCTGAAATTCCTTTACGCGTGCTTCATCCGGCGTGATGGTAGCGCATTTGATCCCTACACCATATTTCAATATGGCTTTGGCGGCATCCACAGTGATCTGATCATCTGTGCGGTCGCGCGATTCAATTCCGAGATCAAAATACTTAATATCCAGTTCAAGGTATGGCAGGATCAATTTGTCTTTGATAAATTTCCAGATGATCCGGGTCATTTCATCTCCATCAATTTCCACTACCGGATTCGCTACTTTAATTTGCTTTGCCATGAATAAAGCATTTTATTTCAAAAGTCTGCAAACCTACATGAAATGCATCAATTCACAAAGCCCTGACCGGCAGCGGCCCATTTGAAAAGACCACTCATGGAATGTGCCTTGATGAAAATCTTTCGAAGGAGACCATTCTTCATAAATATTTTATGTGAAGGATTTATCGTGGTAATTTGCGGAATCAAAAAAGTACCTATGGAATTGATTGATACCGTAAGATCCTACGTATCAAATTATGTCTGTTTGAATGACCGGGAACTGGCCTACCTGACAGGGATGTTTGAATTGCGGCAAACGAAAAAAAAGCAACTTCTCATTGCTGAGGGGCAGGTAGAGCGTTATCTGAACTTTATAATCAGGGGCATTGCGAGAAAATTCTTTCACCGCAGGAAGGAAGAAATGGTTACCCAATTTGCCAGTGAAAACGAGCTTATTTGCTGCTATGATTCTTTTCTTTCCGGAGAACCTTCCACTTATTCCGTTGACTGTATTGAACCCTGCACCCTGCTCTCCATAACCAGGGAAAGCGTAGAACTGCTATATGAATACAGTCCTAAAATGGAGAGGATGGGCAGGCTGATTGCAACCCAGCAATTTCTAAGCAGGGAAAATTTTGAATATGACCGGATCCGCCTCAGCTCGCCCGAAAGGTTTTTGAATTTTATGCGTAACAATGCAGATTTGCTTCAAAGGGTACCACAAAAATATCTGGCATCTTATCTGAACATGAAACCTGAAACGTTCAGCAGGCTGAAACATCTTTTAAAACAACCATCATAAGTTTACGATAAGTACGGGAATCTTGATTTCGTGCCTGACAGTGTTTACTGTTTCCCCGTAAACAAAATCCTTGAATCCGGTGTGACCGTGTGCTCCGATCACCAGCATGTCAGCTTTTTCTTCCTTCACGATGCGAACGATCTCAATGCTGCGCTGCTTATAACCAAGCCGGGTCTCCACTTTATATTCGTTGCCTTCAAGGGATTCCTGATATTTATCCAGCCTTTCCTGGTCACTGCGCGTTTCCAGGTCATCACTCTGTTTTCCAAGCATACGGGCGGATGCACTTTCCACAACATGGATCAGGATATACGTGCATTCACTTCCGCCCTGGCCGACAGCAAAAGCCAGCAGTTTTTCATCCTTTCCGCTGAAGTCGAGCGCGATCGCGATCCTTTTGAATTTCGGGATCTCCAGTTTAACAACGGCAGAGGTTTTTCCGTGCATGGCAATTTCTGTATCTGGCGGTTTTCCGGTCCAGGGACGAATAAATACATAGAATAACAAAGCAACAGCCGCCAGCGCAACAACAGTAAGAAGTATTTTCCAAATTCCGTTTCCCGGGTGGCTGAAAAAATCACTTCCTTCCTCAATAACAAGCTTGAGGTTAAGATATACCAAAAGGGCGGCAATTGCCCAGGCAAAGAACCTGGTCGTTTTTTTTATGGTGAATATTCCCATCGTTCTCCTGTTGCTCACGAAGTGAATTAATGGGATCACTGCAAAACCCAGCTGCAGGCTAAGTATAACCTGACTAAGCACCAGCAGCTGATCCACCTGCTGCTCTCCGGCAATTCCAATCACTATAACAGCGGGAATGATGGCAAGCGTGCGCGTAATGAGTCTTCTCAATATTGGATTGATACGGAGATGCAGGTGGCCTTCCATAACAATTTGTCCGGCCAGCGTACCCGTTACGGTGGAGCTTTGCCCGGCTGCAATCAGGGCGACGGCAAACAGCGTGGAGGCTGCTTTCGAGCCAAGCAGGGGAGATAATAACTTATAGGCTTCACTAATAGATGCCACACCGGTGCGGCCGGATTTGAAAAAAACGGTGCCTGCGAGGATCAATATAGCAGCATTCACCAGGAAAGCGAGATTCAATGCAATGGTACTGTCAAGGAATGTGAGCCTGAGCGCTCTTCTTATATGTTTTTCTTCCCTTTTTATTTTCCTGGTCTGCACCAGGGCTGAATGGAGATAAAGATTATGGGGCATTACCGTGGCACCTATGATGCCGATGGCGATATAGAGGGCCGCTTTGCTCGGAAGCCTCGGAATGAGTCCGCGGCTGATTTCTCCTGCATGAGGTTGGGCCAATATGATTTCCAGAAAAAAAGAAATACCTACAATCGCAATCAGGCTAATGATAAACATTTCTATTTTCCTCATGCCCAGCTTCTGCAGCGAAAGCAAGAGGAAGGTATCGAAAGCGGTAATAAGCACTCCATAAATGAGCGGCAAATGAGTTAATAACTGAATGCCGATGGCCATGCCTAACACCTCCGCCAGATCGCAGGCTGTGATGGCTATTTCGGCAAGGATATACAGTGAGAAGTTAATGGGCCTGGGATAGGTTTCCCGGTTGGCTTGAGCCAGATCGCGTCCCCGCACAATGCCGAGGCGGGCTGAAAGGCTCTGCAGCAATAGAGCCATCAGGTTACTCATCAGCAGCACCCAAAGAAGTGTGTATCCGAACTGACTCCCACCGGCAAGATCAGTCGCCCAGTTTCCCGGGTCCATATATCCTACGCTGACCAGGTAAGCAGGACCGAAAAAAGAAAAAATCTGCTTCCATCGTGAACCTGTATGGTTCACTTCCACCGTGCCATGCACTTCGCTTAAAGAAACATCCTTGTATTCGACCAGGCTCATGAAGATTTAACCAGGCATTCTCCTTAGGTGATTTGAATGCACCCGGTTTGAACAAATCTAAAATATGTTCGGAACAGTTGAGGAAAATAATAGCCGGGCGCAGTTATTGCCGAATCTTTATTTTTGAACTTAAATGGGGTTCATGGGACTATTGAAAAGGATCCTGCTTCCTGTGGTTGTTTGCTTTTTGTGTAGCTGCGGACATAAATCGGGCAACACACCAGAAAAGGAAAAACCGGTTGATTTAAAGGACTTTATGGGCATGTTCCCTGCCATCCGGCTTCCCGCGAGCTTTGGCGACAGCTCCCTTTCAAGGAAATCCGGGGACTCAGCTATTTCTGCAAATGTCCTTTTGCAATTTATTCCGGACTCTCTCTTTCACAGGTATTTTGGCAGGAGCCCAAAAACAAAGTTTTACGCCTCCGGAAAAGTTTCAGTAAAAAAAGGGGAAACCTATCTCTTCGTCAAAGCCCTGGCTTCTTCAAAGCGGGTGCTGTATGCTCTTGGATTCGATAATTCGGACAGGTTTAAAGCCGGTTTGCCTTTGCTGATAAAGGACGAAGACCCGGATATAAGGTATGCCTCTTCTATGGACAGCAAGTATACGATCACGGTATCCAGGTTGCACAGAAATCCGGATGGGAGGAATTTTTTTAAGAAATCAGTCTATGTGTTTAACGAGGAGGGTGCATTTACCCTGATCATGACCGAATCCAATGAGCAAAAGACAGGACCGGCCACAATCTATAATCCCATCGACACCCTTTCCCATAAACATAAATTTACCGGAGATTATATCCAGGACAAACGTAATTTCATTTCTGTCCGGGACGGACGAAGCAATGCAGTGGTCAGGTTCTTTGTACATTTCGAGAAGGAAAACGGGGACTGCAAAGGTGAACTCAAGGGAGAAGCCAGATTTATTTCCACCGCCGTGGCCCGCTATAACGCGAACGGGGATCCCTGCTCGATTGAATTTACCTTTACAGAGAAAAATGTGCGCATGAAGGAACTTGAGGGCTGCGGGAATCATCGCGGAATCCGGTGTTATTTTGATGGCGTTTATGATAAGCGCAAAGCTGTAAAATCAATGCAAACCAAAACAAAACCAAGGCATTAAATAATAAAATAAAATAAATTCGCATCCGTTTACCCATTCATTATGAGTTTTACACCTTTTACCCACCCTTACCCCATTAACGACCGTTTTTCAAAAAAAGTAGCTTATTTCTCCATGGAATTCGCCGTGCACCAGCCGCTGAAGATCTATAGCGGCGGCTTGGGATTCCTTGCCGGGTCGCATGTCCGGAGCGCTTATGAATTGCGGCAGCAGATGATATTTGTAGGTATTCTGTGGAAGTACGGCTATTACGATCAGGCCAGAAATCAGGACCGCACCCTTCAGGTGACCTGGGTTGAAAAACAATATCCATTTCTGCAGGATACGGGCATCAAATACCAGATCAGCATCCACGATCACCCGGTTTGGGTTAAGGCCTATTATCTGGCACCCGAAACATTTAACGGTGCGCCTCTTTTTCTCCTGACCACAGATCTGCCGGAAAATGACTACGTTTCTCAAACCATCAGCCATCGGCTCTATGATGCCAACGTTGCCACCAAGGTTGCCCAGTTTATTTTGCTTGGCATCGGAGGCGCGAAACTGGTCGATGAGCTTAATTTCAATCCCGACCGGTATCATTTAAATGAAGCCCATGGTATTAGTGCTGCTTTTTATCTCTATCAGAAATTCAACAAGAATGTAAATGAAGTGAAGAAGCGCCTTGTCTTCACCACCCATACGCCCGAAGAAGCCGGAAACGAAAAGCATGATATTTTCCTTTGTGAAAAGATGAGCTATTTCTGTGGATTGAGCTTGCAGGAAGTGCGTGGAATCACAGGCATAGAAGATGATTTGTTCAACCATTCACTTGCTGCCCTGCGCCTGGCCCACATTGCGAACGGTGTCTCGCGTTTGCACGGGCAGGTTGCCAAAGCGATGTGGAGTAAGTACACTGGCATTTGCCCAATCATTTATATAACGAACGCTCAAAACTGGAGTTATTGGTCAGACAAACAATTGTACAAGAAGCTGGATGAAGGGGATGATTTCTGGCTGGATGACCGGAAAAAATATCTGAAGAAAAGATCATTTGAACTTGTTGCGGATCAAACGGGCAGGTTATTTGATCCAAATATATTTACTATCGTTTGGGCACGCAGGTTTGCTGGTTATAAAAGGGCGGACCTGATCACCAGGGATAAAAAAAAATTCAATGACCTGTTGAATGATCCGAAGTTTCCTGTCCAGATCATCTGGGCCGGCAAACCTTACCCCATGGACTATCCTGCGATCAACGATTTCAATTTCCTCGTGCAGTTAAGCAAGGAGCACCCCCAGGTAGCTGTGATGACGGGATATGAACTGGGTTTATCCAAGCGGCTTAAACAGGCCGCGGACCTGTGGTTGAATAATCCCAGGGTTCCGCGGGAGGCATCTGGCACCAGCGGAATGACCGCTGCCATGAACGGAGCAATTAATTTCTCTACTGATGATGGGTGGATCCCGGAATTTATTAATCACGGCAACAACGGGTTTGTTATTTCAAAGGCAGACTACGCTAATATGACGGTCCCTGAGCAGGATGAATACGATCTTCATCAATTGTATGAGATTCTTCGGAATGAGATCCTTCCTTTGTATTATGAACAAAAGGATACCTGGCGCCAGGTCCTTAAGAATGGCATGCGGGATGTCCGGTTCCAGTTCGATTCAGGTCGTATGGCAACTGAATATTACGAAAAGCTTTACGTTTAGCTATTTAACTATATCCAGTAATTCCACATCGAATATCAGGGTAGATCCCGGTTTAATATCAGGTCCCATCTGCTGGTCTCCATAAGCCAGGTCGGATGGAACAAAAAGACGCCATTTACTTCCTACGGGCATGAGTTGCAAAGCTTCCGTCCAACCACGGATCACCCCGGTCACCGTAAATTCAATGGGATGGCCCTGCTTCACAGAACTATCAAAAACGGTCCCATCTAAGAGCCTTCCTTCGTAATCACATTTTACCTTGTCGGTGGAAGCAGGTTTTGCCCCGCCGCCTTCCTTCAAAACCAGGTATTGTAAACCCGAGGCTGTTGTGACAACACCAGGCTTTGTCTTGTTGTCGGCTAGAAATGCGACCCCTTCCCTTTTTGTGACCGCTGCTTTGTCGGCCTTGGCCTTTTCCACATATCCCATTAATACCTGCTGCGCCTGCTGCTGGTCAAGCAGGGCGGAACCGTTTTTCATCTCGGCATCTATGGCATTCGTAACCTGCACTGTATTGATTGAAGTAATGCCCTGTTGCTTGGAGAAATTGGCGACCATTAAGCCAATACAATAGCTCAATGAATCCGTAAGGTTTTTCAAAGGAGCCGGAGCCGCTACCGGATGAGTGGGCTGTTTTTTCTTTGCCTGGGCGAATAAGCCGGCAGACAGCACAGAAATCGCCAGGATCATTGAAATTTTTTTCATACTCATTTTTTGGATCGGCAAAATTACGGAAACCGTCTGAGTACCTGGGCAAAAGAAAGAATCACTCAAAGGGTTAACATTTTGTTTGTTTTTTTGTGGATACTTTTAAAAGTAAAAAGTAAAAATTAAAAAGTAAAAATTAGACCTTATTTGGCAAATTCGGAGTTGGGGGTAAAATATACTTTTTTGGTTTGCGTTTTAAAAGAATGAGGAGATCCTATCGGAAATGGTCTATTTAAAATCCATAAAAATGAAAAGATTTTTGGTCGCATTATTGCTAACAGCAGGTGTAGCAGGAGCCGGGCGGGCACAGTCATTACTTGACAACCTGAAAAAAAAGGTCACCGGCAGCAGCAATGGTTCTTCCCTGAGTTCAGAAGATATAGTAAATGGATTAAAACAGGCACTGACTTTAGGGGCCCAGAAAAGCGCGGACAAGCTTTCGGCCGCAGACGGGTTTTTTAAAGATGCCGTGGTGAAGATCCTATTGCCGCCGCAGGCCCAGAATGCTGAAAAGACACTTCGCAGCCTGGGTATGGGTCAGCTGGTGGACAACGCCATTCTGAGTATGAACCGTGCGGCTGAGGATGCTTCTAAATCGGCTGCACCTATTTTCGTCAGCGCGATCAAAGGAATGACCGTTCAGGACGGCCTGGGCATATTGCGCGGCGCCGATACGGCCGCAACAGGGTATCTGAGAAAGACTACCTCACCGCAACTTTCGACTGCTTTTCATCCGGTTATCGATTCTTCATTGCAAAAAACAGGAGCAACCAAATACTGGAAAGACGTTTTCAACACCTATAATAAGCTGCCAACGACATTTAAAAAAGTGAATCCTGATCTCTCGGGTTATGTAACGCAAAAAGCCATGGACGGCATTTTCTATTATGTAGCCCAGGAAGAAAAACAGATCAGGAAAGATCCGGCTGCGCAGGTAACAGATCTCCTGAAAAAAGTGTTTGGAAGTCAATGAAGGGAATATTAGAATTTTGCCGAGCGGAATAGAATACCTGTCACTAAACAAATGGCGCCGGTGACCCACCATAATAAACTGAAACTATAATGGCCGGCGATCCATGATCCGCCCGTTGGGCCGGCCGCCTGTGCAAATGAAAAGGCCATGGTATAGAGGCCTGCATATTGACCCCTGTTTGCCGGAATTGTTCTGCTGATCCAAAATGTATTCATGAAGGGCATGGAAAGCATTTCGCCGAATGTGACCAGAACCACCGAAAGCACAGCAGTCATCGGATGTGCGGGCAAAAGGTTGAAAATGATAAAAGAAAGGCCGGTTAGGAGAACACCGTTGGAAATATAGTGCATGATCTTTTTTTTCGCTTCCAGCCTGAAGACCACAACCATTTCCACAACGACAATGATAAGTCCGTTCATGCCCATGAGCAAACCAATATAAAACTCGGAGAGGTGCAGGTAATTTTTGTAGTACACAGGCAAAGTGGAGTACCACTGAAAAAAAACCATGGCAAAGAGTATGGTAAAACCAATAAAGAGAAGATATGGCTTGTCATGAAACGATGATCGGGCTGCTTTGACGGCAGGTCCTGTTTTATTGACGGGCCCAGGGTCCGGACCGGGCCTGAGCAGATAGGACAGAAGAACAGCAGCAACGATGTTGGTCAACCCGTCGATCCAGAATAGTAAATGATAATTGAAGGAAGCAATAATTCCTCCGATTGATCCTCCGATGGCCCAACCCAGGTTGATGGCCAGCCGGTTAAGCGAATATGACCTGGTCCTGTTTTCTTCCTTGCTGTAATACGCGATTGCAGTACTGTTTGCGGGACGGAAAGCATCATTCACCAGACTGAGGATAAAAGTGAAAATGCAGATAAGCGGATAGCTTTTCATCAGACCCAGCAGGATGAAAAGCAATCCGCCACCGGAAAGGGTGATCAATTGGATTTGATGAAAACCCAGCTTATCCGTCAGTTTCCCGCCAAGGAATCCTCCGCACATCGCACCTGCTCCGAACAGGCCCACAACGATACCGGCCTGGAAAAGAGAAAAGCCCATGGCCGTAAGGTAGATGGTCATAAAGGGGAGAACCATAGTGCCGCTCCGGTTTACGAGCATCACGGCAGAAAGCAGCCAGGTGGATTGTGACAAACCACTGTAGGCATCTTTGTATAAGGAAAGCGTTGTGCTGAAAGGATTTGCCGTCTTCATCGCGCAAAATCCGTTCGTGTATGAAAAGCCGGTAAGAAGTCAAATATTCTATAAATTGCCACGTCGCAAAAATAAGGAGCTTGAAAATGATTATGAAAAGTCTTCAGGGAATTGGAACCACGCTATTCCTGCTGGTCATGTGTATGTTATCCCTGAATGTGTCAGCGCAGGATCAAGATCCAAAATACGGTGCCCCGGGTTGGCAGTTGGAGGATTACCGGGTTGACAGCGTCTTTGGCGCAGGCGTAACCAGGGCCTACAACGAATTATTAAAAGGCAGGAAAAGCCATACCGTAATTGTAGCTGTAATAGACGTCGGCGTCGATACCTCTCATGAAGACCTGGTTGGCCATATCTGGACCAACACGAAAGAAATCCCGGGAAATGGCATTGACGATGATCACAATGGTTATGTGGATGATGTGCATGGATGGAATTTTCTGGGCGGAAAGGATGGGAGAAATATTACGGTGGAGAGTTATGAATCCTACCGGGAATATTACCGGCTCCGGAAGATCTATTCCTCAGCAGACAGTGCATTGCATTCTCGTGATGCTGAATATGCGTACTGGCAAAAAGTGAAAGAGCATTTTCTGGAAGATTCCCTGATGCAGGCGCGAACAGTTACCAAGGTCGCACAGATGATACCGCAGTTAAGGACTACGGATAGTCTGCTGCAGTTGGCCCTCCATAAAACTTCGGTTTATTCCCGCGACCTGGAGCAATTACAAACATCGGATTCGACGACAGCGAAAGCAAAAAAAGCCGGATTGTATTATTTCAGAAGTTCCTGGATTTCAGAAGACATGTCGCTTGAAAAATACCTGGTGGAAGTAAATGAATATCTGGCCGGCGAGCAGGCCAAACTGAAAGCTTTTTCCGAAGATCCTAACGCGGTGCGCAAAGAAATAGCAGGCGATGATTATGATAATATTAATGACCACAACTACGGGAACAATAATGTTGCTGCAGGCTCCATGATGCATGGCACCCATGTGTCAGGCATCATTGCGGCATCCAGGCACAATGGTAAGGGAATGGACGGTATAGCTGATAATGTTTTGATCATGCCGATCCGTGCGGTTCCCGATGGAGATGAGCGGGATAAGGACGTGGCCCTCGCAATCCGGTATGCGGTCGACAATGGAGCCCAGATCATAAATATGAGCTTTAGCAAAGCGTTATCTCCGGGAAAAAAATGGGTGGATGAAGCCGTGAAATATGCAGAAGATCACGACGTATTGCTTTTGCATGCTGCAGGAAATGAAGGGATAGATATAGATACAGTGCCGGATTATCCAAATCCGTATTTCGAAGGAACAGGCGGGAAGGCATCTGCATTTCTAACCGTTGGGGCCAATACATGGGGGCCTGACAGCCTGGTGATTGCCAAATTTTCAAACTATGGTCAAAAGGGTGTGGATCTTTTTGCGCCCGGTGTGCGGATCTATTCAACTGTTCCTGGAAATCAATATGAAGCATATAGCGGAACGAGCATGGCAACTCCGGTCGCTGCCGGCGTTGCCGCACTTTTACTCGAATATTATCCCAAGCTGAGTGCCCGTCAGGTAAAATATGTTCTTCTACATTCCGTAATGAAGCTGCCTGATTCCAGGACAAAGCTGGCACATACCGGTAAAATGGTTGATTTTGATACCTTGTCGGTCAGCGGTGGTATCGTCAATGCCTATAATGCCCTTAAATTGGCATCTACCCTGAAAGGGAAAAGAAGGAAGGCGCTCAGGATGAAGGTTATACACAAAAACCTCGACTGACGATATTGGAGCTGCAAACAATTTTTTGTACATTAATATCGTTATTGTTCGATAGTTCAAACCTCTGAAAACCTAAATCTGAACTTCCTATGCAACCCCACATCGACAATCAGCAAGACCGCCTTGCGGAGATTTTCCGACAAATGGACAACCAGGTGACCCAGGAAAGTAAAGTTGCTTATCTCAAAATTCAAAGCTGGCAATTTGCCGTCCGTACTCCGGAGATCGGGTCAACCTATCTGCGGGAAGCGGCTTCCATGATCACTCAGTCCCTGCTTTCTTTTGTTCCAAATACGTTTGTGTTAAGCGAAGAGGGTTATTACCTGAATCCGATCGAGAATTAAGAGATAACCGATCTGCCCTCAGGAGAAACTGATGCATTCCTTCAGTTCCTTTTCTGTATAAGCCATGTGGTATTGCTTCAATACATCATCCGGCACACCGTTCCATTGGTTTGGAACATTACCGATATAGCCAATATCTTTCACACCCATTTCTGAAGTATAAAATCCGGTCCCGACCAGGTTGCGGATCAGGGTAAAGAATGCAACTCCCTGTGTCATTTCCGGTTTTGCTTTATTTGGCCAGGCGATCAGATCAACCATTTCCATTTGCTGCTTATGCGTGCATTCCTTAAAAGGTTTCTCATAACGGTTAAGACATTGCACATCCAGCCATCGCAGTCCGCCCCGCATCGGCGTTTGATGTTCCGGCATATCCTTGACGATAAATTCTATGAAATCCGGAACTTTTGCATCTGATGCGCTCCCGCTCACCTCGTCACGGGGAATAATAATGTCTCCCAGGATAGTGATCGTGGCCATTTCTTCAGGAGTAAAAAAAGTTTCGGCCTGCAATTGCTTTTCATATTTCTTTTCTTCCGGCATACGGTTAAGCGTGGTTCCCGTCATATCTTTCGCTTCCTCCGGATTTGTTACGGGTTTCTTTTCCGCCGATGTACACGCTTCCGCCAGCACGCTGGTGGAAATCCCGCCGATAAGGAGGGTCTTGATCGATTTACGTCTGTCCATGACCGTTATTTTAAATGTTACGCTTTTTCATTTCATCCACGATATAGTCCGATGTTCTCATAGAAAGAGCGAGAATGGTCCAGGTAATGTTCTTATCTGCCTGAGAAACAAATGGGCCGCCGTCTACACAGAATAAATTCCTGCATTCATGCGCCTGACTGAATTTATTCAGCGGTGATCGCCTGGGATCATTTCCCATCCGAACGGTCCCTGCTTCATGAATGATGTTTCCCGGTGCATGAAGGCCGTAGTTATTTTGGGGCCCGTCGTCACCGCCCCAGGTTATCACGGCACCCATGGCATGTAATATTTCCGAGAAAGTTTCTTTCATGTGCTTGGCCTGCTTGAATTCGTATTCGGTATAAGAAGTGTTGAAACGCAGCACGGGGATGCCGTATTTATCAATAACGGAAGGATCGATTTCGCAGTAGCTGTCTTCGCGCGCGATTGCTTCGCCGCGGCCAGCCATGCCTACATGTGCTCCGAAGAAATACCGGTAATCCTCTTTTAAAGATGCGCCATAGCCGCCCGCTTCCTTTTGCTTACCTTTTATTTTATAGGTTCCGTTAAGATTTTCAATTCCCCAGTTAAATCCATACAAAGGCTGACCGAACCCACCACCGTATTCAATATGATAGCCTCTCGGGAAATCGAGTTTTTTATTATCGAGCCACCAGGGCGTGTAAACATGCATGCCGCCGACGCCATCTTCATTATAACGCTTTCTGTCGAACAATTCGGGAATGATTCCACCCATATCCGCACCCGTGGAATCGTGAAGATATTTTCCAACCACATTGCTGCTGTTTGCGAGTCCGTTGGGGTGGCGGGCAGACTTTGAATTCAGCAGGAGCCTGGCACTTTCGCAGGCGCTTGCCGCCAGAATTATTGTACGGCCACTGACCTGATACTCCTGAAGGTCCTGCTTGTTCACATAGGAGACGCCGGTCGCCAGACCTTCTTTGTCCGTGAGCACTTCGCGGGCCATGGCATTGGTAACAAGGTCAACATTTCCGGTCTTTAATGCCGGGATCACGAGGCAGGAAGAAGACGAAAAATCGGCATACACCTTACAACTCCTGCCGCATTGTGCGCAAAAGAAACAGCCTCCGCGGTCCTTATTGATTTGTTTGGTAAGAATGGAAAGCCTTGCAGGGATCACCGGTATGCCGATACTGGCCCCTGCCCTTTTTATAAACAATTCATGGAGGCGGGGTTTTGGTGGAGGAATAAAGAAACCATCGGGATCATTGGGCAAACCTTCGTTGGTGCCGAACACGCCTAATAATTTGTCGATTCTGTCGTAATACGGTTTTATATCTTCATATCCGATGGGCCAGTCGTCACCCAGACCATCAATGCTTTTTCGCTTGAAATCCTTCGGACCGAACCTTAAGGAAATTCTTCCCCAATGATTGGTTCGTCCGCCAAGCATGCGTGCACGCCACCATTCCCATTCCGTATTGTTTTTGTGCGTGTACGGTTCGCCGTCAATTTCCCAACCCCAGTAACAGCCATCGAAATCACCGAAGGGACGGAATTTTGTACCCGCGCCCCGGCGCGGCGATTCCCAGGGGTTTTTTAACTGGTTGGAATCTGTCTTGGGGTCAAACATAGGGCCTGCTTCTATAAGGCAGACTTTTAATCCTGCATTTGCCAGCACATAAGCGGCCATTCCCCCGCCGGCGCCTGATCCGACAATCACTGCGTCATATTTCTTTGGCGTCTTCCTGATTTGAATATCTCCCATGTAATTGTTTGTAAGAAACAAATTAGCAGAAATGAAAGTTTAAATTTAATTGATAAATGAATAGGTGATATCTTTTTTGTTTGCGCGGCATGCTTATTGAATTCTATGGATGTATGAAAAAGAAATCTTCACATCTCATCTCATTTATTCTCACCCTGGCCCTGTTTTTAACTGTTTCTTCATCCCGGGCCCAGGGATCCGTAAGCTTCCAGGTTTTTTACGATCAGCTTTCCCCTTATGGATCCTGGGTGAATTATAATCAATATGGATACGCGTGGGTGCCTACTTCCGTGAGCACGGGATTTCGTCCCTATGGAAGTTCGGGACACTGGGTGTTTACGCCGGATGGATGGACCTGGATCTCTGATTATGCCTGGGGTT
>JANWIY010000026.1 GCA_025449645.1 Chitinophagaceae bacterium | reverse complement strand
TCAGTCCGAAGCCATACATATTGTCGGGCGTAAGACGAAGTTCTTCTGCGGCCTTTTCCTTCTGGTCCCAGCTGCGCCAGAGAATGGAGCTGCAGTTTTCGGGAGAGATAACGGTGTACCAGGAATTCTCCAGCATGAAGATCCTGTCCCCCACCCCGATGCCGAGCGCTCCGCCGGAAGCGCCTTCACCGATGATGGCGCAAATAACGGGGACGCGCAACCGAATCATCTCATAGATGTTGCGTGCAATGGCTTCACCCTGTCCGCGTTCCTCTGCCTCCATACCGGGAAAAGCACCGGGTGTATCAATTAACGTAATGATGGGCTTGTTGAATTTCTCGGCCAGCTTCATCAGGCGCATGGCCTTGCGGTAGCCTTCGGGATTGGCCATACCGAAATTGCGCATCTGGCGCATTTTTGTATTTGTCCCTTTCTGCTGGCCGACGAACATAACGGTTTGTCCGTCGAGTTGTGCAAATCCTCCGATCATGGCTTTATCGTCGCGCACGTTGCGGTCGCCGAAGAGTTCGATAAAATTCTCACTCAGCTTCTCAATATATTTCATGGTATAAGGGCGGTCAGGGTGACGGCTCAGCTGCACTTTCTGCCATGGTGTAAGGTGGGCCGTGATCTCGCGGCGTCTTTCCGTGACCTGGGCATATAGTTTATTAATGGAATCAGAAAGATCCACTTTCGTTTTCTCGGCCGTTTGTTTGACTTTCTCGATCTCGTCGAACAACTCTTTGATGGGTTTTTCGAAATCCAGGAACTGACGGTTTTTATCCAGGGGCATAAGCTTGTGAATCTAATGGGAATATAGCTGTAAAATTAAGGCATGGTTTAGTTCCGGTGAATTTTAATTCCGGAGCGTTGAAATTGGATTTGGTGGGTTCATTGCTTTGATTTATAGCGGTTTCGGAAAGGAAAGCATCAGGAAAGTTTTTAACGAATGAACGAAAAACAATTATCTTTGCCCTCCTTCGCAGAAAAAACGAAGGACGGGGCGCCGGAATCCGGCAAAGGCGTGAAAATCGTTGAATCCCCGCAAAAATAAAAGGATCGGTAGTTCAGTTGGTTAGAATGCTGCCCTGTCACGGCAGAGGTCGCGGGTTCGAGTCCCGTCCGGTCCGCTGAGTTAAGAAACCCACGCTTGTCGTGGGTTTTGTCGTTTTATCAGGTTCGAGGATCAAAGTTAGTTCGTGGTCCAAGAAATAAAGTATACCCAGTTTTTAGTGAAAAGTATACCCAATGACACATATTCTCCTGAGCAGTGAAACAGCATGAATTTTGTAACAGAGAAAAGAAAGAAGTTTCTACGAGATGGAATTCCATATTGTTTGGATTATCTAAGAGCGGGTGGTGACCGGGTTAGGCGATATCCAGGGTATTATGATCCTTTCGAAGAGTAAAGATTTCTCAGAGACGCAAGAAATGTCTTAGAGGGAAAACCAGTAAAAAATAGAAAAGATGGGTCTGGCGAAAAGATGAGCGATAGCTATTTAGTGAAAATCGCAACAAAGGATTATCCTTGGATGCAGAAGGTTTATAGCGTCACTTCTGGATACATACATCTAAGCGAAAAACATTATTTTGACACAGTTTCGAAAGTAGATAACGACGAAAGAACGGTTAGTAATATCATCAGTAAAACGGATCCTCATGTAAAAGAAGAGAAGAAGATCGAAGCGTGTGCGTGTATGTTGGAAATTACTGACGCAGACATGAACTTGCTTGAAGGATGGTGTCGTACAAAAGAAAGACAATCACAGAAGAGATAGTTGTCTGAAAAAAGATACCATCAAGGATTGCACTCTATCCTGCAACAACCTGTCTCTTGAAGATCAGGGTTTTACCGTCAAAAAGAAATTCCCAATAAGTATCGTATTCACACTCGTCACCGATTTCGTCATCCGATTCTTTTCCTTTGTATCCCGGGTTACCGTTGGTACCGTAGGTTATCATTACAAGACTGTCCTTAACTATCAGAAAGTATTGTTTAAGACAAGGTTCCTTTTTGTCAGCTTCATAATATTTCAAAGTATCTTTTTGTTGAAGACTGTCCAAAGGTAAATACCTGAAAAGTTTGTTTAGTTCGTTCAATCGCCAGTCACGATATATCATCTTGAAGTGTTTGATGAACATGTCCTCAGTAAGACCTCTGTTCTTTTCATAATCTAAGCGAAATGCAGAGTCATCTAAAGAAATCCCCAGAGAGATGATACTGTCAGGAACAGGGTAATGAAAAATGAGTCGGATCTGGTTTTCAGCATTCGAGCCAAAAACTGACTTAAGCTTTTTGAGTTTATTTATTAGTATCCATCTTGAACCAAGGTAATCTAATGGTCTGGATGGTATTATTTGCACAACGATAGTGGAGTCGTGAGTCTTTGATGTTTTATGGTCTTGGTGGCGGTTACAAGAAACGGACGACACATAGAAACCAATTATACAAGAAATCAGCGATAAAAAGGAACCATTTTGTCCGCTCATATTTTGGGATAAATAAAATCAATAATGTCTAAAGATATAGACACAGTAAGCAATTTGCAACTGTAAGAATCCCGTAAGTAGTTCCTCTTGTTCGCCGGAGGATTACCCTGCAACCGGGCGAATATCAGGCTGCCATAGCGGAGCAGGCGATCGATGCTATGCGTGTTGGAATGATAGCTTGTGGCTGTTGCCGATAACCCCGATCAGAAAATCGAACTCAAAACCTTTCACTATTAGATCATTAACGACCATGCTGCAATAAAGGCAGAAACAGATCCTATGTTCCCCTTTTCAAGATTTAGCCAGTATGATGGTCCCTGTTTACAGGACAGGTATTGCAGTTAACTAAGATATAAAGAACTTCATTATTAGGCAATAAAAACTAATTTCGAACCAGTTTAAAGAAGCGGCGGCGGCTCCATTCAAAGAGCAAGGAGCGGGAGGCATACTGGAATTTGTTAAGGATGCTGATCTAATAACATTTGCGGGTCTTTTTGTCTTAATGATAGCTTTATTGTTGTGGGAAATAATCAAATCTATAAACCCATTAAAATGAAATTATTTAAGGTCCGTAGTTGTTTCATTATTCTGCTGATGGCTGTTTCGGGCTGCATTATTAGTTGCCGTGCGCAGGAGACTTTTGGAACGAACCTGCTGAAACTGGAAAAGGAGATTGCCCTGCCCTCAGTGAAGGGTCGCATCGATCACATGGATATTAATCTGAAAGCCCGAATCGTTTATATTGCTGCATTAGGCAATAATTCATTGGAAGCGGTTAGTTTAACAGACGGTAAAATTATCCACAGCATCCCTGGTCTTGATGAGCCGCAGGGGGTTGGTTATATCCCACAGCACGAGGAAATCGTTGTGGCCAATGGAGGTAGCGGTGACTGTTATTTTTATAATGCAAACAGCTTTGAGAAGGTTGGGGCTGTTCATTTATCTTCTGATGCGGATGATATCCGCTATGATTCCGCCAGCAAAAGGATTTATGTTGGTTATGGGGATGGCGGGATTGCCGTTATTGATGCCGATACCCACAAACAGATCGGGGATGTAAAACTTCCTGCCCATCCGGAGTCTTTCCAGATTGATAAAAAATTGAATTTGTTATTCGTGAATTTGCCGAACGCCCATATGATTGCGTCGGTGAATTTAACCAGTATGCAGGTAATTAATAAATGGGTAAGAAATATGCCCACGGCTAATTTCCCGATGGCTTTGGATGAAATGAACCACCGTGTAATGATAGGCTATCGGCATCCCGCCAGGCTGGTCGTTTTAGATGGCAAAACAGGAAAAGAGATGAGCATCAATTCCATGGTGGGTGATGCGGACGATTTGTATTATGACAGGCAAACGGCGGAAGTTTATATTAGTGGCGGAGATGGTTATATTAATATTTTCCGGCAATCGGCAACAAATATTTATAAACAGGTAGCAAACATCACCACCCGAAGCGGGGCAAGAACATCCTTGTTTGTTCCTGAACTGAGGATTTTTGCAATTGCTGCAAGGGCGCAGTCCGGCAAATCGGCAAGCCTATTAGTTTTTAAAACCGATCGATAGCTATAGAATTGATATGGGAAGCAATGTTGGCTGTAGCTTGTTCATGATTTACTGTTACTTTTTCAGGTTAATAATTTCAATCGCCGAACCTAAAGAAGGGGATGAATTGGTATAAATTATTTGAAAAGTAAGGGTTGCTGTATTTGCCGTCAAATTACTTATTGTATATGTTCTTGTAGCGACAGGATTTACAGGATGAAAAGAGTTATATGAGCCTCTACCCTGGGCCAAAATAGAAATTGTAACCTGATTATCATTTACTATATATTTTCCAGAATCAATCTTGGCACGAAAACCATAAAGGCAACCAAAGAAAGATGTTCTCAGGATTCCAGTTGAATCGAAATTAAAAGTTGCGCCGCATTGCTCTCCATTGTAATTTTTAGTAGTAATGCCGCTCTCGCCTGCTGATAGCGAATATATTGCATTTGAATTCAATGTTGAATCATTTATAACAGTCCAGTTGCCAATCAATAAGCCAGTTTCAGTATTGTTTTTAGTACCGGTATTGTTTTTAGTACAAGAATATAGAGTAAATAGCAACAATATTATGATTGGTAACGAGAGCAAGTTTTTCATATGTACTCCTTTTCAAGAATTAGCTACAATCCCTTTACAATCGCCAATGCTTTTTTTACGTGTTCATCCGGTCCAATTTTGTCTGTCGCGGATGAAAACACTGCTACAATTTGGTCGTTTTTGTCAATAACAAATGTAGTTCGTGGAATAAAACCATGCGTAACCTCCATGCCCCTTACATCTTTAACGCCGGCCCGCGGAGGTACTAACTTGAGGCCATAGGTTGCTGCAATTTCGCCTCCGGGGTCTGAGGCCACGGGGAACTTGCCTGCACAGTAATCCGGATCAGACGAGAATGAATTCAATCGTTGGATATCATCTGCAGATATACCGATAATGGTAGCTCCTGCTGTCGTAAACTCATCTTTGAGTTCAGCGAAAGTATGCGCTTCCAGGTCACAGCCGCCTGTGTAAGCGGAAGGATAGAAATACAACACAACAGGCCCCCTGGCAATGGCTTTTTTTAATGAAAAATCGAATGCATTGCCCGCCAGGCTGGCTTTGGCGGCAAACATAGGTGCTGCCACACCCTTTGACAATACCGTCGACTGAGCGAATCCAAATCGCATGGTAAATAGTGAAAAGCAGGTGATTAAAAGAAGAGAAAGAGCATATTTCCTGGACATGGCGAATTGTTTTTGAACGTAATCATAATGTCACTAACAAATTTAGTGAAATCGGGGATTAAATCAGCGAATGGTAAAATTTTAGCTATTGCCAGGTTGATAGACGTTGAGGCCACAACACATTACATTTAAGGGCCACTCAATTATGAAAGTCCATCCAATTTGCAATGCCCCAGGAAACAGGCCGGGCGTAAGAATAAAAACATTATAATATGTCTACACTTATTGAGATACCAGCTGTAGGCAACAGTGCTAGTCAATATTAGGCCGCTATGCCTGAAATTGGAGGGCTAATTGAAAAGGGATTTGACAATTTGGAAGATAATGAAGTTACACGGTCAGATAAACGATCTGATAAAGCTCACGAATACGAATCCAAGAATTATCTGTATTATTCAGAATTTAATAGGCAAATAAATTTAAAAGTCAGGATCTGATAATACCTGCGCTATAGGAAGGAGAAAATCAACTTGAAACTTCTATTAGGTTCATTAAAGTGTATCAAAAGAGTATAATTGTTTTGTCGGCAGCATAACAGAATTGTATATCAATAAACTAAATAATATTTGGTCAGGCTGCAACATTCCATTAGGTAATTTGCCTTTAATGCAGATAATCAATCAGCATGTTTAAAAATTATTTGAAGACGGCGTGGAGACATCTGATGAAGGGTAAGATATTCTCCCTCATCAACATCTTTGGCTTGACAGCAGGGCTCACCATTTGCCTGATGATATTCCTTTTCGTTATGAATGAATTCAGTGTCGATAGCTTTCATGTAAATGCAAAGAATATCTACCGGGTTATGCGGGGCTTCGATCCGGCAAAACCTTCTGTTCCGTTTGTCTCCTCTCCTTATGCCCCGGCCCTGCTGAACGATTTTCCGGGGGAAATAAAACAGGCGGTGCGGGTGATGCCCAACGATGCCGCTCTAATCGTCTATAATAACAAGCCGTTCTATGAAAAGCATGTGATATGGGCAGACAGTAATTTTTTCACCGTCTTCTCTTTTCCCTTACTCAGGGGTAACCCGGCTACTGCTTTGAATGATCCGAATAGCATTGTATTGACTGAAAGCACAGCAAAAAAATATTTTGGAGATGAGGATCCGATGGGTAAGATCCTGGAGCTCGACCGGAAGATAAAGTTAATGGTCACCGGTATCATGAAAGACGTGCCGGCCAATTCGACTCTCCAATTCAATTTCGTTACCTCCCTTAACTTTTTGATCCCTAAGCCGTTTATGAAGAATTGGACGAATAACGGCGACTATATTTATTTGGTGTTGAATGAACATGCCAGGAAGGAGAACATCGAAAAACGCCTTCCTGCTTTTATGGATAAATATATGGGCAGGGAAATGCAAAAGATGGGCATTCACTTTTATTTGTCCCTGACACCCTTACGGGATGTATACCTTGAAAACGCCTCGGTATTCGACAATGTAAGGCATGGCGATAGAAAGGTGGTGTATATCTTTTTTAGCATAGCCGTACTTATATTGCTGATTGCTTGCATCAATTTCATGAACCTGTCGACCATCCGTGCGGTAGACCGCGGTAAAGAGGTGGGACTCCGCAAGGTGATGGGGGCGTTACGCAGTACCTTGACATCACAATTTCTCGGCGAATCGGTTTTGCTCGCCCTTATTTCCAGCGTTTTATCCTTTGGCTTGCTGCTGTTGCTGATGCCTGCATTCAACAACTTGCTGGGGTATAAATTGGCTATCCCCTATACTGCATGGTGGCTGTATTCTTTCCTGGGTGGCACTGCCCTTGTGGTAGGGCTATTGGCAGGCAGTTATCCCGCTCTTGTCCTTTCCCGGTTCTCCCCCATCGAGGCATTAAAGGGCAATCTTCGCCTTGGCAAGGGTGGTTCATTCTTCCGGCATGCGTTGGTAGTTGTCCAGTTCAGTATTTCGGTCTTCCTGATCACCGGCACCATCATTATTCTCCGGCAAATGAGCTATATGAAGAATAAGGACCTGGGTTTTGATCAAGAACAAACCCTGGTGATCCGGTTCGACAATAGTGCCATTTATAACCATATGGACATGTTCAGACAAGCCCTGCTAAGCAATAGCAATATCAAGTCTTCATGCCTAATGACAGGTGAACCCGGAGGTTATTTCGATTCGTATGCTTTTGATGTGGAAGGGCGGAACCATCCATGGTTGGCCAGAACGGAATTTACGGATTTTGAATTCGTAAAGACATTGGGTTTAAAAATAATAGCCGGCAGGGATCTGTCAGCACAATATCCTACAGATACCCTGTCGGCCGTGCTTATCAACCGGTTGGCCGCAACCAGCCTTGGGTTCACCCCGGAAACAGCCATCGGCAAATGGATCAGGAATACCACGCGGGACAGTGCCCGGCGCAGGATAGTCGGCATAGTGGAGGATTTCAATTATACCTCCCTGAAACAAACTATCGAGCCGCTGGTCATTGCGCCCAACCCGGGTAGAAATGTTGCCCTTGTAAAGGTGAATGCAGGCAACCTGACACAGGGCATCGAAGCCGCAAAAGAGGCTTTTGCCGAGGCTGCTCCGGGAATCCCATGTGAGTATACCTTTCTGGACCAAAAATTCGATCTGTTCTACAGCAAAGACATTCGTCAGCAACATATACTTACTATATTTTCTGGTCTGGCAATTTTAGTTGCCTGCCTGGGCCTGTTTGGGCTTACGACGTTTACTACCGCAAGACGCACGAAAGAGATCGGTATCCGGAAGGTCCTTGGCTCAACGGTGCAAAATGTCACCTTGTTGCTGTCAAAAGAACTCTTAAGGCCGGTATTATTGGCTACCCTCATCGCTTTACCCGTTGCCTATGTAATCATGTACAAATGGCTGCAGAATTTTGCCTATCGCACCGCCATGCAATGGTGGATATTTGTTTTGTCGGCAGGGATAACGGTTGCCATTGCTTTATGCACAGTAGCTTTTAATACAATAAAAGCGGCTGTAGCAAACCCTGTGCAAAGCCTGAGGTCGGAGTAGAATTTTCTCAAGTATGTAAGGTCAACTTTTTAAGACGGTAATACCCGGCGCCGCCAAACTGCGCTTTAACTAACTATCTTCACCGGATCTCAATAGTCACTTAAGCATCTCAGCACAATCGCAGCAGTGGGTTTAGCTTAAAAACTTACGACAATCCATATTTTTCGTATTCAGCCACTAAGATTGTCGCATTTACACCGCAACAGCACGATTTTTATTAGCGAGATTTGTATCCTGACCTAACCAATTTCGAAGCAGTTTTTAAATATTAAATTATAAAAGGAGGTGAAAGAATATGAGAAAAATAATCGTCTTATCATTTATTACCCTAGATGGGGTAATGCAAGCGCCTGGCGGACCTGGGGAAGATAAATCCGGTGGTTTCAAATATGGCGGCTGGGTTGCGTCTTATGGTGATGAAGTTTTTGGTAATATCATGAAAAAACAAATGAAATCTGCAGATCTTCTTTTGGGCAGAAAAACATTTGAGATTTTTGCCGGCTTTTGGCCAGAGCATGAAAATGAATGGCCAGGTATCAATGATGTTACAAAATACGTTGTGTCCAGGACCAGGAAAAAGTCTGATTGGAAAAACTCAGTTTTCCTCAAAAGCGCGGCAGATATCAAAAAGCTCAGAAATTCAAAGGGATCTGACATTCAGGTTCATGGCAGTGGTAAACTCATTCAACTGCTTCTTAAGAATGATCTAGTGGACGAACTCTGGCTCAAAATACATCCGTTGACTCTTGGCAAAGGAAAAAAGTTGTTTGACAATGGCATGATTCCGGCAGCATTTACATTAACAGAGAGTGCTGTTACAACAACCGGAGTTATTATTGCCAATTACAAGCGGGCTGGAAAAGTCAAGACCGGTACTATTGGAGCTTAAGGTCTATCTGAAAAGATGGCTACCGATGGAGATTCGGGACTAACCTTCTTTAAGGTAAAGTGGCCAAAGGTGGATAACGACCAGCATCAGCTAAAAGGCTAAATACTCAAATATTCAAAATGTCCAACGCCTCTATTTCTAACAGATCCTTTTTGATTCCGATTGCTATTACCGGGATATTAGGCCAGTGCTTTTTAAGCATATACTTTTCTGGTGTGTTAGTGCCAGAAAATCTAATTACAGCACTTGCATCTCCGACGCAGCTAAGTGACATTGTAACGAAGCACCAGTCAGCGATTTTAATGGACGCGTGGCTGATGGGAATCGGTTCTTTTCTGTCAGTTACCTTTTACGTTGGTCTTGTTTATATATCCGGGGCTATTCTCCGGTTTGCCGGGTTGTTGACAATAATTGCAACAACAGCTGTGCTGGCTGTAGCTCTTGTAGATGTCACTTTCATGGTGGAGGCTACCAACGCTGCCATCCTGGGACACACAGATACAACGAAGGTTGCTTTTGACTTTGTTGGCGGAGGAGGAGAAGCATTCGACTATACATTTATTTTTGGTCCTGCGCCTGTGCTCATTACTTCGCTTGGAATTGTTTTACTCAGGTCTGATATTATTCCCCGTTTTTTTGGATATGCGGCGATTACAGTCGGGGTACTGTTTTTTATTGCCGGGCTACTCAGCATTTTCTTTCCACGCGCCAGTGAAATAACTATAGCTTTTGAAATTGTGCAGATGTGTCGGGGGATTTGGGTTTTGACTTTATCCATTTTTATCCTCATTTTTCGAAAAGGTAATCGGCAAATTGCTGATTCTATTTCAACAGATTAAAAAAAGTTGAGAATGTCTTGGTAGATGGAAGCCTTTTAAATCTTGCTTCACTTAACTGTTTCGCTGAGTAGCTGATACGGATCAGATTATGCAATACCTGCGCGCCCAGCGCCTCAGTATATAAATACCCTGACAAAAATCAGCATGCTTGAGTCGGGTTTTGCTGTGCTTGTGGCGGAGGAAATCAGTAGCAGTGCAGCGAGTTTTATACGCGGTAAGTGTGTGCAACCACTCCTCCCGGGAAAGCCTTTACATCCACCAACTTCAGGTAAAGAGGTATTGAAAGACCGGTGAAGATTGGCATGCCCGAGCCCAACGCGACCGGATGGATTATCAGGTGGTATTCATCGATTAGACCCGCTGCAATGAGGTTCCGCATAAATCCCGCGCCGCCAATTGCGGCAATGGGTTTCCCAGGCTCTTGTTTCAGTTGCCTGATCCCTACGGCAAGATCGCCGTCAAAGACCCGCGCCCCGGCCCAGGATGCTGCCGCGGGCGAAGAAGATGCGCCAGGCAGACCTTTAAATCCTTTTTGAGTAAATACGGCCTTGGGGATCTCGTTCATCGGCGCGGCAAAAGGCCCGGTCGCAGTAGGCCAGTAGGGGGCCATTTCCTCAAACGACTTCCTGCCCATGATAATCAACCCTGGCGTCCGGACTAACCCGACACTATAAGCCTTTGACTCCTCGTCCCCGGTCTTGAAGATCCAATCATTTTCACCATTGGCGCCGCAGACAAACCCGTCGAGGGAAACGGACATCTTCATCATCAACTTTCGCATAATTATAGATTTGTTTTTGAATTCTTGTAAAGCACCATAGAGCCAATAAAGCCGCCCTTCAAATAGTTTTCTATTTTGTATTCAATGACATTTTCAAGGCCCTTATCAATGTTAATCTCGATTTGTTCCTTCTATGACAAATATCTGCAAATGGTAAATGCTATTGCGGGTATAATCACGACAAAATTATTGTGTATTTGCGCCATAAATGAAAGTGGGAAGAATTAGCGGCCGATATCCAGTGCTATTATTGCAAACCGACTATTGCAAATTCGAAACAAATTCGCGCTGATTCAGAGACATTTAAAAATTCGCCCAAAATCGTCTTAATGCGTCTTCAAACTTTTTACCGGGTGGGAGGAGAACGATATAGCCTACGTCTTCTATAAATTTCCTTTTTTTCTTTCCTGCACGGCATAATCCGCGGCGCGCGCCGTCAGGGCCATATAAGTGAGTGAAGGATTCTGACAGGCGCCTGATGTCATACAGGCGCCATCTGTTACGAATACATTCGGTGCGCCCCATACCTGGTTATGGGCGTTCAAAACGGAGGATTTGGATTCGCGTCCCATACGTGCCGTGCCCATTTCATGAATGCCAAGTCCCGGCGCCTCTTTCGAATCCGTTTGTTGTATATTGATGAAACCGGCGCGCTCCATCATTTCGGATGCACTGTTCAGGATGTCTTTGAGCATCTCCGTTTCATTATTTCTAAAACTGCAGTCGATCTCCAGCAATGGCATACCCCAGCGGTCTTTCTGATCTCTGCTCAGGGCCACCTGGTTGCGGACATCCGGTAAACATTCCCCCATGCCCGTCATGGAGAAAGACCAGTTACCCGGCACGCTGAGCTGGTCTTTCAGATCCTTCCCGATATTTACTTCTCCTTCATCATATCCCCGATCCCTGGAACTGCCGCAGGCGAATGCATAACCCCGGACGAAATTCATTTCTTTTTTTCCATTCAGATTCCGGAAACGCGGGATATAAACCCCTGTCGGTCTTCTGCCGTAATAATATTGATCTTCAAAACCTTTATACTCACCCTTTACACGGCCCCGGTAATTATGATCCATTAAATATTTTCCAAGCACACCACTATCATTGCCCATGCCACCGGGAAAACGGACAGAAGTGGAATTCAGGAGGATGAGCGTGGAGTTCAGTGTACCTGCATTGAGGAAAATAATCTTTGCAAAATATTCCGTGGCTTCCAGGCTGTTGGTATCAATCACGCGAACGCCTTTGGCCCTTTGTTTTTTTTCGTCATAGATAATCGAATGCACAACCGAGAAAGGCCGAAGGGTTAAATTTCCTGTCGCAACGGCCGCAGGCAGGGTGGCGGAATTGCTGCTGAAATATCCGCCGAAGGGACAGCCGCGAAAACAGAGATCCCGGTACTGGCAGGGGCCGCGGCCATTGATGGGCCGGGAAAGATTGGCCGTTCGAGAAATAATCATATTCCGACCAGGAAAATTTTCTTCGATACTTTTTTTAAAATGCTTCTCCAGGATAGTCATTTCCATGGGTGGCAAAAATTCGCCATCCGGCACCTGTGGTAATCCGTCGCGGTTGCCACTGATGCCCGCAAATTTTTCCACATAACTATACCAGGGCGCGATGTCTTTATAGCGGATGGGCCAGTCAATGGCAGTGCCGTCATTTACATTGGCTTCAAAGTCCATTTCACTCCAGCGCTGTGTCCATCGCGCCCAGAGCAGGGATTTTCCACCCACCTGATAACCCCGGATCCAGTCGAAGGGTTTGGTTTGTATGTATGGATGCTCTTTGTCTTTGACAAAAAAATGTTCGGTTCCTTCATTGAATGCATAACAACGGGAAACAATGGGATTTTCTTCCCGTGTTTTCAGGGAAAGTTCATCCCGGTATTTAAAGCCCCAGGGCGGCGTCATGGCAGTTGTGTAATCTTTGATATGCTCCACATTTCTTCCGCGCTCCAGCACCAGGGTTTTCAATCCCT
>JANWIY010000025.1 GCA_025449645.1 Chitinophagaceae bacterium | reverse complement strand
TGCGAAAGCACTTGCCGAATATCTGTTTGACGATGAGCGAATGCTTACCCGGATCGATATGAGTGAGTATCAGGAAAAACACGCAGTAAGCCGGCTCGTCGGAGCTCCTCCCGGATATGTCGGATACGACGAAGGTGGTCAGCTCACAGAGGCTGTTCGCCATAAACCCTATAGCGTTGTCCTATTGGATGAAATTGAAAAGGCTCACCCGGATGTGTTCAACATTTTACTTCAGGTATTGGATGATGGGAGATTGACTGACAATAAAGGGCGGACCGTAAATTTCAAGAATACGATTGTCATCATGACTAGCAATTTGGGGAGCCAGATTATTCAGGCTTCATTTGAAGACGTGACCGAGGAAAATAAGGTAGAAGTTGTGGAAAAGACAAGGGCGGAAGTCATGCTCCTGTTAAGGGAGACTATCCGTCCCGAATTTCTCAACAGAATCGATGAAGTCATTATGTTTCAACCCCTTTTAAAGGCGGAGATCAGGGGCATTATCCGGATTCAGCTTAACAGCCTCGCCCGGATGGTTCTCAAAAACGGGATTGACCTGCGATTTAGTGAATATGCAATCGATTACCTGGCGGAAAACGGATTCGATCCTCAGTTTGGGGCACGACCTTTGAAAAGACTCATTCAGAAAGAAATCGTTAACCCTTTGAGTAAAAAGATATTAGCAGGTACTATTGATCACGCTCACCCTGTGCTTGTGGACGTGTTCGACGGACTGGTTGTATTCCGCAATGAGCGGGAAGAACACGAGAAATCAGGCATTACATCTTAATAACATGTTAACTAATTTATTAACCTTCGGGGCGACCGTAAAATAAGTAAGATTTTTGGGGGAAAATACCTATTTTTAGCCGCCTCCTGCCAATCCGTCTGGTTAAGAGGCTTTTTTTTCAACTTTCGGGGTTGATCGATGTTATAACTTAAAGATTAGAAAATCAGGAAAAAATAAATCAAAAGGATATATATCATGGCTTTTAAGAAAGAGATCATAGAGATTATTGAACCGCGTGACGTATTTGTAGGCCCTAAGACCGCTCCCGTGACCCTGGTAGAATTCGGAGAATATGAAAACGAAGATTGCGCCAAGGCACATGAGGTGGTAAAAAAGATTATGGAAGAGTATGATGGGAAGGTAAGATTCAATTTCCGTCATTTCCCCCTGACCAAGATCCATCAGCGCAGCCTGAAAGCTGGTGAAGCTTCCGTTGCTGCTGCCCAGGAAGGTAAGTTCTGGGAAATGCATAATATATTATTTCATAACCGGCATAACCTGGGAACAACGAGCCTTAAACTCCATTCCAGGGAAGCTGGCATTTCCAACAAGAAATTCCTGGACCACCTGGTAAATGCCACTTATGGCTGGCAGGTGCAGGGTGATCTCAGGGAAGGTATTCAGAAAGGAGTTACTACCGTGCCTGCATTCTTTATTAATGGAGAGCCTTTCAGCGGAAAGCCCACATTTGACAACCTCAGCAAGGGAATCGAAGCGGCGCTGAAAAAAGCCCGGAAGAAAGAGAAAGCGAGCATGGCCAGGTAATTGGTTGATTGTTGATGGATGGAGGATTTTGGCTTATGAGTTATGAATGATGGATTATTTATTTAAGGAGCGCTATTGCGCTCTTTTTTGTTTATTTCATCTGGCCTGATACTTAGGTCTAAACTTATTAATTTAATGATTCGACTCGCGATAGATTCTTAAATTCTACTTTTTTTATTTTAGCCCAGCCATGAGCGACCCTCCATCAACCATCAACTATCAGCTGCCCCCGCCTCCCAATAAATTTCAACCACCGGCTTTGGTCCATCAATCATCAATCATTATTGCCCAACAGTTCTTGTTGTTTTGACAATAAATACCTAATTTGTTCTTATCCTTGATTTCAGGTTCTTAAGACCAATATTTAATGAAAATTTCCGGCATATCCAATACATTCCTGGAGAAATTAAGATGGTTTTCTATTGGCAGAACCTTTGCCAGGGTAAAAAGAAAATGGCCCCGCGTTTCATTTAGGAACTTTTCGATTCCATCGCGGGTCGGGGCATTCTCACAAAAATCACATCATTTTCTGGAGGAAATTAAATCCCTGGGATTCACAAAAACCATGGATGAACTTGATAAAGGGAAGCTGAGTGTTTTTAACCAACTTAATTTTTTCCAGTTCCTCACGGGTATCATCATTCCCCTGATTTGTTTTTTTGGCAATAGCAAATTTCCCCTGAGCTCCTTTCTTCTGGCCAGCCTGCCGGCATGGGTCAATCTCGTGGTGCTTTATCTGAATTTTTATTTCCGGTATGAAGCGGGAATGATCATTTATTTTATTCTATATCCGGTGATGACCTCTGTTGTTTACATGACAGGGATGAACCTCGGGGTTGAGTTATATTTTATATTGAATGGGATCCTAGCTGTTTTTTTCCTGCCCCTGATTACGCACATGCTGTTTGCGGTCGGACTTTCGATGGTAAGCTATTTTGTGCTCGTCGTATTGACGAGTCATTATGACTATCAATTACACGCAAACAATATGTTCTTATTTCTATTTAACCAGATCACGGTCATCCTGCTCATTTTTTATGCGCTGTTTCTTATAAAGAAAGAGAACAGCCTTTATCTGTTTGGGATCCTGGCAACGAATAAGGCCTTACAGGAAACCAATGACAAAATCGAAAAACAGAAAGCCGAAATTGAAGAGAAGGCGGCAGAACTCAGCGAGCTGAACTCTTTGAAAAATAAGCTTTTTTCAGTGATCTCCCATGATATGAAAACGCCGATGTATGCATTACGAAATCTTTTTGGGAGTATTCAGCAATTAAAAATGAGTGGGGCAGAAATCAAGGCTATTATTCCAGACGTGGTTACTGATCTTAACTATACAACGGGGCTTATGGAAAACCTGCTCCATTGGGTAAAAAGCCAGATGAATTCGGCCAGCGTATCACCGCAGCCAATTGATCTTGGCCAGGTCACCGGTGAGGTAATCAATGTTCAGCAACTTCAGGCTTCATCAAAAAAAATTGTTATCAGTTGTGACATCCCTGACCAAAGCATGGCTTATGCAGACAGGGATATGGTAACCCTGGTCCTGAGAAATCTGCTCTCCAACGCTATTAAATTTACACCCGACCGCGGCAGGATCAGCATCCGCCTGCGGCCTGATGGCCCTTTCTTGAAGGTTTCTGTTGTTGACAGCGGTATCGGAATGAGCGCCGAAACCATTGCCTGCATTCATGAGAATAATTATTACAGCACCTACGGAACCGCCAGGGAAAGCGGTACGGGCCTAGGACTGATGTTATGCAAGGAATTCCTCGCCAAGAATGGCGGATCGCTCACGATTGAAAGCCAGCCTGGAAATGGAAGCACTTTTTCTTTCACACTTCCGGTTTTTGCGGAAAACGCGTGACTAATTATGGATTATGAATTATGAGTTATGAGTTCCAACACCCACAATACATATCCCATAATTCATACCTAATCAACTTGTCATTTTCGTAGTATAAACCATTACAAACTTCCGTTAAGGAAACGATAGGAATAGAATGAAAGGTTCTATTTTTCCTGGCCCTGTTTTGATCTTTCTTTGCTTTATGAATCCAGTATGCGGGACAAAGCAAAAATTAAAAGTGCTGATTGTGGATGATTCATCCCTGATCATTTCCCGGCTGAGAAGGTTACTCTCGACTGCCGAAAATATATCGGCATTTTCTGATGCACATGATTTTGAGGAGGGGAAAATGCTTTTTGATCGGGAAAAGCCTGATGTCGTGTTGCTTGATATCAACCTTCCCGTCTCCAGCGGCCTCAGTCTGCTTACGTATATCCGAAAAAAACGCCTTCAAACTAAAGTAATTATAATCACTAACGAAGCATGCGACTATTACCGGAAACTTTGCCTGGATCTGGGTGCGGATTATTTCATTGATAAAGCCTATGATTTTGAAAAGCTGCCCGGGATATTATTTGACCTGTGAAGATCATTGCTGATGATCCGCCCCATGAAAACCTCACTTCTGAAACCTTAGGCCTTGAAGTTGTTAACCTATTGAATTGTGTATCCTGTCCGAATGAAAACCTGGCCATTGAATTCATTGATCCTTATGCAAACGCGTGAAACCATGCCCCCAACCGTCCCAATCTCTGGTTTAGAATCCCTGCTTTGAAAAATCAATGGCCAATTTTATTCAGTCCTGTCATCTGGCGGGACCTTTTATTTTGCACGTTCATATTGTGGCGGCCATTTAATTTCTGCGTTCAACTCCCTGGCCGCCGTTAATGGAAAATTCGGATTTCTAAGGGATTCCCTTGCAATGAGGATCAGGTCTGCTTTTCCGGAATGGAGAATTTCGTCTGCCTGGCCGGCCTTTGTTATCAACCCTACTGCACCGGTTAGTATTCCGGTTTCCCTCCGGATCCTCTCTGCAAAAGGAGTTTGATACCCCGGGCCGAGAGGGATTTTTACGCCTTGCACCAATCCCCCGGAGGACACGTCAATCAGGTCAACTCCTCTTTGTTTCAACACAGAAGCCAGTCTCACCGATTCATCCGGATTCCAGCCGCCTTCCGCCCAATCCGTTGCGGAAATTCTGACAAACAAGGGCAATTCTGCGGGCCAGACTTTGCGGACGTCATCCACGACCTCTGTAAGCAAGCGGATACGGTTTTCAAAACTGCCACCATATTCATCAGTCCTTTGATTACTGAGCGGAGATAGAAATTCATGGAGCAGGTAGCCATGGGCCGAATGAATTTCCAATATCTGAAAGCCTGCGGCATGCGATCTTTGAGCAGCCATTTGAAAATCGGTGGCTACCCGGTGAAGTTCGGAGCCAGTGAGGGGATGTGGCGGCGGGTCCGTGTCCCTGAATGGAATGGCGGATGGCGCTCTTGTAATCCAGCCTCCATCTTTTCCAGGCAACTCTTTACCGCCTTTCCATGGTGAAACATTGCTGGCTTTACGGCCTGCATGGGCGAGTTGTATTCCGGGTACTGCGCCATTCTGTTTCAAAAACCGGGTGATTCTTAACAGGGGCCCGGTCTGTTCGTCTTTCCAGAGACCCATATCATCCAGTGTGATGCGGCCTTCAGGACTCACGGCTGTCGCCTCCTGCATGACCAATGCAGCGCCACCTGTTGCGCGGGATCCCAGATGAACCAGGTGCCAGTCGTTGGCAAAGCCATCTATTGAAGAGTACTGGCACATCGGCGAAATAGCGATGCGGTTTTTTAACAGGATACTTCTGATCTGCAGGGGCTCTAATAGCATGGATGGAATTTTATTTTTTTATTTTATCTGATTCCGCTTGTAGTTTATATTCTACAATGGAAAGGAAATTTTTACAGTTCAAATAGGTGTTTTGTTCTATTCCGGGCTCCGGCATTCTCCATTATCTTGCAACTTAATACCTGGTGTTTAACCCAAAGCAATGGAAAAAATTCGAATCCTCATCGCTGAAGACCACAAACTGATCCGTGAAACCTGGACTTTCATCCTGAATAACGACAGCCGCTTTAGTGTAGTGGCTTCCTGCAGCGATTCTGGCGAAGCAGTTGAAATTGCCGCTGTCAGGAAACCCGAGGTAGTCCTTATGGATATTAATATGATGCCGCTAAACGGATTCGAAGCCACTGCGAAGCTGGCAACCGTCTCTCCCGAATCCAAAGTGATCGGCCTTTCGTTTTACTCAGAAATGCTGTTTGTAAAGAAAATGTTTTCGGCTGGCGCAAAAGGATATATAACAAAAAATTCCAGCCGCGAAGAAATGTATGAAGCCATACTGGCCGTACACGCGGGCGGGCTATTCGTTTGCGAGGAAATCAGGGCCCAGGGATTTGATATCACCCTGCCTCCGGTCAATGAGCCGGCGAATGCCTTTTCCCTCACCAACAAGGAGATCCAGATATCCCAGTGCATCCGCCAGGGGCTTCGTTCAAAGGAAATAGCGGACAAACTCAATATATCTATAAAAACTGTTGAGGCACACAGGCATAATATCCTGAGAAAACTTCAGGTAAAAAACTCCATTTCGCTGGTAAGCCTTATGAATTCCAAGAACGGTTACGTGAAGTACAGCTTCTGATATTATTTTCTTTCCTGATTTGCCTGCCTACCGCCAATTTTTCAAACAACCTGAATAGTCCCGTCTCCGAAATTCAGGTGCCGGACGTCCGGTCCTTCAGTTTTATTTACTAGGTGATTACACTTATATTCTCCACCATCTGCCGTTTGCATTTCCGGAAAGGTTTGCTGTGCGACCAAAAATGGATTAAATTGTATATGTAACCAAACACCGCTGTACAATTGGATATTTTCTCAAAATGGTACAAAATAAAATCCGGATAACCTGGTGCGGAGCCGGGACCCCCGGAAAAATCATATAATTGAAATGGATGAATTGTTGGAAATAGAAGTAAAGGAAGGCATCCTGCAGATCATACAATCTGAAAAAAAATATAAAATGTTATTTGAGAGTAATCCCATGCCCATGTGGATGATCTCTCTCGAAAACTTTCAAATCATTGATGTTAATATTGCTGCATTAAAACATTATGAATACACGAGGGAAGAGTTCATGGCCCTGGATGCAAAAAAGATCCGGCCGGAAGAGGAAGAAGCGCGTTTTCTGCAGGAAATGCGACTACACATCCAGGGCGTTAGTAACCGGGGACACTGGCTGCACAGAAAAAAAAATCAGGAGCTGATACATGTTGAAATCAGTGTGTACGATTTTGAATCAGAGGGAAAACGCGTAAGGCTTGTACTTTCAGATGACATTACCGCGAAGATCCAGACAGAAGAAAAGCTTAAGAGATCCTATGATGAGATCCGCGAACTTGCTTCCCATCTGCAGGATGTGAGAGAAGAAGAACGTGCGTGGATAGCAAGAGAAATCCATGATGAGCTTGGCCAGCAACTTACCGGGCTGAAAATGGACTTCTCCTGGATTTCAAAAAAATTAGATCAGGAAGATGAATTCACAAGAGAACGGATTGCAAATTCCCTAACCCTGCTGGACAGTACCATTATGACTGTAAGACGAATTGCATCCGAACTTCGTCCGGGAATCCTGGATGACCTGGGTCTGGTTCCTGCTATCGAATGGCAGGCAGAAGAATTTCAAAAAAGATTTTCAATCCAGACCCGTTTTGTTACGGATGTTAGCAGAACCAGTTTTCCAGCCGGTATTTCCATCGGCCTTTTCCGGATTTGCCAGGAATCGCTCACCAATATTGCGCGTCATGCTCATGCATCTAAGATTGAAATTGCATTGGACCAGGAAGCGGAAAATTTGCTTTTGAGTATTGATGATAATGGAAAAGGGTTTCAGATTGAAAAGCCGGGCGACAGAAAAACGCTGGGCATCCTGGGCATGAAAGAGCGGGCTTTAATGATGGGAGGTGAATTTAAAATTGAAAGCAGGCAGGGCCGGGGAACCTCGGTATTAGTTACAGTTCCCTACAATATTATCGGGATCTAATATAAAAGAATGTACCGGTTTCTGATAGCGGATGATCATACTGTGGTTCGGAAAGGACTCAAACAAATTCTGCTGGAAGCATTTCCTTCTGCAACTATTGAAGAAGTTACGGATGCAGAGGCGTTGCTGAAAATGGTTTTTTCCAGAACCTGGGATGTGATCATTTCAGATATTTCCATGCCCGGAAGAAGCGGTCTGGAGGTATTGCAGCAAATCAAACAACACTATCCTAAATTACCGGTACTCATTTTGAGCGTTCATTCAGAAGACCTGTATGCCTTGCGCGTATTAAAAGCCGGGGCCTCAGGTTACCTGAACAAGGATTCCGCCCCAGAGCAATTGGTCGCCGCCGTCAACCGGGTCATGCAGGGTAAAAAATACATAACGCCGACGATTGCGGAAAAGCTGGCTAATGCCCTTGATCATGATCCTGATAAATTATCCCATGAATCCCTTTCTGACAGGGAATTTGAGGTATTAAAACTCCTAGCAGGTGGAATGGCCGTTTCTGATATTGCATCACGGTTATCCCTGAGCGTAACGACCATCAGCACCTACAGATCACGCGTTATGATGAAAATGAATCTCCGGACCAATGCGGAACTAACGCTTTACGCTATTGAACACAAAATAATATGAGGTTGTAGTACTTTTACTACAAACCCTCAACCAAATTGCGACAGGATTCTAATCAGATATACGATATTCGTTTCGCCCGGTTCACTGTAAATTGAGTCGGTTAATATTTTACAGGTGAATCCAAAAAAAGTACTTCTTGTTGACGATTCCCCGCTCATCGTGGAGCGGCTGATCTCCATGCTGGAAGACTTAAAATCCCATACTTTATTTTGTTGCGGAACTTTTTTTGAAGCCAGGCAAATCCTCACGCACCTCGTTCCGGATGTGGTGGTTCTTGACATCCATCTTTCCGATGGTTCTGGAATTGACTTGCTTGAGCTGGCTAAGACGAAGAACCCCGGAACCTTCGTGATCATGCTCACCAATCAGTCAGGCCCCTATTACAGAAAATTATGCAAGACCATGGGCGCCGACCATTTTTTGGATAAATCTGCTGATTTTGAAATGGTGCCTTCTATTATTAAAAGCATCAAATAATTGTCAACGTCACTCAGGAATCTTTTTTCAATCGAACAAATGCTTTCCCGATGCAACTAATGAGGTCAGAAGCCAGCATGGATTCTTCGGAAGATTCCGCAGCTGCGATATCGCCGGCCAGACCGTGCAGAAAAACAGCCAGCTTCGCAGCATCTGGTGGTGCATACGACTGAGCCAGCATTGCGATTACCATTCCGGTCAGCACATCGCCGGTTCCTCCCTTTGCCATGCCCGCATTTCCGGTGGTATTGAAATAAATGCTGCCATCCGGGCAAAATATTCCGGTATAATGACCTTTCAAAACCAGAATAAGTTTGTATTTCACTGCGTTGCTTTTTGCAAGCTCAAATCTGTGGGCATTGTCCGCGGATGGTCCAAACAACCTGTCGAATTCTTTTGGATGGGGCGTTAAAATGGAATTTGCAGGAATTTTACCGAGAAGTCTTTTATCCCTGCTGATAATATTAAGTGCATCCGCATCCAGTACGATCGGATGGGGAAAAGATTTTGTCAGCTTTTTAATGAGTCCCTTTGTGCTTTCTTCGGTGCCGATGCCAGGTCCGGCCCCAATCACGTTGTAAGGCTTTAAGTCTTTTGGCAGCTGCGTCAAATGATCCGGGTCCGGATCCACAGTTACCATGGCTTCCGGCAAGGCGGCCTGCATAATTATATAGCCGCAGCCTGGGAGGTGTGTGGTAACTAATCCTGCGCCACTGGTTAAGCATGCCCGGGCAGACATGACCGCTGCGCCGATTTTTCCAAAGCTCCCGGCGAGCAGCAGGGCATGGCCATAATTTCCTTTGTTGGAAAAAGGATTCCGAGGTTTGTAAACTGCCCTTGCGGAATCAAGGTCCACCAGGGCATATTGGTCCTTAAATCCTTTTACAAAAGAAGCAACATCTTTCATTACAATGAAGGTAGGAATTAGTCCGGCATCATGTCTGTCTGGAATGGGTCTAACGCTTTTCTCCTCCGCGACCTTCGGCATCATTTTCCTGTTCATCCGGACTTTCCTGCTCCTGTTGATAGTTCCCAAAAACATCACAGAGTTTTTTGCATGAATAAACTCTTCTATTATCATTATTGCAGAGCGCAATGATCGTTGCATTTTCCTCCATCATGCGGATAAAAACCGTCCTGTTTCCGTGCCACCAGCCATTGTGATAGATCAGTTTCTTGCCGGTCGGATAAACGATCATTCTCCAGCCCAATCCGTAATTGCGGCGGCCGGGTTTTTCCAGGCTATAAGGAGCATAGGCGCTGTCAAGCGTTGCCTGCCTAAATAAAATGCCTCCCCGGAGAGCTGCGTCCCATTTCAGGAGATCTTCCGGCGTGCTGTAAATATTCTTATCGCCGTAAATCACATCCAGATATTCAAGAGGGTAGGGGCGGCCGCTTATTCTAAATGAACGTGTGGCCCTGGCTGTATCCTGAATTGAAAAGACATAACTGTCATTCATTTGGAGGGGTTCAAAAAAATTCCTTGTAATAAACTCTGCATAAGATTCGCCTGAAGCTTTTTCAATGATCAGTGCCAGAAAAGCGTAATTGGTATTTGAGTACTCAAAATGACGTCCCGGCGGCGCATGTTGCACCTGGGCCCTGTGCTGGATAATGTATTGAAGCAAATCCGCGTTGGTAAGGAATTTTCTTTTATCCCAGCCGGATTGATCCATGAAATGGACATAATTCGTGAGTCCGCTTCGCTGACTCAGCAGATTCTTGATGCTGATGCCTGGCTGAAATCCCGGGAGATATTTGGAGATATCATCATGTATATCCAGTTTTCCTTCTTCCCAAAGCTTCAAAACAGCCATGGCCGTAAATGTTTTTGAAACTGAGGCCAGGTGAAAAGCTGTATGGGCGTTCACGGAGTCTTTCCTTGCCCGGGGATTTCTAAAACCGCTGTATCGCTCGTAGACGATTTCTCCGTCTCTGGCAACCAGTAAACCACCATTAAAACCATGAGAAAACAAAGAATCAAAAAAATGCCGGGCGGCGTTGTTGAAGTGGTGGTATTCGCCTGTCGGAAGCTCCCTGGGAGCCGGATGTCTGGCCGCTAAAAGCAGGGTATCCTGATTTTTCACTGCCTGTTTCGAAGAGGGCGCCTGCCCGCAACATACGAGAAAAGAAGCAGCCATCAGGGAGCAACAAATGGTTTTCAACAGGTATATATTTAATGGTTTCGTGGGCGCAAAATTAAAATATTATCAGATTTAAGCCCAATGAAAGGAGTTTTGTTTTTCCGTTTCCATTTTTAATGGGAATTTTGCACCTCATTTCATAGAAATAACGCAAAAACACGTATTCAGATTATGGCTGACAAGAAAATTACCAGTTATCCCAAAGAAAAGATCAGGATTTTGTTTCTCGAAAACATCAGCGATGCAGCAGTAAAGCACTTTTCGGGCGCTGGTTATAGTGATGTTAAAAAACTTACCCGGGCATTGTCTGAAGAGGAATTGATCGATGAAATCAGGGATATTCATCTGTTGGGCATACGATCCAAAACCCGGATAACAGCCAGGGTGCTGGACGCTGCAAATAAATTACAGGCCATCGGCTGTTTTTGCATTGGGGTTAACCAGGTGGATCTGAATAGTGCAACCAAACATGGGGTGGCCGTTTTTAACGCCCCCTATTCCAATACACGTTCTGTGGCTGAACTGGTGATAGGTGCATCCATTATGCTTATCCGGAGAATACCCGACAAAAGCAAGGCAGCCCATTCCGGGGTCTGGCTGAAAGAGTCCAAGGGCAGTTATGAACTCAGAGGCAAGACCATGGGGATTATTGGATACGGCAATATCGGGACGCAGGTGAGTGTGCTGGCCGAATCCATGGGCATGAAAGTGATTTTCTATGATATTGTTACCAAACTGCCACTTGGCAATGCAGAAGCCAGGAAAACCCTGAAGGAACTCGTATCCGAGTCCGATATCATTACCCTTCATGTGCCGGATACGGAACAGACGCGGATGCTGGTGAATAAAACGCTGATCAGGCAATTCAAAAAAGGCGCTATCCTGCTGAATTATGCGCGGGGAGAAGTCGTCGATCTGGATGCGCTCGCCAAAGCAATCGAAGAAGGAATTGTTTCAGGCGCGGCAGTGGACGTTTATCCGCATGAACCGGAAAAGAATGGTGACCGGTTCAGCACGCCCCTGCAGAGCAGGCCCAATGTATTGCTCACGCCGCATATTGGAGGTTCTACAGAAGAGGCCCAGGAAAATATTGGCGAAGATGTGAGCAATAAACTTTATCAATACCTGGAAATGGGAATAACCACGGGATCACATACTATTCCGGAACTGAGCCTTCCCCAGCATCCGGATTCACACCGGATCCTGCATATCCACAACAATGTTCCGGGCGTATTGTCAGAAATCAACACCCGCCTGTCGGATCACCATATTAATATCCTGTCGCAATACCTGAAAACAAACGATAATATCGGGTACGTTGTGCTTGACGTAGACAAAAAATTGTCTGCCCAGGCGACCAGGCTATTAAAGGATGTGAAAAATACAATCAAGACCCGGCTACTTTATTAAAAATACACAAAGGCATTTATGGCAGGGCAGCATCATTCTCATTCCTGCCGAGTAGTTTTTTCAATATGGACAGCATTTCCTTGTAGGCAAAACCGACATATCGGAACGTTTCTCCCAGATTTACGCCAATGGTTTTATTCAGGACGGCAAACATGATGCAGAAAGAAAGAACAGAGGATAAAACTGCTCCATAGGCAGCACCCATCCAGCCTGTCAGCCGCAGCCCTATATACATGCAGCCATAGTTGAGACACATACTCAGAAGATTCACCCAGAAGTTGATTTTCGGCTTGCCGATAGCATCCATCGTCGCGCCGAACTGATAAGAAAAAGGTCGCAGGAAACTGAATAAAATTACTGTCTGTAAGATCGGAACTGCCGCGTAATATTTGCTGCCGGCGAGGATCATGATAAAGAGATGGGGAATAATAAAAATGACCAGGCTGATCGGAGCGAGGATGCTGATGATGGTGCCGACCGTTCGTTCAAAATAATACCTGACTTTTTCTTCCCCGCTACTGACCATGGCTTCCACATTCTTTGGAAAAAGCACGTCGGCAACAGCAATCGAAGGCACGTCCATCATATTGTTGATCCGGGCAACCACATTATAATACGCCACAACATCTGCGGAGATAAAACCCGCCGTAATAAACTGGTCGGCAGACCTCCCAAAGGCGGAAAAAACATTCGTTCCGAAGATGTATTTTCCGAAGTGGAACATCCGGAGCATTGTTTTTTTTTCGGCATCGAATTTCCGGTAGAAATACCCGCGGGCAAAATAAAGGAGCACAGCTGTGCCACAGGCAAGCGCCAGGATTTGCAATTTCACGAGGTTGATCAGGGTAAGAAATGGCTTATGGTAAATCAGCAGAATTATTACGCAGGCCAGAAAAACCCCCTGCCTGAAAAAATACCCTAGAAAAATATGGCGAAATTTGAAATGCGCCTGAAGAAGCACTTCAAAATGGTTGAAGGGGATAAGCAGGAGTATCAGCAGGGTTCCCCATTGAACCAATGGGTAAAGTTGTGCTGTGTTGAGCCATTTTACAAATATATGGCCCCCAAAAAAAATCAAAAGAATCGCAAGCAGGGAAAAAAGGATATTGGTAATAAGTGAAGCGGATTGGATCTTGTTCCGGTTGTCAACATATTCAGGTTCGCTGAGAAATTTGATCATTGGATTCCTGAGCAGTCCTTGTTTGATTGTCTCGATCAGAGCGATAATACTTAAAAACAGCGCCCATACACCCATTTCATTCGCGGTAGGAAAAACTTTTTTAGCCAGGATGATATAGACGATTACACCAAAAGCAATCAGGGAAAACCGGTTGAGCAGGGTAAAGAAAACAGAGTGAATCCAGAATGCAGATCCTGACTTGAGTTTCAAAAGGACTATTTAAAGTGAAAATAAGGCAAAATCCCGTATCCCTCGTCGGAAGCGGAAGCGTTTGGCAGGAAGAAATTTAAGGGGTATTCAATGCCAAAGGTGGCGCAAAAGATCCATCATGGATTCCCACCGGTTGATAATGGTGCTGGCCAGTACGCACATAACGATTAGGAGGATGATTATGGCCAGCCATATACGCCGGCCAAGATGAATGCTCCTTGTCTTTTTGGTAGAAAGATTAGCCAGACTACGGTTAATTTCTTTCCGTTCAGCAAGTTCCTCAAATTTTTCCTTTCCCAACGGGGTGATCTCCAAAATTCCCCTATGATTGGAGTCGATAAATCCTGAATTCTGAAACCTGGAGAAAATATTTTCGATGGTCTCATTTTCGGCCAGCGCGTTGCCATGGAGCGATCCATGCACATAATTTATGTACGATTGCTCTGGAATGGAGCCCCGGTTATAAAGCACTTCAAGGAATTTAAATTCTTCGTCGGTCATGGCAAACAAGCAATTAAACGTTTGGTGGTTGGACGGAGATTTTGCAAAGGAAGATTAGCAAATGCGAATCTATTGATTTTCTTTGAAAAACGTAAATTTTCGATGCATCGCGTATAGTAAAAACCCATATCTTTCTTATAATATTCATTATGTCAAATAG
>JANWIY010000024.1 GCA_025449645.1 Chitinophagaceae bacterium | reverse complement strand
ATTCTGGGGTAAACGCCAAACTCCTGGGGCAGGTACCCGAGTAATTGCCTTAATTCCTTTTTCTGCTTGAGTACATCTAATTCATCCAGAAAAATGCTTCCTTCATCTGCCTCCTGAAGTGTAGCAAACGTCCGCATTAATGAAGATTGACCTGCTCCATTGGGACCACGTAATCCAAACCTGCCGTGCTCCAGGGTCAGGGATACATTTTTTACCGCCTTCACGCCATTTGGATAGGTCTTTGAGAGTGATTTGATAACGAGTTGCATAAATTTATTTTAGGGCTCTATTTATTCCCGGGCATTATTAATTGAAGATCCACTCCACTCAGAAAAACAGTGGATGAATCATTGGCCTTAAGGTCCAGATAACCCAAACGGCCTCCATCTTCACTAAGTGATGAATTGATCAGCTCTGCGTGCAATGAATCAACTTTATTTGTAAAGCTGACCAGGCTCTGGGCAGCTGCTTTTACCCTCACCTCATTAAAATAGTGCTTGGTGCTGTCCAGGAATCTAAATTCCCCTAATTGCAACCTGGTATTTGAAATATGAAACAGGTAGTCAGGCGCATTTATGGGGTTTCCTGAACCCCGCACCTGAATAATACAATGGGAAGTTTCTATGGGTACTTCCGCAGTAACATATAAATCGGTCTCCTGGTTTTCTACTATTGGTCCAAAACTATTCTTTCTTAAGAGGTAAACACTTGTATCCCCCCAAACAAACAAGCTGTCCCCCTTCATTTGAAAATTAATCCTTTCTCTCATTTTTTTATTCACTTCAAGTCTTGGTTTATCAGCGGTAATTATCCTTATATTCATAAGGCCTCTAAGGCTTACATACCGTATATCAGGAAGGTCATGAGAGTCAAAAAGCAATTTTTTAATTTGCTCCTCGCTGGTAAAATGACCCGATTTATACCTTCCGTATAAGGTTAAATGGACAGCCGTCCCAATGAGTGCAATGAACAGAAGTGTGAAGATTAATATTTTATTACTGGTTCTCATAATTGTAGGTTTAGCTGAAGTGCTGCTTTTTATATTTCTCAAAACGGGTTTGCAAATCTTCCGGATAAATATTTAAGAGATACATGTTCCGGAAGATGTAGGAAAGATCCTTATTCAGAAATTCGTCCTTCCTGTATACCATCGCGTTTTTGATTGCATTGGCGGCCACAAATAAACCAACTCCCCGCTCATTGTATATAACATCCCGCTGTTGCAGAAATTCATAGGTTCTCATAACCGTATTTGGGTTTACTTCCAATTGAACTGCCAGTTCCCTCACGGAAGGAATCCGTTCTGCCGGTTTCCATTCTTTAAGTAAAATCCGCTCGCACACAAAATCAGCGATCTGAAGATATATGGCCTGCGACTCCCTGAATTCCATAAAATATATTTATCCCCTAAATCTGCTTTTCCTTTAGCCGGAAATAAGTAGCTGCAAGAAAAATAAAGGCAAAAGGGTATCCCAACACAAAATAAAATAATTCATCGGCCCATCCGGGTAATAAAACATATTCTGTTGTCTGGTTATGGTGAACCAGCCAGCTTGTGAGGCTATAATACCACGAATTTGGCGGCATCATTCCGCTCAGAAATATTTCGAAATAAAGAAAAAGGAAAAAAAACAAAGCAAAAAGAGAAATGGTCGTTTTGATAAAACTGAATTTCCTGAAGTATACGGATCCCAGAATATAGGCTGACTGGACAACAAAAAAGGCCTGAAAAAGATATACATTCAGATTCTCGATAAAGGGTAAGGGCATCATCTCTTCACGGGAAGAAAATACATTGGTGATGCCTGAAGGCGAAAAAGGAAGGCTTGCCTCTGAGGAAGTCTTATGCCATTGGGCTCCCCATGCGTTGCTCAGGCTCACCATTGGAATATCGACAAGGTAAAAAACCAGGGTATAAAAAATAAAAAAAATGATAATGCCATATAATAGCAGGCACAGCATTTTCTCGAAGTGGGATGCAGGAATCAATAATGCGCTGATACCTTTCGGACCATGGTTTAAGTCATCAAATAACATGCTCGCAAAGAGACAGCCTGAAAAATATAAACCAATAAAATAATTCAGTGATTGAAGAAACGGTGGTATGGGTCTCCGGCTTGCCAAAATATAAAAGGAATAAAATCCCGCTATTAGTCCGGCTACGGCCATGAGGGAAAGCAGGTATCTTTTCCTGTTCCGGGATCCGTGTTCACTCACGACTAGAAGCCACCGCTGTAAATCAAATACCTGGTTCATGATTATGCTTTAAATGCGGATTCAATAAGATGGTGGTTGGTTATGATCGCCTTGTAAAGCAATTCCAGGTCAAGCTTCCCTTCCTCTCCTTCCGGATTGTTTCTTACAATGGCATGCCCTCTTAGTGAAGATTCGCTGTACAATGATTGGGCGACTTCATACGCATCAAAAGAAATTTTAAATAAGAGCCTTTTTGTAATAAAATCAACCGTCTGATCAAAAAGGATCTTTCCTTCATCAATAACGCTTACCCGGTCAATCAGGCTTTCCAGGTCCTTGACCTGGTGCGTACTGATGATGATGCATTTATTTTCATCAAGCGCCCCGGCAATTATTTTCCTGAACTGGCTCTTACTTACGATATCGAGTCCGTTGGTCGGCTCATCCAGCAGCATAAGGGCGGCATTGGTTGCAAGGCAAAAACTAATCAGTACTTTCTTTTTCTGCCCGTAACTCATCTCCTGCAGGGTATTTGCTCCGAGGATTTCAAATTCATGAATGTATTTTTCAAATTGCCTGTAATTAAACTTCGGGTAAAAAGCAGCCTGATACTTTAGTAATTTCTCCAGACTGATATCCGGCAGGTAGAATTCTTCCGGAACCAGGAAAAGCTGCTGCAAAAAATCAGGTTTGCGAAGGGCAGGATTAAAACCTAAAACTTCGATGGTGCCTTTCTGCGGAAATAGGAGACCTGCCATACTCCTCAGCAAAGTAGATTTGCCGGTTCCATTTCTTCCCAATAAGCCGTAGATATAGCCCGCCTCAAGGGAAAGGTTCAGTCCGTTGAATACATTTTTCTGTCCGTAAGAAAAGTGAAGATTGGAAACAGAAACCATGGAAACCGGTTTAGTGTATTATTGTAATAGTACACTAAGATATATTAAATTTCAATCTCACCAAATGTTATTTAGACTTTTCCTGACAATGGGCAATCAAAAGTCTGTTGATGCGGATGATAATTTAATGAAAAATCTGATGCAGATAAAATTGGCCATAATGCAGAACGCATGTAGAATTACGTTCTGGCAGAAACAATTAATTTCCGATTGCAATACAGCTTGCTTCTCCGGTACCCAGTGTATCCACGAGGGTATTTTTCCAAAAGACGGCATTGCCTCCGTTCGTATGCTATCAGTTCTATCACATTTTAGCCAGATATTGATCGAATGAAACAACTTTCCCATTTTTTATTTTCCAGTTCTCCTGCATTAAAACGGTATCCGCTTTGCCACCATTTTTAGGATATCGTCTTTCCCTTGACCAGATATTAACCCAGTCCTCATTCTTATCATTAACATGTGCGCTTTGCCATGCCATAATATCAAATCGCATAGAGTCAAGACCATCAATATCACTCTTCGCATATGCAAGCAATTTTTCAGTCGGGCCATAAAAATGCATTCCATGGGCATCGTCGTATTTCACAGAATCGGCAAAGTAGGGTTTCATTTCCTGGATTTTTGCAGTCTCAAACATTTTCCACACCTGCAATACTTTTTGTGCATTGAGGGGATCGCCGGGCACGGTTATGTCGGAGGAATATGTGGCCTTGTAAGCATAGGTAAGGGTATCCTTGGCCGGGACTACCGTATCCGGATTTGTCTTTGTATTGCAGGCCGCAACCATTAAGCTGCCGAATAATAAAAACAATATTTTTTTCATGCTGTTGATTTTAATGTTATTCATTGAGTCTCAAAGGAAAGCATTATTCCTTTATTTCTTTTGATGGTAAATTCCCATCCTAAAAGTAAAAAAATTGTCAAATATACTTGCTATATGTAAAATAAACTTTACATTCGGTATACAATACTTGACATTATGAGAACGAACTATCTATTTTCATATAAAAGCCGCTTTATCGGCCTTGGCCTGATCCTTCTCCATATTCCAATCAGATTATTTTGGGAAATGGCATATCCGGGCCTTGGAAGTCATCACCTGCCCACAGGCCCGGCCGATTCCGCTCTTTTTACGAACGAGCACCTGTTTAATATCGTGTCGACCATCCTGGTTTTGACCGGCTTGTTCTTAATCGCATTTTCCAAAGAAAAGATTGAAGATGAACAAATATCCCAGCTGCGTCTGGATTCTTTGCGATGGGCGATCTATCTGAATTATCTGATCCTTTTAGGCAGTTTGATTTTCACAACGGGTATTGATCTCTTTGACATTTTAAGGCTCAACATCTGGGTGCCACTTATATTTTTCATCGTTCGCTTCAGGTGGGTTATTTTCCGTTTGAACCGTTCATTAAAAACAGATAAGCACCATGAAGAATAATATCCGGGTGGAACGGGCCATAAAGAACATCACCCAGGCAGAACTTGCAGAGCAGGTTGATGTTTCACGACAAACCATTAATTCCATTGAAAGTAATAAATATGTCCCCTCAACATTATTGGCACTGAAAATTGCAAGGATATTCAACAAGCCCGTGGAGTTAATTTTTATGCTGGAGGAGAGTGACGAAAAAATAAAAAAGCGCTAGAAAAATTCAAATCATAAAACACAAATTATCAACAATGCAAAAAGAGAAATCCCCCACAACCGGAAACGGGAAAATATGCTACGTAGAATTACCTGCTCATAGCATCGAGGAATCAGCCGGTTTTTATCAAAAAACCTTTGGCTGGAACATCAGGACCCGGGATGATGGAACTAAATCATTTGACGACACGGTTGGTCAGGTCAGCGGCAGATGGCTGCTGAATCGCAAATCATCCTCAGAAACCGGCATGCTGGTATACATCATGGTCGATGATGCCGTTGCAACCCTGGAAGCGATAAAAGCGAATGGCGGAAAAATGGTTCAACCGATTGGTTTGGATGCCCCGGAAATTACCGCCCGCTTCTCAGATCCTGCAGGAAACATATGGGGGCTTTATCAGGAGCCGGGGTAGACTCCTGAATCATTGCGGAGGGGTCTCATGCAATGGATGCAATTCCCGGGAAAAAACAGGGTTAGGGGAAATGTATTCCTTACCTCTTATGATAAGTAGTTTCAACTGAAACCCCTTTCGTGAGGGTTTGATAAACCACGCAATACCTTTCTGTCAGCTTTGCCAAACTCTGAAGCTGCTCCGTCGTGGCATCAGTGTCAAGCACAAAACCAAGACGGATTGATCTGAATCCCACAGCAACCTCCTTTGAAACACCCAGGGTGCCACGGAAATCCAAATCACCTTCAGCTTTTACCATGCCATCTCTGATTTCAACACCGATTGCAGTGGAGACTGCGCGCAGGGTCACTCCTGCACAAGCGACCAGGGCCTCAAGAAGTAAGTCGCCTGAACATGCCAGCATGCCATCACCACCCGTTGCCGGATGCAAACCTGCGAGCACAAATGCCCTTCCTGTTTCAACTTTGCAGGAAATACCCTCGCCTATTTTCCCTTCCGCTTTAAGGGTAATCATAGCGGATTCAGGTTGAATACGGTATTTGTCCTTTAGAGGCGCCTGCAGGGTTCTTAATTCTTCTGAATTCATTTTTCAATTTAAGGATTTTTTTTGCGGATTACCCGGGATCCCATGATATTCTGTTTTGACTGGTGATAATAGGAAATTAGTCTTATCATAATAAAATGTGTTGAACGGTATGGCCCAAAATGAAAAAAGATTAAAAATTTGCCTGAAAATGTCCAAACCCGGCGATGTCGATTGCTATGTTGGTATTATTCAATTATCAACAGCATTGAAGACGTAAGGTTATGAATCTGGAATAATCAGAACGGTTTTACCGAGTTTTTTCCTTCGGTGGCCGAGGTATTTCCTTCGTTGGCGGTTATCCATTAGTAGCTTGAAATTGATAAATTAAATTTGCTGTTAAAATATTGTTTTGTGAGAAAAAAATTTACTTCTACTGCCTTTCCCTTTTTTTTCGCTTTGATAGCTGTTGCGCAGGCACCAAAGCAGTCCGCACCCGGAGCCAGACCGGGCGGACCGCCGACCATTGGCCGCGCCTTTGGAAAGATCGCGGATTCAACAGGCGCATCGATTGGCGAAGTCTCGGCCCTTTTGTTAAAGTCGGTTGTTGATCCTGTGACAAAGAAAAAGAAACTGCTCTTGCTCAAAGGGATGGATACCAAGGCGAACGGCGAGTTTGATTTTGAGGACCTGCCCATCTCCATCCCGCTGGTGTTAAGAGCATCTGCCACCGGATATAAAAGCCATGACGTTTCTTTTACGATCACGCAGGAAAGTGCAGGCAGCCAGGCGGGGACTCCGGCAAACGCTTCTCCCTATGGAAGCATACCTTCCTTTGACAAGGACCTGGGGGTAATCAGGCTGGTAAATGATGTGAAGACCCTGAGTTCCGTTGTCGTCACATCCAGCGCGCCTACCATGAAACTCGAGCTTGATAAAAAGGTATTCAATGTAGAAAAGAATATTGTCAGTGCAGGAGGAACGGCCCTGGATGTCATGCGCAATGTTCCTTCCGTAAATGTGGACATCGATGGGAATGTTACCCTGCGCGGTGCAACGCCAACGATCTTCGTTGATGGAAGACCCACTACTTTGTCCCTCGACGAGATCCCGGCAGATGCGATCGAAAGCGTGGAAGTAATGACGAACCCTTCGGCCAAATATGACGCATCCGGTGGAGGGGCAGGCATTCTCAATATTATTCTCAAGAAAAACCGGAAAAAAGGATATAATGGCAATATCTCTGCGGGAATAGATTCCCATGGCGCTCCAAACGCCCTTGCCGGATTTAATGTCCGCCAGGGAAAAGTGAACATAACTGCCAACGGCCTGATCAATGCAACTAATGGCAAAACAACCGGTAATACTGACCGGTATACTTATCTGACCACGACGACTCACCTGTTGCAACAGGATTTGAGCAGGAACAAAGGTCAGTTTGTATTCGGCCAGATAGGCGCGGATTATTTTGCAAGCAATAAAACAACCCTCTCTGCATCTTATATTAAAGTGCATGGTACCTTCAAGCCAACGGATGTATCTGATATTGAAACAGACAGCACAGGGCCGCTGGGAAAAGTAACAACCTATTCATTGCGGAAATCAAATAATGTCCGCAGCTTCGACGTGAACGGAGTCCAGACAGGAATGAAGCATATTTTTGACAAAGAGGGAGAGGAACTAACAGCAGACGGTTCTTACTTTGGCGTGAATGCACATTCTTCCGCACTATATACAACTGATTATTATACCGGTCTGCCAGGAACGCCGGTCGCTTTTGTTACGCAGCAGCAGACTTTAGGCACGGCGGATCCTGCTTTCTTCACCGTGCAGACGGATTATACTGATCCCCTCGGTTCAAAATCAAAATTGGAGGCAGGCCTGCGTGCCAGCATACAGAAGCTGACCAACGATAACAATACCTATACGCTGGATCAGAGTGGAAACGCTTTCCTGGATTCGCTGGGGACCAGCAATTACAAGAGTACAAACAGGGTTTACGCAGCTTATGTGAATTTTACAAGTGCCATTGGCAATTTCGGTTATGCGTTGGGGTTGAGGGCTGAAAGCTCCAGTTATTCGGGAGATCTGCTCAACACCGGACAGCATTTTAGTAATACTTATCCGGTAAGTATTTTCCCATCTATCTTTTTAAGCGAAAAACTTAAGCACGATCAGGAGGTGCAGTTCAGCGCGACACGGAAGATCAACCGGCCAGGCTTTTTCCAGTTGATTCCATATACTGATTATTCAGATACCCTCAACATTACGCGCGGTAACCCCAACCTGGTCCCCGAGTTCACAGAATCTTTCGAGCTATCATATATCAAGACCTTTGCGCGCAGCAATACCCTGCTGATCTCCGGCTATTATAAATACACCGACAACATGATCACCCGTTTTCAGGACAGCGGACTGAATCCCATTGGGAAACAGATACTGATCAATACCTATGAAAACGCGAACAGCGCGTACACAACAGGCGCTGAAATTACATCCACCGACAAGATTACCAACTGGTGGGACATATCCCTGAATCTGAACGCATATAATTCCCACATCAATACAGAGAATCTCAAGCAGCCCTCTCAGCCTGCACTTTGGAGCTGGTTCGGAAAGTTTAACAGCAATTTCAAGCTGCCATCTAATTTCACCGTGCAGTTGACCGCCATCTACCAGTCGAAAACCAATCTGCCGGTGAACCAGAATTCGAACCAGTTTGGCCCGCCGGGCTCCAATACCCAAAGTTCTTCCCAGGGATACATCAAGTCGTTTTATGGTGTCGACCTTGCGGTCAAGAAGACTTTCCTGAAAAATAATGCTGCATCCGTAACAGTAAGTATGAGCGATATTTTCCGCACACGCTGGTCGGATCAATACAGTCAAAGCGCATTTTTCGCGCAGGAGTACGATCGTCTGAAAGATCCGCAGCTGGTCCGGCTGGTGTTTACATACCGCTTCGGAAAAATGGACCTGAATTTATTCAAGCGCAAGGATATGCATACGCAGGGCATGGGTGACGCAGGCTCCAGCTTGCAATAATCAGAACAGTTCCCGAACAAATGGGAATGCCCTCGCTAAACCGGGGGGATTTTTAGCGCGGACTTATCAATGAACTCATGGGATGTCTCGCATTGCGGTAGTTTACCATTTCGGCGCTGAGATCACCGACAATAATCGGACTTACAACCTTAAGCGGAATATGGTTGGAATCATCGCTAACCCATACCGTCATTTTTTCACCTCCGTTAAATATAGTTCCCTTTATCAGGAGCGGTCTGAATTTAATCGTTCTGAATTTGCCATACTTCGTTTTGATAATCTCCCTGCCAAGGTATCGAATGTATAAATTGTACACCTGATTATCGAGGAACATGGAAAATGGGATTTTGTCGTCTGGCTTATACTTGTTGAAATCCATATTGCGCGCGTAAAAAATCGCACTCAATACATCCTGAACACAGGCAGGCACTTTATAAACTCCTGCTGAAGAAATGGCTGTGTTGGCCGTTTTATTGAAAGCAATATTTTCATAGATTTTATGGCCGCCCTCGTCAACATTCCGGATAAATTTATATGGTTGAAGTGTGCCCGTATCGATATATGTATCATATCTATCTCTTACCCTGAAACCATTATCGACAAAACCATTCGTTTTGCCGGTTCCTGTAATATGATACACTGCCTTGCCTTCAAACTTTTCCGGATTCACATTGAAACCTGCCTCTCCCGCACCGAAATATACTCCTGCTACCGAATAATATATTTTAAATGATACAATTTCGCCGCCCTGAAATGCCGTATTTTTTATACCACAGAAATCACTATCTGCCGGAATTGAAATAGAAAAGACTGCCAGAAGTAAAATACATATGGAACTAGGAGATTTCATTCATGCACAATTTTTATCGGCAAATCGGGAATTGTGTACCGGAACAGGAGCCGATCTTAGTTAACTCATATGCAAAAGTAAGACCGTTCAGTATATTGCAGGATTGCTCATAGTGATTTGTACATTTCTTCAGTCGTTTATGCCGTACATCTTACGGGTTGTATTTCCCATCAGGTTAATCGCCATCTTACCTGAAAAGACATGCTGCATAAGGAAGGACACTATTCTGTTTCCGTTCCCGCTGATGAAAGAGGGTGTTTTACCAATCCGTCTCAGACAAGCCTCCACAACCTTTTCCGGAGCTTGCGGCCTGGGTGCCGGGAAGCCTGTTTCCACCGGGCTTGAATCAAAATAATTTGGCGTTGCAGTAGCTCCGGCGCAACAGGCAATCACGTCAACGCCTTTTAATTTCCACTCATACCAAAGGCTCTCTGCCAGAATGCGCCCGAAGGCCTTGCTTGCGGCATAGGCAGTTAGAAATCCGGATCCCTGGAAACCCGCAAGAGAAGACATCAGGACGATGGCACCTCTTTTCTTCTCTATCATATTTCCTGCAAACGCATAAATCAATTTCATGGGAGTGATCGTGTTTACGGTTGTTATCCTCGTATGTTCCGATACCGCTACCGAAAGGAAGGGACCAATATAAGACGCAGCCGCGTTATACACCAGACAATGGATTGACATACCATCCGTAGCATTTTGGATTTGCCCGGTCGCGTTTGAAGAAGCAAGATCACAAACCACCGGTAATACCCTGACCTTATATTTAGAAGAAATAATATGGGCAGTGTCATCAAGCAATTCCTTTCGCCTGGCTACAATGACCAGGTCGAGTCCGCGCGCTGCCAGTGCATGTGCATAAGCTGCCCCAAGGCCCGTTGATGCGCCGGCTACCAGTGCGACAGGTCCATATTTTTCTTTGAACGTCATGCCGGGTTATTTTGATTATTATGGCGACCAGCCTTGAAAGGATCGGTAGATTTCCACATTCGAAACAACACAATCAACGGAAAAACCACCCAGGCCGCATTGGCGAGGAACACCCGAAACAATTCAGGTGAAGCATGTTCCCCCAGCACTTCCTCGAATAAAATTATAGTCACGTTGGTCAGCATTACCGAAGCCCAGACGATACTCCCGAATCTGATCCACTTAAGGCCTTTGGCATAAGCATAGATGGCAAATGCATAGAAGGGTCCGAAGAAGAGGGCATCTATCCAAATGGTGGCGCGCCACCAGGCTGGTCGCGCTATAAGTACAGGATCGAAATTTCGTCCGTACCAATGCACCAGGTCGACCATTGCTGCAGGAGGCCAAAGGGGATACCTAAAATGACCGGCGTTGGAAATCACCAATTGTTCCAGATCGACTATATACGTGACAAAAAAGAGGTTAATTATAAAAAAGATGATCAGGGCGATATCTACCGGACGTTTCGACAACGGTGAGGAAGCTGGCTGCATATTCGGGTTTATGCGGACTAAGCTATCGAAAAATTATAATTTTAAGCCCGCTATTCCTTCTTGTCATTAATAAACCTTATCATCGCCAGCAATTTCTCCTCATTGAGCGGGCCGCTGTTCCCGGAGAAGAAATTATCCAGGTTGACTGATTCGCCCTTTAGGGCTTTGCGAATAGCACCTTCGCTTAAATAGAATTTTTTGAAGGTCTTTTCCCCGGGATAAATAATATAGTATTCGTAAAAGTCAGTGTATTCGTCATATTTATTTCCGGTTGAATAATAGCCGACGGACTTATAGTCTGCTGGCTTGAGCTTTGTTATTAATCGCTTTTACAGTGAATAGCCCTTGGGCGATATGAGTAATTGCTGCAGAAAGAATTCATTACTTATCCAGGGAATTTTTTCAAATGCATAGGTATTCGGCCCGTCCACAAGGGCAAAACCGGAAACGAATTCTCCCGGATACGACCAAATTTTATCTACTCCATCTGTTACAAAAAGTTGGTTGTTCAATTTATCATAATTGAAAAACAGGGACTGATCCTTGTCCGGGATTTGATGTTGATTGGCCAGCTGCACAACCCCGCGAAGCCATCCCTGAACGAAATATGGGCTGCCTTTCGGAGTTTCCCTGTCAAAAAAAGTTGGCAGATGACCCGCTCTATGGTTTACATCTGTTGCGATATAACTCAACTCCTGCTCCTGCGCGGGCGACTGGTTAAAGAGAATGCACAGACCCATTGTTAAACAGACAAGGACAGGGCATCCTGGCTTTCTATGTTGCGCTTTAGAGTTCAGTAAAGAGAGCAGCATCATTTCTGAGATTTTAATTATCTGTATCCTGATTTATGGAGAGAACATTCAAATTTATAGTAAATCTTTGTGTTATTCAATGCAAATCCACAGCTGAAATTCAATGCTTCTGTGGGGGATTCCAATACATAAAAGCGCGGCGAATCAAGGCCTGCTGAAATAATTTACTTCGCAAAATATTAATTCGGATTTTACTTTTTAGTGCTTTGCCAGCTGCAACGCGTTATACACATTGACGATACCTCCCGATATACAGACGTCGGTAAATGGAACTAATTTTTTCTTTCCGGAACCATCCTTCACATAAACCGGATGGTTCACTTTGACCACGGACCGCATGATAAGATCCTTTACCTGCATGGCCGTAAGCTTCGGAAAGTATTCCCGGATCAGCGCTGCCTCGCCGGCTACAACCGGTGAGGCCATGCTGGTTCCGCTGTAGTAATCATAGTGATTACCCTGAGTGGAGGAATATATTCTTACACCCGGAGCAAAAACATCAACACTTGTTTTACCATAATTTGAGAATGAAGCAACGAGGTTGGAATCGTTTTTTTCACCTGATGCGCCCACTTCAATCCAAGCACCCGCTTCACCACCGTCCACATAGTGGCGATTCGGAAAATTACTATTGCTGTCCAGGTTCTCTCCTTCATTTCCGGCTGCATGCACTATAAGCACATCTTTACTCATGGCGTATTTAACAGCATCATCAACAACAGATTTACATTGAGAATAGGCCTTACCGAAACTCATATTGATAACCCGGGCTCCATTGTCGGCGGCATAGCGGATTCCATTAGCGACGTCTTTATCCCTTTCATCTCCGTCCGGGACAACACGAACCGCCATAATCTCAACCTTGTCGGCAATACCTTTGACGCCGATATTATTGTCGCGCACTGCCCCGATAATGCCAGAAACATGCGTTCCGTGATTGGCATCCGGACCGGTAACATCATCATTCCCATAATTCCTTTGCACGCTGTCCTGAACATTATCTCCGACGATGGAGCGCGGGTCATAATTCAGATTCAGATGATAATCGACGAGGGTCTTAAAATGTTCAAGCCCCCCAGCTATTTCCTTTTTAAATGCTGAAAAATCGGGATTGCGCTGAAGTTGACTCATCATGATTAACTTTATATTTTTCTCACGATCATTCACGGCCTGATAGTTATTAAAATCCTCCCTTGTTGGATTTTCTTTTCCAATCTTTTGTACCATGGAGTCCACCATATCCTTAAACTTAGTCAGCCTGTCCTCTCCCGCCTTTGCCCTGGCGAGTTGTTTATCGTAATCCTTTTTCATCTTACGGTATTGCTCAGGGATCAGGGAATCAGGAAGGTTGTCATACTGTGCATGCTCTTTCCTTATGAGGCGGGTCAATTCCAGGGTTTCATAATGTATGTCACCCAACGGTCCGCCAATGAAGTCCCATCCATGCACATCATCGGCATACCCATTATGATCATCATCCTTACCGTTAAAGACTTCCCTGGGGTTAACCCAGATAACGGATTTAAGGTCTTCATGCGCAGTGTCAACACCGCCGTCTATGACGGCGACCAGAACTGTCCTTGCTTTTTTAGGATTTATGATCGTTGAATAGGCTTTTTCTGTGCTGATCCCGAATACGGTGTCGGCTTGCAGATCTTTATTCTGCCAATTGGGTGTTTGCGCATTTAGGGCAAATGCGGAAACCAGACCAATGAGCAGGCTGATGAAATTTTTCATATGATTTTTTTGATCCAAATTTTATCCCCGCAAAAATAGTCATTGAAAAGAACTAAAAATTCAATAAAAGCTGCGGGGAAGTCTAATTTTAAAGATTACGACAGGCCTTTTAACATTGGGACAGGTAAAGATTCTGAAGCCCTTTTACCTTTTTAATTTTTCTTTTTAATTTTTAAAGCCCCCAATCCCCCTCAATGGGGAAAATTTGTTTAAAAAAGTTGAAAACCCAGGATAATATATAGCTGTTTTTTCAGTTTTAACTCCTGTAAAAACCTCATTTTCAGACCCCTGGGCCGGTTAAACGGTACTCAACCAGGAATAAACGTCTGAGCCATATTGTTAATATTAGTATATACCTATATATTGCAAAACCAAGAATATCTATGAAAAAATACATCCTGTTCGCCATAATACCGTTGATGGGTATTGCGGGATTTACTATTGAACATGAATCCTGGACCAATCTTATCCAGGTGCGTACGGACCCCTGGCCGATAAACTTATACAAGATTACAAATCAATCTGGCGTTTCTTACGCACTTGAATTCCGGGATGAGCAGGTGCTCAATGGTGTGTTGCTGGATACACTACCGTTTGCCGATGTGGAGCAATTGAAATATTTCGGACAGGGACTATCAGCCCTGAAAAAAGGTACGAATGGGGACATTGCCAATTATAAGGATTATTCCATAAAAAGGACAGATATAAAGAAACAGCCAACCTGGTACCTCCTGCGGTTTGACTACGGATTGACCAATTTCCAGCAGCCCGAGGCCGATAAATTGATTGAAACTATTACCACACAATAATACATCGTCATTTTAGCCGTTATACTACGGTTAGCATTCCAAAAACTATTATTGATATGAAAAAGCTTTTTTTTATTTTCTTGTGCATACCATTTGCTGTAAGGGCCCAGTTTAAAATTGTCAATACAGCTACGATCGATCTGCTTAATCTGCGGTCATCAACCTGGCCAATTAACCTGCAAAGGGTTACCAAGGAATCAGATACCTGTTATGTGCTGGTCTTCCGCAGTCAGGAATATATTAATGAAGTGATCATGAAAACCCTCCGGTTTCCCAATCTGGAACAACTGAAGTATTTTCAAAAGGGTCTGTCAAGCCTCAAGACCGGCTCCACCGGAGATGTAGCTGAATTCAGGGACTATACGATCAAAAGAGTGGATAAGAAAAAGGAAGGTTCCTGGTATACGCTGGTGTTTGACGGCGGGCTAACTAATTTTCAACAACCAGAGGCCGACCAAATGATTGCCGTAATCAGGAGTCTATAACCCGCGTCAGCGTGTTTTGGCATGCTCCGATTTATCTGTTTCATGCACTTCAATGCAAGCAGCCTCCAGTTTGCCAATCTACAGAATAAAATGAATGTGCAGGTTTCAATAAACCACATCCGATTTGTTTCAGGAATGAAGAATACCTTCTCATTTACTAAATAATGCCAATAAGAATCACGACATTTGAATGGTGATTCATCCTGTCAAAACTTGAACCCTTATTCATTACCGAATGAATACGAAGACGGTATTGTTTAAAATATGTTGCTCAATAGTATTGGCGACTACCTCTCTTGCCGCAAGCGCCCAGCTTTCGGCCAGAGAAAAACTGATGGGACTGGAGAAGACACGATACGAGGCGCTGACAAGCCGCGATACAATCACACTTTCCAGGCTCCTGGCCGATGATCTTGTTTATATCCATACGAATGGCGTGGTAGACGATAAATCCTCACTGCTGAAGAATATTGCTACAGGAGCACTTGAATACCTTTTTATTCTCCCGGAAAAATCGACCGCCACCATCGAAGGGAATTTCGGCTGGGTCTATGGAAAAGCAAATATCAGGTTCAGGGTTGCTGATATCAATATGACCTTTGACCAATATATCAGCTTTATTGACTTCTATCGTCTTGCTCATAATCAATGGCAGCTCGTTGCCTGCCAGAATGCTAGAATAAATAAAGAAAATCCCTATTTTACTAAACCGCCGGTTAAAGCAAGCATTCAACCTGATATTTATTAATTCCTCACATTCGAGTGGTTGGATATTGATAAAGTAATTACCCTCTTCATCCGTCTACCTGTTCAATATCGCCTGATGGTACAGTCCGGAACTTATAGCATAGGAGACTCCGTAAAGGAGTATGGCAAAAGGCTTTTTGCGTTCATCCGTGGCAAAGTGAACACAGATGAGGACGCGCAGGATATTTTACAGGATGTTTGGTTTCAGCTATCAAACACGACAGAAATAATTGACCAGGTGGGCGCTTGGCTTTACCGTGTGGCACGCAATAAAATTATTGACCGTTACCGGAAAAATAATCCGGAATCCCTGGAGGATTATGCTTACGAAAATGAGGATGGTGAACTGAATTTTAAAGAAATCCTGCTGGCAGATACCAACAATCCGGAAATGCAATACCTGAAAAATTTATTCTGGGAACAGCTTAACGAAGGACTAATGGAATTACCTTCGGAACAGCGGGAAATTTTCATCCTGAATGAGCTGGAAGGCAGGACCTTTGCGGAAATAGCTGCGCAGACCGGCGAAAATATAAAGACCCTGATTTCCCGGAAAGGGTATGCCGTAAAACATTTGCGTAAGCGGCTGCGTATCCTGTATGATGAGTTTATCAATTATTAAAAAAACTGGTATGGAAAACAAAAGAAGACGCTTTTATTTCATCCCCGTAATTATTATTTCAGTGATCCTGGTTTCAGGATGGGTCGTGATGCTTTTGTGGAACGCGATTCTTCCCTCCTTAATCCATGCCGGCACAATCACCTATGCCAAGGCGCTCGGGCTCCTTATATTATGTAAGATTCTCTTTGGATCCTTCCGCCCGGGTCCGCCCCGGGGCTTCAGAAAAGGGGGTCCTCACTGGCGTTCCAAACTAATGGATCTTTCCCAGGAAGAAAGAGAAAAATTCAAGAAGGAATGGCATAACCGTGCCACAGATAAAAATCAGCCGGAAGAATAAACCTTATCTCATCCGGTTTTCTTTTGAAAAGATCCATCCAGGGTCTTTTTTTATGCAAAAGTATTTTCAAAATATATTATTTGCCGGATAAAGTAAAAAGCTGATTGATCCGTCATCCTTATGGAAGAGATGATTTCAAATAAACTTAATTATATGCGATTTACAATAAGAGCCATATTCTTTGGAATGCTTCTTGGGGCGGCTTTTTACTTTGTGCCATTCGTCCTCCCATTCCTTTTTTTACTTTTCCTTATTTTTTTTCTTTCCCGTGTTTTTTTTGGAAGATCCTGGAGAAGATCAGGATACGGACCCTGCTGGGGACATCCCCATTACGATGATCGTTATCAGGATATAGTTCCGATTGACGGTCAGCGTGGCTATCAGGCCCGGGATTCAGGATCAGAAGAAAGGAAAATAAATATTCATTAACAATTTTATAATACAAAATCATGAGACGCGGAAATTTCCTAATCGCTTTTCTGGTTGCGGTCGCAACCTATATAGCCCTGTCAGCTTTTGTCGGCCAAAGAACCTGGGGTTGGCATAGAGGATGGTATTATAGCCGCTATAATCGCTACCGTTGTGACGATAGCAGCAGCCGGGATGACCACCGGGGTACCAGGGGTATGAATCCGGGCAGGGAACCACTAAAAGATTCTATTCACTAATTTAAAATTAAATAAATGCAAGGCAGAAATGACAGATGCGGGCATGGAGGCTGGAAATATCCCGGGCTTTATAAAACTGCGCCCGTAAACATCGAAGAATCGAAAGAAGGGTATACACTTTATTTGTATGCACCGGCAATGGGAAAAGAAAATATTTCCATTACAACACAAAATGACATGCTCACCATTCAATGCAAGCCCGGAAATGAAGATGCCGGTACTCATTTTACAAGAAAGGAATATCGTCCCGGAGACATACACCGGGTGTTTGAATTGAAAGGGAAAGTGGATACCGAAAGAATAAGAGCTGCTTATGCCGAAGGCATCCTTACCATCGAATTGCCAAAGACAGATGCGGCCAAAAGGCCATCACGCGACGTACCTCTGGGCTGATCGTATATTCAATTGGCCTCATTCCGGGCATGGTTTTCTTAAGGCTACCAAGCTGATGCCCCGGCCCTCGAGCCGGGATATTTTCTATTTGCTGTTCTCGGGCAGCAGCACCAGTTTGATGAAATTATTCTCATTCAGATAGAGATTTGCAGCAGCTTTTACGGAACTTGTTGTCACCTCTCTGATCAATTCCGGATAATGCAGAATTGCTGTGAGTTCGTCGCCGTTCTGATATTGAGAACTGAGCCAATTCAGCCAAAACTGATTTTCCTTTATATGCAATTCATATTGCCGCTCTTCTTCGGTAGAAAACTTCATGATATCAACCGCAGTCGCACCGGTTGTTTTTAGTTTATTGATTTCATCTTTTGCGTCCGCAATCAGCTTTTCCACGTTTTCCGGAGCGCAGCCAAACTCGATCGTGAATGCATACCGGTTGGCTGGATATTTATTATAAATAACTCTTACCCCCGGACTGTACGTTTCGCCCTCTTTTTCCCTAAGCCGGTCGAGTACCCTGAACTGCAGGATCTCGCAGAGTGCAGTCAACTGAATATTGTTCTCGGGGCTATAGTGGTAATCCCCGCTAATGACCAGCCTTACCGATGCCTTGGACTCTTTGCCTGCGCGGGCAAGGGCTTCGATTTTTCCTTTCGGAATATGGATATTCAGGTCCCTGGCTTCTTCTTTTGACTGAGAAGATGGAAGAGAACCCAGGTATTTTTCCAATAGAGGCCGGATGCTGTCTATGGAGAAGTTTCCATCGAATATAAAAGTGAAATCGCCTGCATTGGCAAATCGTTCCTTATAGACTGCTATCGCCTTGTCCAGGTTAATTTCGCGCAATTTCTCCAGGCTTGGTCCCGTCCTGCGAATGGAATGATCACCCAATACTGCAGCAACCGTATCTGCAAATACATTTTCCGGATCGCTGTAGCGGTTTGCAATTTCCGGGGCCGACTGGTCAATGATATTCTGGAAAATAGTGCTGTCTTTTCTGGGCGCGGTAAAATAAAGATACAGCAGCTCAAAGGCCGTCTCCAGATCCTTTGGCGTGCTCTCGCCCCGGATGCCTTCCGATCTTTCGGAAACATAGGGCTCAACGCTTACCCGTTTTCCGCTTAACAGTTTCTGGAAGTCGGTCGGTTTAAAATGACTCAGACCTGAATTTTCAACAATATTTGCCGCATTTGATGCCGATTCATAATCACTGTCAGCATATAAGGAACTTCCACCCGGGCTGAATCCATGAAACCGGATCTCATCATTCTTAAAATCAGTAGGTTTCAATATTACTTTTAATCCGTTGCTCAGGACCAGGGTGGTGATTCCAAGTTCCGGAATTTTCTTTTCTTCGGTTACTTTTCCGGCAGGCAATATCGAAGAAAGCAGGGATTCGTTGATAACCTGATCCTGGTAAGGCGACAACCGGAATTTATTCACGGAATCCATCCATTGATTTACCGTTGCCTGGCGGGGAAGGGACATGCTGTCTTTATCAGCAGCCATGATGACGATATCCCGGTTACTGTTGGAGATATAAACCGGATCCAGCGCATTGATATCTGAAAGCTTAGCGGTTTTAAAATGTGCAACGGCCATGTCATACTCTGCCTGGATACCCGGGGCAGATTCGCCTGTCAGGAAATTGCGTGCATATTCTTCCACCAGGTCCTGGGAATTCTGCTTGCCTTTATCCCTCAGTGCGGAGGCAAGAAAGCTGATATAATTAGCTTTTGCCCGTCCGAATTCGGTCTCTGTAAATCCAAATTCTTTTACCTGCCTGATCAGTTTCCACACAGAAACAAAGCTTTTTTCCAGTTGCCCAGGTTTAGCCACAACAGTAACAGTAAATGCATCCAGGCCACCAAGTAAACTTCCTGCCTCTGCGTTTGCTTCAATAAATGGCGGATTCGGCTCCTGCGAAAGTTCGGCTATCCTGGCGCCAATCATTTGATTAAACAGGTTCTGGTTGACAAGCTGGTAGTATTCCTCCCTTGTTTTGGCAATCAGTGCTTTTTTCTTCACCAGCACCTGAATAACCGTATAGGGAAACTCTTTGTCCGTGACGGCTATAAACTGGTTCTTACCGGTTAGCGGCACAGTATACTTTGTGCGCGGTTTTTCGTTCACTGGATTTTTAAGATCGCTGAAAAGAACCCTAATACGGGCCTGCATGGAATCCACATTTATGTCCCCAACGACGATCAGGGCCTGTAAGTCCGGCCGGTACCAGT
>JANWIY010000023.1 GCA_025449645.1 Chitinophagaceae bacterium | reverse complement strand
CCAATAAAAATGATCTCCGGTCAGAATGTGTCAGGTCAGAGAATCTCAAAAATGTGAAAGAGCCGGTTGGAGTGTACCAGATATTTTTAGGTGCCGGTGAAAAAATGGAAACAGAAAGCCGGCAGGTCTCTAAGTCGTCAATTGTACCGGGTTTTGATTATGACATTTATATCAGCTACCGGTATAACGACAACAAATATGATGGATGGGTTACTGAGTTTGCAGAAAAACTCAACCAGGAATTGAGTTCCACTTTAAAAGACAAACTCACCATTTTTTTTGATAAAAATCCTGAGGACGAATCGAAAATGGCTAAAGTTCAATCGCTCATTTTTATTCCTGTCGTTTCTCAAACCTACTGCGACACCAGTTCTGCAGTGTGGAAAAATGAGTTTAAAGTTTTCCTGCAGGAAATAAAAAGTGATCCAATAGGCAGTTCCATGAAGGTAAATACCGGCAGCGACGTGTCCCGGGTGATACCCGTAAAAATTCATGAGATCGACACGGAAGACGTTAAATTACTGGAGTCGGAACTGCCAGGAAGTTTGCGGTCTATTAACTTTATATACCGGGAAGAAGGTGTTAACCGCCCGTTGCGCCCACGCGATGATGACAAGCCCGGTAGCCCTAACCGGCCCATGTATCGTAACCAGATCAACAAGCTGGCTAATGCAGTAAAGGAAATTATTACCGCAATAAAACTCAATCAAAAAGGGAGCCCTGTTAAGGAATCCCCCTCCTATGAGCCAACTGCCCGGCAGATGGTGCCCAATATAGTGGTAACCGCCGTGTCATCGGCAATAAAAGTGCAGGTAATTGATCGCCAGAGGCCCAACATCTACCTGGCATGGACTTCGGGAGACCTTAAGGAAAGCCGCGAAGAAATGGCGATTATACTTCAGAAGGCCGGGTTTAACGTACTTCCGTCAGTGGACTGCCCCGCCGACGATGAGGCTTTTAAAGAAAAGGTGGCAGCAGAAATGCAAAAATGTGTATGCTCGCTGCATATGCTAAGCGGGGAATTTGGCAGGCGTTTCGAGAGAGACGAGGAAATGTCCTTTCCCCAGCACCAGTTTTTGGAAGCAAAGAAAAAGATTGACGAAAAAGGAGCCGGGTTTAACGTTTTCGTGTGGCTTGCCCCCGAAGCCGGCGTTTACATGAAACCCGCACAGCAGAATTTTATAAAGTATATCCGGAACAACATCACCCGGAACATGATGTTTTCAAACAGCCAGGGGCCGATGCAATTGGTAGATGATATGCGGGTGGTGATGATGAAGCAGGATGCTAAAGTGTATGATTCAAAAGATACGGATATCTATTTTATTTTTAATCAGCAGGACGAACAGGAGGCCCGGGTGATTGTAGATGAATTGAGTCTCGAGTTCCCGGTTGAAACCCTCAATATATCGCCGGAAGGCGAAGAATCCTACCGGGAGATGTCTTCCCAGCAGATTCCAAAAAGTAAACTGGCAGTAGTGTATTTTAAATATGCGGCCGATTGGGCGCTTCCCTTCATAAAGCAGATATGGAAGCAGGTTGGCGGAGCTTCCTCTCCAACCCCCATGTTCCTCGTGGGTGAAAACGACCCGCAGAGTAACCTCGCCCGCAATTTTAAAGCACCCCGTGTTAAGTCGTCTATAGTTCCGAAAGAAACCATACCTTCTGAGGTTAAGAAGGTGTATAACGAATTAAATTAATAGGAATGTAAATGGGAACGATTTGGTGGACATAGTGATGATGGTGCATTGGGGAAATAAAGCCAAGGGTATCTTTGAAACGGGACGAAAGTTGATCTGGCCCAAAAAATTTGCTTGAAAGTAACCGTCTTATGTTAGCATGATGTCCGGGTAAGTGTATCACCCTCCAATAAAAAAAATAGAATAAAACGTTTAGTTCGTAATATCAACGCCGGGATTGTATTTAGAAATGAGACATGTAAGTTCTTAAATTGTGCCATCAGGCAGATTTGGTGGGTAGAAATGCAAATTAGATATAGCACCAAACGTTCCGAAGGAACGTTTGGTGCTTTTCATCTTCAATTTCTACCCGCCGGCAGTGCCTCTGGGACTAAAATAAAAAGATGGCTCAATTCGCTGCACCACTTAAAGGCTTAATTCTATAAAAATTATTGACTTAACGAAAATTAATGCTGAAAATTTTGCTTAACTGCGATTCATATTTCAATGCTTGAAACGGAACAAATTTGTCCTTACACTGGTTTAAGATCCTTTACCGAAGAGGAATCCCTTTATTTTAAAGGGAGGGAAGAACATATTGACCAGGCTACGGCACAACTGGAACGAAATAAATTCTTAATGCTCACCGGCGCCTCCGGGGATGGCAAATCGTCCCTCATCTATGCGGGCATCATTCCCAATGCACGGGCCGGATTTTTGAAATCAAAATATACCCAATGGTGCGTAGCTGACTTCCGGCCGGAGCGGTCTCCCTTTCATAATTTGTGTAAATCGGTAGCCCGGCAACTGGATATAAATAATCTTGATTCCGTTCAGGCAGAATTAAATCATGGCTTTTCCGCCTTAATTGACCTGTACAAAAATTCAAAAAGATACCTTGACCAGGGTGCAGTAGCCTCGCAATCAGCTACAAGCGCTCAAAAAGCGGCCGCTAAAAGAGAGGCGGCCAACCTGGTGATTCTTGTTGACCAGTTCGAAGAGTTTTTTACTAACCCGGAAAACTACCATAAGGGGGTACCATCCCGTGACTCCAACCTGGTAATAAATTTACTACTGGAAACTGCCCGCATTGCCCTGGAAGAAGAACTGCCCGTGTATATCGTATTTACCATGCGATCTGACTATATCGGGCAATGTGCTGCTTTTCGCGGATTGCCGGAATATATAGGATTCTCGCAATTTTTTGTTCCGAGGCTCAACCGTTCCCAGTTACAACAGGTGATTGAAGAACCGGCCATATTAAGCGGTAACCGGATTTCCAGGCGCCTCACGGAACGGCTGATCCACGATGTTACGGAAGGGGTGGACCAACTCCCTATACTCCAACATGCCCTCAACCAGGTTTGGCATGCTGCAAATAATGGAAGAGAAGAAATGGACCTGGTTCACTACGCCAGGGTCGGTGGCATGCCGGTGAGCGAAGGTCCTGATGAACACGTTGCCATGTTTAATAAGTGGTTTGAAGGGTTATCGCCAAAGATCAGCGCCTTTTACCGTGACCCTAATTTGCAAAACGTTCTGGACACCCATATTAACAAACTCTATGAACAGGCGTCCTCTTACTATGCCGGGAAAACCGCGAACGAAATTCCGGAGGAAGATGCAAAGGCCATTATTAAAAACGCTTTTATCTGCCTTACGAAAATAGACCAAAGCCGTGCGGTGCGCAACAGGATGACGCTGAAAGAAATCACCGAAATCCTGGGCAACCCGAAATATGGAACCAAAGAAGTTGGCAATGTTCTGGATATTTTTAGGGAACCGGGAAATACGTTTATCCGCCCCTTTATCCTCGACGATCCGGAAAGCGTTACCCTGGAGGATAGTACCATCCTGGATATCACGCATGAAAGCCTGATTCGTAACTGGGAATACCTTGGGCAATGGGCTAAAGAAGAATTTGATAATTATACTGTTTCAATTGACTTTGAACAACAATTGAACCGGTGGGTAGGTAGTGGTAAGTCAAAAGCTTTTTTATTGTCCATCGGCCCTTTAACTTATTTTGAAAATTGGTTCAATATCGCCCGGCCCAATGCCTGGTGGATAGCCCGTTACCTGCCGGAAGAGATGGAGCAGGAGGTGAAATTAACCAAAGCCAGGCAGGTGCAGGAAAACATGCAGGAATTCCTGGCCCAGAGTGTACGCCGGCATGTAGTCACCAGAACATTTATGCGCTACGGCGCAAAGCGCATTGCTATCGTGCTTGCCTTAATCGCTTTAATTACTTTCAGTTCATTTGCCATTCGCGACTATATGCAAAGGCAAAATGATTACGTACTGAAATCTATAAAGGAACAATCATTCGAAATTGCAAACAAGCCTAAGCTGAGCCTGATGTATGCCGTGCCGGTAATCACCCAGGAAATGATATTGGGGAATGTGACCATTCCGGAAACAATAAATGCCGTGAACGATCCCTTGCAGAAAATTAGAATAGCCACAGGCATTGCCACCCAGCTGATAACCCAGGGTAGAAATGAACCCCGAAACGAAATTATGCAGAGTCTAATCATTGCCGACAGCTTACTGGAGCACTTGCCGGTTCCCTCTGCCGGCAATGGCCTTTCCGAAGGTTTAAAGTTGATACACGATTATGAAGTGACCGTTGGATTCGGATATTATTTTATGCCCGATGATTCGCTAAAAGTATTGGTGATGCATAATGCAAAGCGGGCAGCCACTTGGGCGATGCAGGTTTTTGAAAAACAGCCTGCTGATTTTAATGATATCCAAAGCCTGAGCCTGGCTCTCGAAAACAGCCTGAATCATGCTGCATTTTCCATAGACCAAATCAATCGGATACTGGCAATTCTGTCTCCCTTTGAAAACCACTCAAGAGCCGCATGGGTTAATAAAAATTATGCGAATGAAAATAAATTGCTGCGTGGTTTTCTTAATTATGGTATTCCTTTTAACGGTCTTTACCAGGACCTTGCTTATCTATATGCTGCTACGGGTAATTCTGCAAAAGTTTTGCGATGCACTGATTCGCTGTTGGCCTACCAGGAGAACTTTTATCAAAACGACTATGCATCCCACGCGGAAAATGCTTCCAACATTGCGCCAATTTTTTATATCTATAAAACCACTGCGTCCCTGGATGAATTTGTAGCAGGTTACTGCAACAGGAAAAAAACTAATCCTGAAGATTTTTATAACCGCCTGGTGTCGAGGGCTATGATGAATATCGATGTAAGAGCCAGCACCAATTTCTATGCGGGCGGCCAGGGTAGATCCACCCTGAATCTCAATTTGGCATTTTCAGGTGATGACCTGTTGACCTTCTTCTTTTCAAAGCTGAAACAGGAGGCAATGAAGATCAGGGATCCGCGGGAGCGAAATTTAAACCTGGCAGTGTATCTCAAAAATGAAGGTATCCTGTTTGCTTATCGCAATGAGATACGCGATGAGCATAACAAAGAAACGGATCAGTTATTTAAAGAAGCCGTTGTTGATTATAGCCAGGTACCGAAAGAATATTTGAACCAAACGATAGCTGTTGTTGGCTCATCAGGCGCAGATCAAATAGCCGTTCCCAGGAAATTTCTTTTCCTGTATCCTGATTATAGGGTCTCATTTCATCCCTTTGAGCCGCGATCAATTTTGCAGTTTTATAATTCTCCCGCCTTCCTAAAGTATGTACTCGGCCAGAACTTATTCGACAGCCTGTATGATTCCAACGATGAATTTCATTATTTTGAATCCTGGCAACTGGATTACCAGATTTACATGTCGTTTAAGAATTTCTTTATGTGCGATCCCATGCCGGACAGTACCTTGGTGCAGTTGACCAATAAACTGGAAAAACGAAAAGCAAATCAATCCGCTGACTTGAACATTCTTTATATGCATATGGCAGACGATGCTTTTAATAACAATGATTCCGCAGCCGGCATTAAATACATAGGGCGAATTCAACCGGACAAATTGCTGAATGCCTTCCAGTATAAAAATTACAATTTCGTAAATACCTATTCTCTTGAACTGGTCGCCAGGTCGATAGCTAATTGTTCTGTCAATAATCGCTTTGACCTTGCCTACCGGCTTTTGGATGTATTTAAAAATGAAATAAGCCGGTCGTCCCTTTACGGGTATGCCAGCCAGTTAGTATCCCTGCACCAGAAATCGCCGGCTATGGCTACGCGGCTGCTCGATTCAGCAAGTGCCGAGATGAACCGGCTGGAAAACCCCGCCTTGTTTCAGCCCAACCGTTGCCAGGTAGCCATGGCCATGATGTACATCAACCCGGAAAAAAACAGGGACGCTGCCTACCGTACCATTAAGAATTCCACTGATAAATACCAGGCGATTCAGTTTTTTAGTAAGGCATGTTCATTCAAAGGAAATCTGTATGAAGCTGGACAACAGTTGCCCCTCCTGGTGTCGACCGGGGATAAAGCTCTTTTTTTATTTGAAATCATTAAAGGGTTTAATTTAACCAGGCCACAAGCGAACCAATGGAAGAAATTTAATACAAATGAATTTTTATTTACAAAGAGGTACCTCCCTTATACAAGTGAGAATTATTGAATGACTGACCATCAAAACATATGCCCCTACACTGGCCTTCGTTCCTTTACGGAAGAAGAGAGTGTTTATTTTAAGGGCAGGGATTTGCAGGTTGACCAGATCACCGCGCTGTTGGAGCAAAATAAGTTCCTGATGGTGACCGGCGCTTCCGGGGAGGGTAAATCATCGCTCATTTATGCTGGCCTGGTTCCTAATGCCAGGGCTGGTTTCTTTAAGGCGAAGTATACGAATTGGGTAGTGGCCGATTTCAGGCCGGAAAGAAATCCGGTGCATAATATGGCTGAGTCCCTTGCAAAAACATTTAATAGCCAGGCTGCTACCATTGAAACGGAACTAAGACGTGGCTTTTCATCTTTGGTGGATCTATATACCAATTCAGATTTTTTCATTGATGAAACAGATAACCAATGGCAGGCGCTGGACGAGCGTGGGAAGAAGAATAAAAAACGAAAGGCAGCTAACCTCTTGCTCATAGTCGATCAGTTTGAAGAGTTCTTTACCAACCCTGAAAATTTCTATAACGAAGCCCCTTCACAGGATTCACAAATTGTAGTAAATCTTGTTTTGGAAACGGCCCGCATTGCTATCAAAAGAAATGTGCCGGTGTATGTGATCTGCACAATGCGATCTGATTATATAGGTCAGTGCGCTGCCTTTCGGGGACTACCGGAGTACATAGGTTTTTCGCAGTTTTTTGTACCGCGGTTAAAGCGAAAAGATTTGAAGCAGGTAATTGAGGAACCCGCCATATTGAGCGGTAACCGGATTTCACAACGTCTCATCGAGCGACTGGTGTATGATATGGCCGAAGGCGTAGACCAGTTGCCCATTCTGCAACATGCACTCAGCCAGATATGGCTGGCAGCGGATCATGGCAGCCAGCAAATGGACCTGCTGCACTATGCCAAGGTTGGTGGAATGACGCCTGCAGAATTGCCTGATGACGAACTGCCGGAATTTTACAAATGGTTTGAAAAGCTACCTGAAATTCGCCAGAATTATTACCGGGAAACCGGTTTGGCAAGGATCATTGAAATTCACGCAAGCATCTTATATGAAAATGCCTGGGAATACTATAATGCCAGGTATCCGGAGAATCCTGTTACGCAACAAGGTGCCAAACGGATGATAGCGCTTACCTTTAGCTGTCTTACTAAAATTGATAACAGCAGGGCAGTCCGCAATCGGATGACACTCGGGGAAATAACGGAAATTATCAATACTTCGTCCTGTACGCCGGAAGTTGTCGGCCGTGTGTTGGATATTTTCCGGGAACCGGCAAACTCTTTTATAAGGCCATTCATAACCGAAGACTCTGGCTCAAAAAAAATATCTGCTGCAACAGTATTGGATATTACCCATGAAAGCCTTATCCGGAATTGGAATAAACTGAATGCATGGGCCAACCAGGAGTTTGAATTTTATTCGACTTACCTGGATTTTAAAAAGCAATTGGACCGGTGGAAGAACAGTGGAAAGAGCAATGGATTTTTATTGCCCATAGGGCCACTTACCTATTTTGAAAACTGGTATAACAAATGTAAGCCCAATGCCGCGTGGATAAAGCGGTATACTCAATTCCGGGATGATGAAAAGAAGGCAGCCGAAGAAGCGGAAACCGTGTTGGGAGATACCCGGGAGTTTATTAGGCGCAGCGCAGGCAAAGTAGCTGTTACCAGGGCTTTTATGAAATACGGGCCGCAAAGGATTGCAGTTGTTGTGGCTATAGCCATAATGTTGCTGCTTAGTGGATATTACTGGTATGATGCAGAGCTCAAGCAAAATAGCAGCGTTATCTCAAAAGTGCGTAAGGAAATGATACCCCTTTTGAAAAGCAGGGAAGTCGGCTTTGATCAGAAAGCCACCCCTCTGCTGATTGAGGAGCGATATGAACCGGGATTTATGCTTTCTTACCTGTCGGGGATAGAACCCAAAGGGAGATTAAGCCTCGCAGTTGAAACATACAAACAATTGCTATTAATTAATAAGCATGATAAGAGTGAATACAAAAATCAACTGATCCATACAGCTGGCCTGACATTTAAAGATCTGATTGCAAAACAAAACGATTATCCATACCTGTTAACAGAACTCAATGAATTCACCACGCTCCTGGATTATGACCTGTATTATAATCCTTCAGATAGTGGAGAGGCCATGCTTCTGGATTTTGCCGGGGAAAGCAAACGCATGGCTGCGATTTTTTTTAAAACAAAGTCTTTGTTCCAGGCAGCCATTCCGCAGGAACTTAACTATTGTATCCAGCAATGGCTCACCTTTGGACATGCAAGTGAAGACCAGGTAAATCAATTGCTTAAAATTGTGTCTCCATGGGAAGGGCCGGTAGGTAAGGAAACATTTGATCTGTATTATCCAAAAGGTAGCTATGAGATAAACGGACGTATTCCTAATGATTTTAACGGGGGATACCATACGCTTGCTTCTTTATATGCAGCCGTGGGAAACGCAGAAAAGGTAATTGAATGCCTGGGAATGTTTAAGCAATCGGGAGAGAGTGACTACTTCTCCGGTAGCCTGTTTAATAATTACAATAATATCCTCGCCGTTTTTTACCAGTTTGGGCACAGGGATAAGGCTGGTATAATGTTGAAATGGCTGGCGGCCAACTTCTCGGATGATGACCAGCTAACCGTTTATCGTAATTCGGTTATCCGTTCGGGTTATATGAGTTTGTTCTACCGGGTGAATATTTCAAAAGATATTCTGAGGTCATTTAAGGGATATTTTTTTCCGAATCTCTGTATGGCAAGCCGGGAAGTGTTCAACGAATTGGCCGACGATTATGAAAAGCTGATTACTGACATTAAGGATCCGTCACAAAGAAATTACCTCTTGGCCATCAATGAAAAGCGAAGGGCGATTTTCACATACAAATATGAGTTTGACAGGGGATTTAAACCGGATACGGCTAACCTTAACAAAATACTTTTTCAGGCCGTACAGCATTTCAGGCAGGTCGACGGGAAATTCCTGGATGAAAAAATTTCGGTTACCCTTCCTTATTATCTTGATGGAATAAGAAAAGGAGATTATAAACGAAGAGATTTATTCATTTATCCTGATTATATGGAAGGATGGTTCAGCTATACCTATCATTCGGATCTTTTCTTCAACTTCATCGATCAGCATAACCTTTTCCTTGAATTATACACCAATCCTGAAGACATTTCATACATCAATTTATGGATAGCCAAAGCTTCTCAGGTGAATCCTTTTCAGCAGGATGTTGGCTTTGATAATACCTATCCCTTAAAAGATGAAACGCTTCAGCGAATAGTAACTCTTTCGGCTACTCATCCGCAGGGCAAGAGCCTTGACCTGAATCTCATAAATATTATGCTGGCCAACAGGGCTTTCACCCGCAATGACACGGGTGCCGCAATGAAATATTATGATAAGGTCGACGAAGAAAATTTTGCCGCTTCACGCGATAAGTATGAGTACCTGGAAAAATCTTTCTTCCTCAACCAACTTAAGGACCTTTGCGTAAACCTGGCACTGGTGGGCAAACAGGAAGAGGCGACAGCACTGGCAGAAAAATTTGAGCAGGATTATCAGAAGGCCTTTGTCTATATTTTCATGGCTGAACAAGCCTATATTAAACAGAAGAATCCAACCTCGTTTGTTTATCTTGATTCAGTATTCTCGAAATCAAAAGATATGGATTTTTCGAAATTCAATTACGGTATCAATCAGGCCATTGATTACCGGTATAATCTGATCCTGCTATTATCCAGGATTGGTGGAAAAAAATTAAATAGGTTGTCGGATAATTTTCTTGCAGATGTAATTGAACAAAATAAGTTTACAGGAATAATAAGCAGGGTGTATGGCGTGGCAGAAGAAGGTAATTTTTACCGGGCAAAAACAAGTTTACCTGCTACCTTAACCGAAACAGAAGATCTTACTTCCCGTGCTTATATTCTATGGCAGGCCTGTCGCCGAAAAGCATCAGCAGGCGAACTGCAGAAATGGAAACCGATGGATGACTTCCTGGTTCACAATTATAATTATATATTTTTTATGCCCAATTAATGAAGAAGTATAACCCTCTATATTACCTGCTGTTTATCCTGCTCATCATGGGAACATTGGCGTCTATGGCCCAGAATAGTTATGGCTTGACTATTATCGGGGCGGTGGCTTTTATTTTTGGATTATTGTTTCTTATTGAAATCATCTCATTAACCAGGAAGAAAAAAGAAGTAACTATCACCGCTTTCGTTGAACCGGGTAGCCTTCTTATCATTTCCGTTGTTTTGGGTCTCAGGGTTTTTTATATTCATTTTTCCCACATCGAATGGCTTTTTGGAGCAGCTGTTACTGCGTTGATTATTTTCTACTTCATGAAAATGATAACCTGCTTTCGTTACTATCAAACTAAAAACCGATTTCTGGCGGCGCTGGTTATCGTGTTCTATATAAGCGTTATCTTTTTCCTGGCTTCCTTGGCATTAATGTTATTGGCGCCTGCTGTTGCACAGGCTGCCGGCGTCGTAGCAATTGTTTTGCTCGTTTGCTTTGTTTCTGCAGCATTGCTAAAAAAGAACATAGTGGTCGAGGGTATCAATCTTTCTGCCTTTAAAATGGTCACCAATTTTAAAGGGCATTCAATTATGCTGGCCGCACTTATCGTATTATTTTCTCTCTATTTTGGCCTTAACCGGGTTGGCGCACTTCCGGCCATTTATTCCGATGAATATCCAAAAGCCTACTTTGAACTCATTGACCGGGCAGTAACGGGAAAAGAAAAGCCCGTAAATGGCAAATACAAATACCAGGAATTTCTGGAAAAGTATGATCAGTTCCTCGGACATAATAGTGGGAATTGAACAATAGATAAATGAGATATGCTATTTCAGGACGGCACAACCTGTATAGATCCTGTATGGATAAAGCATACCAAAGGCATGGATAGAGTATGCGGAGTGTATGAAGCGGACTTGGCTATTGTGGTGGTACAAAACCAAAGGGTTTAAAATATTGTTTTTTATATTTATGACTTTCTTCATCTGCAAAAGGAGTATTTTAGACCTTAGCGGCACTATAAAGCAACAATAGACAAATGAATAGTTATAAACTGGGAGCAGAAAATATTGAGAAAAGAATACAGGAGCTTGCAATGTTTAGTAATGAAAGAGATTATTTAAGCAGGGCATTTGGTACCGAAGCCTTTATTGAATGCCGCGACAAAATTAAATCGTGGATGATGGAGATGGGTTTGCAAACCTCTGTTGATAATATGGGAAATGTGAGGGGAATACTTGCCAGCGAAAATAAAGATGCTAAAACTTTCATAATAGGTTCTCATTTTGATACGGTGGTCAATGCAGGTAAATATGATGGAATACTCGGCATCTTAACAGGGCTTGCTGTAATAGAAAAACTTATTGAGCAAAAAATACAGATTCCATTTAATATTGAGCTAATTGCATTTAGCGATGCAGAAGGAGTTCGGTTCAATCATCCCTTTTTAGGCAGCATGGTTGTTGCAGGTAATTTTAACCCCACTCTTTTGGAGATGAAGGATAATACAGGAATTACTCTGGATGATGTTCTGAAAAAAATGGGATGCGACAGCGCCAAAATTACAGCGGACGCTATACCCGCAAAAAAATGGTTGGGATACTATGAAATACATATTGAGCAAGGAACTGTTCTATATAAAAACGATATAGCCGCGGGAATTGTAACAAGTATTAACGGGCAAAAAAGAGTAAGCATCGAATTTACAGGCATTGCAGGACATGCCGGCACGGTACCGATGAAAATGCGTGCAGATGCCCTGTGTGCTGCTGCTGAATTTATTTTGGCAGTTGAAAAATTAGCTTCTGCTAAAAAAAGTAATTTAATTGCCACAAT
>JANWIY010000022.1 GCA_025449645.1 Chitinophagaceae bacterium | reverse complement strand
TTCACCATCCCTTGCTCGTGCACGGCTCTCATGCCAATACAACTGGAAGGCAACGGCGTGCTTTTGTCATCAATGTTTTCGCTGATGGAACCTGCTCAAATGCAGATGAATCTTTGTTGGCAGGTACGCCTTTGTTCAAGAAAGGAGAAAAACTAGAGGGCGATTTTTTCCCTCTTCTCTTTAATCCGGATCTTGCCAAAATGTAAACCAACTTTATAATTGCCGCGGATCATTCATTCAGTAAGGCTGAAAATATAAAAGGAGTTGTCGCTCTCGCAACAACTCCTTTTAAATATGAGCACCAGGTTATTTATTTTCCAAATAAATAAAAGACGCCGACCTGCGCAACGCCATTTTTGATTGATCCGCCACCCTCACCGTCATCTTTCAGGAAATTGGTGAGGCCGAAATTATAACGGGCATCCACACCAAAATTCATTGGCAGCAAGAAATTCAAACCGACTGTCCAGCCGAAGTCCGAGGTCTTCAACTGATCCTTAATGTCGGTCGATGCACCGCCATCCTGTTTCACCTTTGCACCGATCAATAAGCCGAACTGGGGGCCGGTCTCTACTGACAAGCCACTGATGAGATGGTACTTAATTAAGACCGGAACATTAATAAATTGCAAATTGTATTTCCCGGAAATAGAATCGACCTTGATGGCCGATCCCTGTCCTGAATACACTGCTTCAGGCTGGAGGCTGAATCTGCCTGCTATTGGAATCGACACCAATACTCCTCCATTAAAGTCGGCTTTCATACTGTAGGAAACCCCCGGAGCATCAGAGGTGGAAATGCTAGCCAGGTTAAGGCCTCCTTTTACTCCAAAACGGATCTGAGCCTGCAAACTAGCTGTAAGAACAATGCACAAAGCAAGAAATAGAACCCTTTTCATAAGCATGGTTTTAAATGAATAAATGTTGACTAACTAAAAATCTTAATCATTAACTTAAGCGTATGCCGGACAGATAATAACCCAAAATGATGTTGAACTGGAATTTCTTTCGTCTACGGGCTTCATATTCAGGAGTACACTCCAAAAAAAAGAAACCTTCCAGCGTCGGGAAAACGGCGCCCGGTGAGCATCATCCCAAGGATGATCGTCTTATAACCAACGTAATATTGAAGCATTTATTTTACGAAGTCATAGCGTATAAGGGCAAAGCCGGTTTCTGATACGGAGTTTAAGAAAAATGCTGATAAATATTGATTTCAAATAAAGAACTGCTGGTCAGTGAAGCAGAATATATAGGGGTTTTCCCTGATTAAATTAAATGTGTAACTCAATCAAGGCTAAACCTCTTCGTAAAATTCATTGAATGGGATAGAAGGAGAACGAATTTTCAAAACAAATAACATTCTTCGACAAGGTTTCAGTCAACGAAAATAGTTGAGGATGAAATAAAGCAGCCATTATTTCAATGCCATCAACAACTTGGGTACCAGGACATGTGAATAGTCCACTGTCAACAATAAAGACAGCATTATTCTTAACGGCAGCCAGATCATTCCAATTTGCCCGCCGTGTTAACTTATCCATTTCCCGTAAGGCTCTTTCCGGTTTGAAGCCACAGGAAGCAATGATTAATACCTGAGGATCATATTGAAGGATCTTTTCCCAAGGAACAACAATAGAATATCCCGAAGGATTTGAAAGCATATCCACCCCTCCCGCCTGTGCTATCATATCCGGTATCCAGTGACCACAATTGTAAATCGGGTCAAGCCATTCCATCAGCATTATTCTTTTCAGAGCTGCCTTATTCTTTCTTAAGGTATCAATTATTTCATCCGTACGTCTTTCCAGCTTCGCCAAAAGAAGATAAGCGTTTTCCTCTTTTCCTAATGTCTTCGCTATGGTAACAGCATTGTCAAATACATCATGCAGGTTCCGTGGAATAAGAGGAACAATCAATGGCGGTTTTTTCAAATTTTGAATGGCCCGCTGAACATAACCCGTATCGATCTGGCAGAGATCGCAAACATCCTGCGTAAAAATAATATCAGGCGAAAGGCTTAACAGTAATTCTTCATCAATAGAATACAATCCTTTGCCCTGCGACCTGGCCTGAGAAACGATCGTGTCTATTTCCCTGCTGCTGTAATGATTATTTTCAAGAATGGAGCGCACAACCTTTGGTTTATCCGAAGGGCACTCACATGTTACTCCGCAAAGGAACTCCTGCAAGCCCATTTCATAGATCATGCTTGTCGCAGCCGGAAGAAAAGAACAGACTTTCATAAGTTAAAAGTACAGATTTCTGAAGTGAGGATATTTCCATCCCCCGTCGAAATGCCGGCTGAAATCAAAAATTAATACCTGAATATTGTCTAAGGAATTGATCCGTGCCCCGGCTTCACAATTTTAATGATGGCATCAAGGCCTGGCTTGATCGTGTCGAGGCCCGACTCCATTTGATCCAGTGCATAATCTGATATTTGCCAACCGAGCGGCAGAACGGGTTTAAAATTGTCTACGCATATGCCAACAGGCCTCAGCTGATAATAATGGTAATGATAATAGGCATCAATGTTTTTTGCATTTATGGTATCGGCCTTTCGGGTATTGCCCACCCAATTATTCATTAGTGCCGTCAGTGGAGCAGTAAGCTCATAAAGGTTTGCAGCAGTCTGCAGTGAATCAGTTCCAAGAATCGTGTTGGGAATCGAAAGCATGATCACCTTTACGTTATTATAAACGGAATCCGATTTTCTGAGCTTCTTTAAGGTCTTGTCAAACACTTCCATGATCTCGCGGGAGGTCTCGGCCCCCGAATTCTCTTTGAGTCCGCCATCCATAAAATGATGGAAGTCGTCTATTTTCCCCGTAGGACTGATGAATGGGAATCTGGCGCTTAAAAATGCCCCCGTGCTGAGCTTGAGCGCATTTTTATCATCCTCCTGAAGAAGATCTTCTACAAATACAGTTCCGGGAAACTGCAGGTGGCTCAGGTGAACAGGCGCCACGATCGCCTTCAGTCCGGAATCGACATTGTAGGTATTTGAAAAGAGAAGGGGAACTTCGTATCTGCCGGCCGACGCTGAAGAGTCCCAATACCTGACATACGGGGAGTCGTATTTTATGCCGATTTCTTTTAGCCTTTCTTCCCAAATTCTTTCCTGCAATACCGACCTGTCGGGGCAAACGTGAAGATCGAAGGAGGAATTCCATGCGTCCCGGCCCATAAGGCCAATGATCATGGGCGTAAGAAAGTCATTTTCATAAAGGCCCTTCCAGGTGTCTGGAGTGGGGCCCATTGGTAAATTATATCTCGCAGCACATAACAATGACAAACCGATGGTTCCTCCCGAAGCTCCCGAGTAAGCCAGTACATAATGCTGGAATGGTCTTGATCCTGAATCAACAAAACGCTGATCAAGTTTACTCACCAGCATAGTAGTCCAGGCCGCGGCCCGGATGCCGCCTCCATAAGCATTTACGATAAAAACTGGGAAGGAATCATTCGTATGTAAATTAAAAGAGTCGATTTCTGCCCTGCGTTTCATCAGCCAGGAAGCAATATATTGATGCAGGGAATCAGTGGAAGGATAATCATTCCGGGTCTCAATCATCCTGACCTGATGGTAAGAGTTTTTTAATACGCTGGAAATTACCAGTCCTGCAATGATAAAAAAGGTTATGATCCGGATATTCCACATGCGGCCAGCCAGCAAAAGATAGGTAAAAAGGATACTGTAAAAACAAATCGCGCAGATGATTAAGGGAAGCGTAAGCAGCCTGCGCTTTTCATTAAAGAAAAACAGTTCCGGGCTAATATTCGCCAGAAGGAAAATGAAGAGTAATAACATGCCCGGCAGAATTACAAATGGAGTCATATTGCGGATACGCGGCTGAAGATTCCCCCAGTCACATGTTCTGATCGTTGCGAAAACGAGAAAGGCAAAGGACAATAGGAACAAATCCAGCGCGAGCATGGCCAAAAAATCCGGTTGCACATTCTCCTGGAAAAAACCTAGTGATATGATGAAAACAAAGATGGCTCCGATGAGCAGGAAAAACCTTGCCTTGTTTACAATGCCCTTGGGTGAGAATATATTGCTAATCCATTCTTCTACCAGGGCAATCTGATAAAATCCAAGCGTGATCGCCAACAGGATCAAAGGATGGATATCATCGAGCAGATAAGGAATGCCGAAGATTCGCATTGCGTTCAGCATACATACCGCCGGGATCAGGAAGGTCAGGGTACCCATCAGCCTTGCTCCGTCAAGGGAATTTTTAATGCGCGGGATAGAGTCAACGCTCCATCTGCCCCTGACAAAATCAAAAGCTGAAATCCTGGAACCGGTCTCTATAATATACAGCTTAGGTAAATACCAATTTAATACTGCAAGAACACTTATTGCAATCAGAAAAGCAATGGGGCCCGTTTTGTGGCTGTTGATGATCAGCATCAGGTCCCTCCCCTGGTCGACGGCCCAGAGTGCGAGAAAAAGTACCGCGAGCCCCAGCACTACGATGCGGAAATCGAAAATTAGTCTTGCTGTACCGGCCACGTAAAATGATATTTTCTGAAGTAAGGTAAGGATCCAGCCTTGCCGGAACATCTGTACAACCAGGAAAATACTAATGATAATAAGAAGGACCCATTTGATCGCGGAGGGAAGCCAGATCTGCCAGGCTGCTACCTGGTGGTCGTGCAAAGCACGCGCAATGAAAAAGTCTCCGGCAGCGTCAAGCAGCCCGGCAATAAAGATCAGGTCAATTCCGGCATTCAATCCAAGGGCCGGCCAGTCCTCCGGATACAATTTGACAAATAGCACAAAGAAAAGGGAGATATAGAAAAAGATAAAATAATAATCCTTGTTATTTTGCCTGTGGGCAACCTGGATGGCGCTAATCGTTCTCCTGAACTCTGTACAACCGGATCCAAAAAAAATAAACCCCTTGTATGTGCTGTCCCAGGTTCTTAGGATGGAATCCTGCTGCGGCTGGCTGAAGCTGAGTTCCAGGCTGACAATTCCATAAGGCGACCATTTGCTTTTGAGCATTTCATCGTGCTCATGCATTTTATTGATAACAATCAGATTGGCGGCCAGTAAAAAATACAAGAGGTAAAGGAAGTACTGCCGGATAAATGCAACGAAAGGCATATTTTATTTTAATAAATTTCTAAATCCTCATTCGGGTTTGGAGTAAAAAATTATGAGAGATAATCCGGATACTTTCCATGAGAGAGGAATGATCCAAAAAGCGTTGAGTGAATCTAAAATAAATAGTTGGAATTCTGTGGAAAACCGATACATAATTTTAATATCAAAGCTTTAACCGCCCAATATTATAAAGGTTTACCTCTAGCCGGATTAATAAAAAATACTTTCTAACTTCGGTCGGTTCCCGAAACAGAAGTTTTCTCCAACCTTATCATTACGCCCGGATTATTTCCGATCCCCCGGATTAAATTATGAATTTTATTTCGCAATCAAAATTACAATCATGCCAATCACCGACAAGCTGATCCTGACCGTTGAATCGGTCTTAAGTAAGAAATACGGCAGGGAATATCCAACGGTTCTGTCCCTGATCAACAAGCTGATTGCCTCGGATAAAGGAAAGGGATTGAATTCATCCCTCATTTTCCTGGATGACAAAACACAATTATCTTCATTAAGAATCAGGACGATCGTGCCGGGAAAATCTACAAAAAAAGATTATAAGAACTGCATAGATGCACTTTACCACCACTTTAATCCGGATTATATATTGATTTTAGGAGCCGTTGATGTTATCCCCCAACAACTACTATATAATCCTGTTTATCGGGGAGACCCTACGGATGACCGCTGGGTGCCGAGTGATCTGCCTTACGCATGTAACAGTCCTTACAGTTCCGACCCCAATTCGTTTCTTTCCCCCGTCCGTGTGGTCGGAAGGCTGGCCGATATTAACGGGATCGCAGATCTGGATCTGGTTACAAATTCAATAAATAATATTATCGCCTTCTCCCCCAAACCAAAGAAAATATATGAATCTTATTTTGCTGTGAGTGTTCCACTTTGGAGGCGATCAACTGATGAAAGTGTAAAAGCTATTTATTCGAGCGCCAGGGTGAACCTGGTACCTCCCGGGAAGGATCATTGGAAAGCGTCCCAACTCAAACCATTGAGTCATTTTTTCAATTGTCATGGAGCGGAATCCGAGCCCTATTGGTATGGCCAGATTGGAGAAAGCTTTCCCAAGGCGATGACCTCAACCAAACTGTCCGGAAAGGTTAAAAAAAATACCATTGTGGCTGCCGAATGCTGTTATGGCGCCGAGCTTTACCGGCCCGCGGCAGACAAACTGCCTCATTCCATGCCTATCTGCAATGCATATTTCAAAAATGGGGCAATTGCTTTGCTGGGGAGCACCACCGCTGCCTATGGTCCTTCCACAATAAATAATCAGGCCGATCTCATGACCCAGTATTTTATGATGAATATTCTGGGCGGCGCATCTACAGGAAGGGCTTTGCTCGAAGCAAGACAAAAGTATATTTTCAATCATGGCCCGGACTTATCTCCATTCGACCTGAAGACGCTCAGTCAGTTTAATTTATTGGGTGACCCTTCTCTGCAGATTGTGACAGGAAAATCGGATCAGATGAAAAAATCCGTTGGAATCAAAAGCAAAAGCAAAAAGGTCTTTGTTGATTCCTCCCGAAAGGAAAGACGCAGGTACCTGCTCTCGAAGGGAATCGCGATTCAGGGTTTTGTGAATCATCTTCAACGGGGAAAAAAACTGGACGCCGGCAAGAAGACAAGGTTAAAGCTTCACCAACTGCTGGCTGATTTTAAGATGCACGGTACGGTTGGAAAAACATTTAAGGTTCGTCAGAATGCTATAAATAAAAGAACATTTCTCACTACCGGCATGTCCTCAGTCAAATTTCATGTTTTTTTAGAGAAGAATCAGCCCGGAAATTTCAGGCAGAAACTGCTGAGCGTAAAGGAAATGGAAGGTAATATCGTGGATGTGCAGTTGTACAATAGAAAATAGGATCGGATCTTTCCCGCAATTCCCCTGGTTTTCCCTGATTAGTTTAATTTTAAAACGATAGCCTTGCTAAAAGATGATAAATATCAGTTTTCTTGCTGATTCCCGCCATAACAAAACTATTTTGTAGATCGTAGGTTTAAGGATAATTCTGAAATTATAGGCGGTCACATTTTGCATCCAATGAATATTAAAAGGTAAACAGGTAATGATATTTAAACCTAAAATTATTGATACCCTTAAAAATTACAGTAGATCGCAATTTTATAAGGACGCTTTAGCCGGTGTGATCGTTGGTGTTGTAGCCTTGCCTCTTGCAATCGCATTCGCCATCGCTTCCGGGGTTTCCCCTGAAAAAGGTCTTTTTACGGCAATTATTGCCGGATTTATCATATCCGCGCTTGGAGGCAGCCGTGTGCAGATCGGAGGTCCGACAGGCGCATTTATCGTTGTGGTTTACGGAATAGTCCAGCAATTTGGCGTCAAAGGTTTAATAATTGCTACTTTTATTGCTGGTCTGCTGCTCATCATAATGGGCCTTGTCCGGCTGGGCAATATAATTAAATTTATCCCTTATCCTCTGATTGTCGGTTTTACTTCGGGGATAGCAGTGATCATTTTTTCTTCCCAGGTCAAGGATTTTTTAGGACTAAAAATGGGAAATGTTCCGGCTGATTTTATCAGTAAATGGATAGCATACGGACATCAGATTTCTTCCATAAATCTTTATGCGCTGATCATAGGAGGTTTTACCCTGGTTGCCATATTGATATGGCCGCGCGTAACGCACAAGGTCCCGGGCTCATTGATTGCGATTATCCTGACCACGTTTGCAGTTCATTTCTTTAATATTCCGGTCGAAACAATAGGCAGCCGTTTCGGAGCAATTCCTTCGTCATTACCCAGGCCGGTCATTCCAGGAGTGAGCTTTGCCACTTTGCAACAGCTTATCAGACCGGCATTTACGATTGCCATGCTCGGAAGCATAGAATCTTTATTGTCTGCTGTTGTGGCCGATGGAATGACCGGAGGCAATCATCGTTCAAACACGGAGCTTATTGCTCAGGGTGTGGCTAATATCTGCTCTTCTATATTTGGCGGCATTCCTGCAACCGGGGCCATCGCCCGCACTGCAACCAATATTAAAAATGGCGGACGGACGCCGGTTGCGGGCATCATCCATGCATTGACGTTGCTGCTCATTATGTTTTTTGTAGGAAAATGGGCAGCACTTATCCCGATGGCTACACTGGCGGGCATCCTGGTAGTCGTTGCATGGCATATGAGTGAAGCACAAAGTTTCCTTTCTGTATGCAAAGGATCCAAAAGTGATTCGGCTGTGTTGCTGTCCACTTTCCTTCTAACTGTTTTAATAGACCTGACCGTGGCCATTGAAATAGGAATGATCCTGGCGGCTTTTTTATTCATGCGGAAAATGATGAAGGCCAGTTCCGTACTTCAAACCAGCCTATCGCCAGATGATAATAAGGAAGATGCGCCCATCCTTGATGGTTTGCCGAGAGGAGTTGATGTATTTGAAATAAGCGGGCCGCTGTTTTTTGGCGCGGCATACAAATTTAAGGATACGATGAAAACGATTGAAAATCCGGCAACGATACTTATTATCCGGATGAGGAACGTGCCGATAATTGATGCCACGGGTATCCGGATTTTGAAGGATGTAAATGCAGAGATTAAAAGAAGAGGTAGTAAATTGATCCTTGCTGAAGTAATCAGTGACCAGGTAATGGACGAACTAAACAGAGCGCGCTTGTTATTTCAAATAGGAAAGGCTAATGTTACCCCTACTTTTGAAAAAGCCCTGGAAAGAACGAATGAGATTTTAAAAGATAATGGGCAAGCAGGCGATAAAGTTAACAAAATGGCTTACAAATAATGCGCTGTCAAAAATACAAGGACTGGTAACAATATTCATTATCTCCTCATTTTTTGCCATCGTTTTTGCGCATGAATTCTAAAACGTCCCTTGCTTGTTTATCCGTAAGGTCCTGATTGGGCATTCGTATTAAACAGATTGCCATATCTGCCTGTGCTTCCAGGTCCTTATCTAACATGACCTTTGTATTGGTGACCCAGTTCATAATCCATTCCGGAGTTCTTCTGTCTGTGACGTCTGTCCATCCGGGTCCAACCAGCATTTCTTTATTGAGTTTATGACAAGCAAAACATTTTGACTGGTAAATTGCTTTCCCACTCGCCACCATTTTTTCATCGAGGGGATGCGTTAGTTGGATATTCTGAAAGCGTCCTACACCTTTGGAATTAATACCCGCAAGAACAAGAACGGTATCGGTCTTTGTTTTCATATGATTACTGTCTGCCAGAGTAGAATCACTATTATTGGGTGCTTGAGGTTTTGATCCGCATCGTATGGCTAAAAAGGTTATGCTACCCGTTATTATATATATAAAAAAACGTTTCATATTCCTGATATTTATTGGGTATAAAATATAATCGATTTTTACTGAGTTAAAAACGCAACTATTTTGTCTCTTTCCTTGTCAGTAAGCTGAGCTCTCGTTTGCATATGCATGCCAATTGTTACCCATTGTTCATGAGAAAAAGAATTAGGTGAGGGTGTATTGTGACATCTTTGGCAATTTTCCGCCCAAAGTTGCGGACCGCTTTTGGCAGCCACCTTTTTGCTTTCCACACAACTGTTCATTATACTAACTAGTAAAGTTCCAAGTCCAAATATCATTACCCACGACATTTTTCTACTGTTAAACGTTTTCATACAATATATTAATTAAAACTGAATTGAAAATTGCAAATAAATATTACTGGTATCTGTAACACCTCCGACGCCGCCGGCAGAAACATTAGCCGTGCTAAAAGAATGGGTTTTGGCATAGGTAAACTTAATAACAGTCCTCCAGGTTAGCCAATAGTCAAGTCCGATATCCTCTTCATCATAATTTTGACCCCAAAGAGAATTACCGGGTGTGGTAAAATTGACGTATCGGAATGCCAATTCGAGGTTTTTCAATATTTTATTCCCAGCCGTTACCGGTCTGATGGATATTTGTGCAAATGCGGAAGTTGTCTTATTATCGAAAGTATAGGCCGAAGAATCGGTAGGTTTTATATAATTCTGACCGTTAACATTTATCCTGCTGTATTGCCCTTTCAAATTGATTAGAATGGGCTTAAATGTCTTTACATAACTCAGGTCGAGCCCGTACATGGTAGTCTTTGCATTATTATAATTAGAACCCGCGTCAGCCACGCAACCGTATAAGCCGGATAAGCCAATCTCAAGAGATGAATTGGAAAATGGGAGGAGTGCAAATCTCCCGGTAACCGTTTTGTTTCTATTGTTATCTACTATACCTGCATTTTGTATTTCACCATCCGGTAAGAGCTGTAGTCCGTTTGTCAGGCTCAGGTCATAACTCCATTTCATATTTCCTAAGGGCATGCCACCGCTCACTCCAATCCCAAAATCAGTACCCGGCAAATCCACACCAACAGGATCAGATGCCACTTTATCTATCCACCCTGCGGCCAATCGTTTGTTGTAAATTCCAAAAGGCAAAACAAAATATCCAGCATGAATGGCTAGTCCCGGAGCAGCAAAATAGGTGATATTCGCCCAGTTTACTCCCAGGGAATTACCGTCAAAAGATGGCTCGAATTCAACAAGGAATTTTGTGCCATGTCTCCACAACAACATCGGACTGAGTTCATAACGGTCTGCATCGCCCAGACTATTTGTTTTTACCGATTGACTGGGTCCGCCGAAGGGAGTATAAGTAGTTTTGCTCTGTACAAAACCGAAAGTGGCAAGCCCTACCACCATAAAATGGCTTTCACCAGGCTTCTGATCGGCTATCTGTTGCTCGAGAGTAGACACTCTGTCCATGAGGGCAGAATCAACTGATGGCTGTTGTGCCTTGACTATATTTGCTGATATTGAGAATCCTAAAGTAAAAACCATGGTTTGAATTAGTAATCTTTCTGATCTCATAAAATCCGTATTTGGGGTTCTTCATAATTATTTATAAGCAGTATTATTTCTTTTTGGAGTATTTTGCCAGCGTGCGGATGTAATTGATCAACGCCCATCTTTGCTGATCGGTAAATATTTTCTTGTAGCCAGGCATTGGATTTCGGCCTTCTGAGAGTTTCCAAAAAAGAGAACCATCCGATTCACTTTGTACAGCAGCAGAAGTATGATCGGCAGGCTTTGGGTTTAGACCTGGTGCTGCGGGACCATCTCCTTTGCCCTTTTCTCCATGGCAGGGGCCGCAATTTGCAACATACATTGTTCTTGCTTCAGCCAATCCACTTTTGTCACCAGCCAGAGGATTCTTCACTCCGTTGGCAACGGTGGGGGAAGTCCATGGAGTCTGTTGTCCAAAAGACCAGAAAAAAAATAAGTTTAATCCCAGGAGAGCGACGGTAAAGAATAAGGCGGGTAAATTGAAAGAGTACCGATAAATGTATCTTTCTTTCATGTTATATGAAATTTAAACCTGGTTAAAGAAAAATTACATCCTCCTAAAGCTATCAGGAAATAAAAGCAAAATGGATGACACAAATCAAAAGAGAACCTGATTATTATCATGCCGGCAGGAGATTAGAGCAAAAATTGATTTTAATTTAGGCAAGTATACCCATTTATCCAAGTCAAATGTTACACAATTCTGATAAAGGATTACATTATTCACACATTTTCAGGGGGCATGAGACACGTTAAGCCTAACGTGCCGATTCTCTCCGCTTCAAATCCATCTTATTTGGCTAAGAGAATAAATTCTCCTTTTTCTGTCTCAGCCATACCGCATATTTCCAGTACGGAATTCAAGGCGCCTTTTGTGATGGCAAGGCATCCGCAATACCTGCCTTTTTGTTTCAATAAATCTGGATGATTACCCCTTTCAATGATTTCGCCATTTTCAAGGACCATGATTTCATCTGCATTACGGACAGAAATTTCAGCCAAAAATTGCTAAGCGTAAAGGAAATGGAAGGCAAAATTGTGGATGTGCAGTTGTATAACAGAAAATAGATCTCA
>JANWIY010000021.1 GCA_025449645.1 Chitinophagaceae bacterium | reverse complement strand
ATATGCCGCAGGATATCCGGGATAAGTATCAGTATTTTACAGAAGCGGAAATGCAAAAACTCCGGAATGCAGGATATGAAGAACCATTCTGCACGCTGGAAGAGGGTATTTCAGATTACGTAAAAAATTACCTTTTACCCAATAACTTTTACTAACACTATGGTAAGCAAGATCGGAATCATTGGTGGTGGCAACCTGGGGATGGCCATTACAGAAGGCCTGATTCAAAGCGGGTTTGTCACCGCCGGACATATTCTTATTACGCGCCGGTCGATTGATCAGCTCCATGCTTTGGAAAGAAAGGGCGTAATGGTGAGCAGTAATAATGCGGATGCATTGAACTATGCCGGCCTGATCATCCTGGCAGTTAAGCCATTTCAGGTTGATGATGTACTAACAAAGCTGAAGGGCAGCTTTAAAAAAGGCAGGCATGTACTGGTATCGGTAGTGACCGGAGTCGGGATTCAGCAACTGGCCAACCTGACAGGCCACGAGATTCCCATTGTTCGGGCGATGCCAAACACCGCCATCTCGATAAGGGAAAGCATGACATGCCTGGCGACCAGGGATGCGAGTCCGGAACAGTTCCAGGAAGTTTCAGATATTTTTAACCAGCTCGGGAGCACGGTGAAAATTGATGAAAAGCTAATGGATGCAGCTACCGTGCTTGGTGCATGCGGTACTGCATTTGCAATGCGCTATATCCGGGCCAATATCCAGGGGGGAATTGAAATCGGATTTGATGCCGTTACGGCGAGCCTGATCGCAGCACAAACCGTAAAAGGGGCGGCAGAATTGCTCTTAAAGAAGCAAACCCATCCCGAGCAGGAAATTGACAAAGTAACTACTCCAAAGGGATGCACAATTGCGGGTTTGAATGAAATGGAACACAGGGGATTCAGTTCTTCCCTTATTAAAGGATTGGTAGCCAGCTATGACAAAATAGCACAGGATTCAGCCTGACCTGATTATCAACAACTTATATTTTGGGCCTGGTTTCTTGTGCCGGCTCTTGCATTTCATGAAATATTGATAGAACTTTACCGTTTATAAGAAGAGAGCCGTTATAGTGTGCAGCTTGAATTGTTAAGATCCCAAACCCATGAAAAAGAACCAGAGTGGCGTCATATTAGCCGCCGAGATCCTGATCGTCATTTTATTTCACGTTTACAAAATAAGGCAGAGTGAAAATATCCTGCCTGGAAATGCGCTCGTCAGGATTAGTAAAAGCGCTGTGAATATCTCCAAATCAGCCTTGAGTTTCAAATCGAACCCGGAGTATTTCTTCGTCAATATATTGAAATAAGTTTCCATTCCTAATCCGGCTGCATTTCTTCCCCCATTTATCCACAATGTGTGCGTAAGCTTTTTCACGAATCAAAAAATTGGTGTAGGTTTGCATGACCTTCTGGATACTGTTTTGCACTCGTCATTCAACAGGTCATATCAATTCATTTATTGGGTTTTCTTGTGTCTTAATTACAGATTATGGCCAAATTTATTTTTGTTACGGGAGGGGTTACCTCTTCATTGGGTAAGGGCATAATTTCGGCTTCCCTGGCCAAATTATTACAGGCACGTGGCCTTCGGGTAACTATTCAAAAATTTGACCCTTATATCAATGTTGATCCCGGCACTTTGAATCCTTATGAACACGGAGAGTGTTTTGTAACAGAAGACGGTGCTGAAACCGATCTCGACCTGGGTCATTATGAGCGGTTCCTCAACATTTTTACGTCTCAGGCAAATAACGTTACCACGGGGAAGATATATCAAACGGTCATTAACAAGGAAAGAGAAGGCGCTTATCTGGGAAAAACCGTTCAGGTGGTTCCCCATATCACCGACGAAATAAAAAGAAGGATGCTTTTGCTTGGGCAGCGTAATGATTTTGATGTTATTATTACAGAGCTGGGTGGAACGGTGGGTGATATTGAATCGTTGCCTTTTATTGAAGCAGTCCGGCAGCTTCAATGGGAAATGGCGGAAGAAGATTGTGTAATTATCCACCTGACCCTGATACCCTATCTGAAAGCAGCCAAGGAATTAAAAACAAAACCAACCCAGCACAGTGTGAAACTGCTTAGCCAGGAAGGAGTGAATCCGGATGTCATCGTCTGCCGTACCGAAGAACCGCTTTCTCCCGAAATCCGCAAAAAAATCGCCCTGTTTTGTAATGTTAAGATTGAAGCGGTTATAGAGGCCGCCGATGCGGCCACTATCTATGAGGTGCCGATCACAATGATGAGGGAAAAGCTTGACCTGATCTGTTTGAAGAAGCTGAACATAACGCATTACCAGGAGGCTGAACTCAGCAAGTGGAAAATATTCCTGGAGAAGCTGAAACATCCGAAGTCGAAAGTGACGATTGGACTGATTGGGAAATATATTGAATTGCAGGACGCCTATAAATCCATCCTGGAATCTTTTGTACATGCGGGAGCCATGAATGAATGCAAAGTCCAGATCATGAATGTGCACAGCGAATCCATTACGCCGGAAAATGTTGCAGAAAAACTGGGGAATGTAGACGGTCTCCTGGTGGCACCAGGCTTTGGTCATCGCGGCATGGAAGGCAAGATCACTGCTGTGAAATACGCGAGGGAAAAACAACTGCCGTTTTTTGGTATTTGTTTGGGCATGCAAATGGCTGTAATTGAATTTGCACGGAATGTGCTGGGTCTTTCTGATGCACATTCCACAGAAATGCAGCCGGAAACTTCGGTACCGGTGATAGACCTGATGGAACATCAGAAAAAAATTACTGTAAAGGGCGGCACGATGCGCCTCGGTGCTTATTCCTGCGAAATCAATGATGGTTCCCTGGCGAGCCGGATCTATGGCAGATCCATGATTACAGAAAGGCATCGGCATCGCTACGAATTCAACAATGAATACCTTCAGCAATTCGAACAGGCAGGGATGATCGCCAGCGGAAAAAATCCGGAAAGCGGCTTGGTAGAAATCATTGAAATACCCGATCACCCGTTTTTTATCGGTGTACAATATCACCCCGAACTCAAAAGCACCGTGGAAAACCCCCAGGCCATTTTTGTTCATTTTATCAGGGCTGCGAAAGAATTTGCCGCAAGGCGCCTTTCAAAAAATCCCGTACTCGAGCGCGAGATGATCTGAAACTTTCAGAAAACCAAGCGGTCCACCGTTAATGGTCAACTACCCCGATGCTCCGTTGAATCACCCCTGCTTCTACGGCAAAATAACTTTGGATCCTACCCGGGGCGTACGTAAATTTGCCCTCCACATCGCGAAGTAGAGCAGCGGTAGCTCGTCGGGCTCATAACCCGAAGGTCGGAGGTTCGAACCCTCCCTTCGCAACCAGGGAGGCTCTTCTTGTGCCTCCTTTTTTATTCCTGCACCATAAGCGGGAGCCTTCATGGAAAGAAAATGATTAACTTTACTCCGGAGGTTAATCCATGCACGAGATCCTTTCTAATCAATCGTTTGGTTCTGAAATTCGCGAAGCAGGCAGCAGATATTCTAAGGAAGCTGACCTGTTAAAAAAGTTGCCTGCAGCGTTATACACCTGCAACGAAGATGGATTTATTACCTTTTACAATGACGCCGCGGTGGCATTGTGGGGCAGGATTCCCGTTCTCGGGAAGGATTTATGGTGTGGTTCCTGGAGGATAAAAAGGAATGATGGCAGTCTTATGCCTCTGGATAACTGCCCCATGGCCGTTTGTTTAAAAGAGGGGCGCGAAGTTTTCGGAGAAGAGATTGTTGTTGTAAGGCCAGACGGTTCATTCAGGAATGTGCTTCCTTATCCACAACCTATTTTCGACGAAGCCGGGAAATTGACAGGTGCAGTCAATATGCTTGTGGACATTACTGCGTTAAAAAGTGTGGAGATTGCGTTGAGGGAGAGTGAAGAAAGACTTAAATATTTTACTATCTCACTGGAAAGGGAAGTGGTGCTTCGCACAAATGATCTGCAGGAAGCCAACCAGAAATTATTACTTTATAATGCCCAGCTGGAGCAGTTTGCCTATGCTGCTTCCCACGATATGAAGGAACCCCTCCGGAAGATCATGTTTTATAATTCCAGCATCCTGGATAGTTGCGGAGAAAGTTTGGGGGAAAAAGAAAAAGGCTTTCTGCTCCGGTCAGTTCATGCGGCTAAGCGGATGGGCGATTTGATTGATAACCTGCTGGATTATTCGAAGGCTACCCTTGGAATGCACGCATTTGAGCAGATAGACCTGAATGAACTGGTGGAAGAAATACTTTTTTTGCATAAAGACATCCTGGATGAAAAGCAGGCAGTAGTTGAAAAAGACCAGCTACCAGTCATCAAGGGCATTCCTTTTCAATTCCGTCAGTTGCTGGATAATCTGATTGGAAATGCAATGAAATATCAGCATCCCGAACGGAGGCTCAGGCTTCAGATCCGTGTGCAGGATATGGAAGCGGGCCACCTGCCAGGCCTGGATGCTTCCCCTGAAACTCAATTTCATAAACTCTCTTTCATAGATAACGGCATTGGATTTGAACCACGTTATGCCGATAAGATTTTTGAACTCTTTCAGCGCGTGCACGATGGGATGGTCTCTCCAGGAACAGGAATCGGTCTGGCTATTTGCAAGAAGATCGTTGAAAACCATGGAGGCCGGTTGAAGGCTTTCGGGGAAATAGGCGCCGGTGCCCGATTTGACGTTTACCTCCCTGCGTAAATATCAGCACGTGTCCTCAGTCAACTTTCCTTTGTCTATTTACTTATCTTTCCCGCCGAAGAGCCGGCCAAAAAATCCCTTCTTCTTTTTTCCCTCTGGCTTAGGATTTGTTTTTGAGGGATCCTGTTTCAGGGAGGCGTTGGCTTCTCTCAACACATTCTGTTCATCATTGGATAATTTGGAATCGATGGGAACGCGTGGCGAGCTCGTATCCAGATACTGATTTGCATTGCCATTGCCCTGGTTTTCCCCTTCGGCGCCCGGAGGAGGCGTTTTATCAATGATATTCATATAATCGTACATCATATCATTCTTCATATTCTCCGGTTGAACGAATTTGGATTTCCTGGATAGCCCTAAATCTTTATCCGCAAGGGTTTTGGCCATAAAATATTCCCAGATAGGTCTCGCAGCATGGCCACCCTGACCGAGGTTTCCATCGAGGCGGATAAAGTTGTCATCGCATCCGATCCAGACTCCTGCGAGCAGTTGCGGAGTATATCCCATAAACCAGGCATCCGTGTTGTTTTGCGTTGTGCCCGTTTTGCCGCCCATTTCTGAAATGCCCAGTCGGTCCCGCAATCCGGCCGCTGTTCCGATATCTACTGTCCCCTGCATCATTCGGCACATCGTATAGGCCGTATTCTGGCTGATGACTTCTTTTCTTTCCGTATCAAACCTGGCTAATACGTTTCCGTTCTTGTCTTCGATGCGGGAAATATAATACGGTTTGGTGCTGAAGCCACCGGAGGGAAACATGGTATATCCCCAAAGCATTTCATAAAGTGAGATTTCGACGGCGCCCAAACAGATTGAGGGGTAGGGTTCAAGCTTGGATTTAATATTGATATTCTTTAGAAAATCCACAAAGCGTTTTGGTGTCACCTGCTTCATAATGTAGGCAGAGGCACAGTTCAGCGAATAAGCGAGGGCGGTGGCCATAGTGACCGTATCTCCATGTCCTTCGCAAAGACCCTTGGCAGGAACCAATCCGAACCCATCGAAATACTGAGCTTCGTTTTGCACCGGCGTCTCCGGAGTAAAACCTGCGTCTTCGATCGCATCTGAATAGAGCAGGGGCTTGATGGAAGATCCCACCTGCCGCTTGGTGTTGATATTGACGTGATCGAATTTATAGGTCTTAAAATCAATGCCGCCAACCCAGGCTTTTACCGCCCCACTCATGGGATCCATGGCCAGGAATCCGGTCTGCAGCATTTCCCGGTTATATTTTATGGAATCCAGCGGCGACATCAAAGTATCTTTCTCACGTTGCGTGTTCCATGCAAACACTTTCATCTGAACCGGCTGATCAAAGCTTTTGCGAATTTCCGAATCAGGAATTCCGTCGTCCTCCATTGACTGCCACCGGTCACTGTTGCGTATCAGGGATTCCAGAATATTCTGATGGTCTTTCCATACAATTCCCTTCCGCAGGGAAGCTTGTGCATTCAATACTTTTTGCAATGCGGGCATTTGCTTGGCGACGGCTTCATCGGCATATATCTGCATTCTGGGATTTATAGTCGTGAAAATTTTCAATCCGTCTTCGTATAAATCAAAGGGCTCACCCGTGGCCGGATTTTTATGATCCTTGCACCACTTCTTGAGCTCATCGCGGATCACGTCGCGGAAATAAGGGGCGAGCCCATTGTTTTCGTCCAGCTTCTTATAATTGGACATATCAATGGGGATCAGCTTGTATTTCCTTCCTTCCGCTTCAGTAAGGTAATTGCTTTCAACCATCCGGTTGATGACCGTATTGCGGCGTTCAATGGCCGCTTTCGGATTTTTTCTTGGATTGTATAAAGTGTTTCCGCTCAGCATACCGATCAGCATGGCAGCTTCATCCACGCTCAGCTGATCGGGTTCTTTCTGAAAGAAAGTACGTGAAGCATTTCTTATGCCATACACATTGTCGCCGAAAGGAACCGCATTCAAATAAAGCGCAAGGATCTCTTCCTTGGTAAAATTTCTTTCGAGACGTACAGCCGTAATCCACTCTTTCAGTTTTTCGATCCCGCGCCGGGCCATATTCTTGGATCCCTGACCAAGCATATATTTGGCCAGTTGTTGTGTAATCGTGCTCCCGCCCCCGTCCCGCCCAAGCTTTACAACTGCACGCAAAACAGCCATCCCGTCTATCCCGGAATGCTCATAAAATCGTTTATCTTCAGTTGCCAGCAATGCATTGATTGCATTTTTGGATATATCGCGGTATTCCACATTGCTGCGATTGCTTTTGTCCTTGTAGTACTTACCCATCAGGGTACCATCGTCAGCATAAACTTCAGATGCCAGCATGATGGAAGGATTCTCAAGTTCTTTAAGTGAAGGAAGGGAACCGAATATTCCCCAATTGATAAGCATCAATAAAATGATGAAGGCTGCAAGGCCTCCAAAAAAAACTTTCCAGAAAATGGGGTTCGTCTTTCGCATATAAATATTTATATTATTCAACCTGATCAGGGTATCCCCTGGTCATTTTGCGGCCGGAAATGCGCCGGGAAAATATACTGATAAAAATTTTCTATAAGTTTGAATATCTTTATTTGCTTCCAGCGTTTCCAGATTCTGATCACTAATAATGATAAATGAATACTTATTTGCCGGCAGCCAGGGCAGAATTTCCCTGCCCGCAATTTTGGAAGTCTTATCCAGGTAATCCAATGCTGCATTGGCATTCTCAAATCCACTAATCCTCACTATCCTGATGCTGTCGTTCAGGGTAAGTAGACTGATATCAAATTGCTTTCCATAAAAAGTTTCCCGGTTATACCTGTCGAAAGCATTCTTTGTTTCCGTTACATATACGGGATCAACCT
>JANWIY010000020.1 GCA_025449645.1 Chitinophagaceae bacterium | reverse complement strand
ATTTATTGCCCAGCTTTTTTTCCAGCTCCCTGATCCTTCTCTGGAATGCTGTCTTTTCCAGGGCCCGGTTCAGAACCGGAATAATTTTCTCATTTTCATCTCCTTTGATCAGGTAATCGAAAGCTCCGAATTTCATGGCTTGGACGCCATCCTGGATATTGCCGAAAGCGGTCAGCAGGATCACTTCGATCATGGGATATTTATCCCGGATTTTTTTTGTTAGCTCTACCCCGTTTCCATCCGGGAGTTTTACGTCACATATAACCACCTCTATATCGGGGTCGGCCTCAAGCTTTTTCAGGGCAGACCTGAAGTCATCTGCTTCTATTACATGAAAAGACTCCTTGCTGAGTATCCTGGACAGCAGGCCGCGTAGTTTTTTCTCATCGTCCACTAATAAAATATTCTTCAACCTGGATGCATTTGGATGCAAATGTAGTTCAAGCCGGTTAAAGCTTCCGGCAGCTTCTTAGAGTTTATAGAAAGTTGTCAATATGAACTTAACAAATCATCTCCTGGCAGCATTTTGTTGCTGATGGACTTGGCTGCTTTTATTTGAACTGGTATGCAATTCCTATTGAAGGATATTGGAATACCAATTCATAACGGTAATCGGCCCTGATAAACAATCGATTGATGATTCTTGCCTCAATACCGGCACCGACAGTAAAAGAAAGGCCAAACTTTTGAACGGGAGTGGTCGGGCCAACGGCTTCAATTTCACCAATTATTGACTGATCGAGGTACGCAATACCTAATCCGCCGTAAAAGTAGGGCCGGATTCTTCCATTGGTTAAGTTATACTGGATAGTAAGTGGAATACTGTAAATATTGTAGGTGGCGTTTACATTGTAATGACCAATATAATAATCATCCTTGGAAGTGATCGTATGAGAAGATGAGTAGTGAAGACCAATATTTAAATAAGTGTTTTTATTTATTGATGGCAGTGAAAATCGCAATAATCCCTCTATAGTCACCTGGCTTTGCGTTCCGAGCGGAAGGCCCCCTCCATAAAGGAAAATTTGCATAACCGATTTTGGCTTTTGATAATAATTGACGGCAGTTTCAGGAGAAATGCATTTGTTCAGGGCAAGAACAAAATCTGACATTTCCTTTTCTCCATAGCCCACCCTGTCATACCGCGATGCCAATTTTTCACAAGGTATGCTGATCAGATTGAGTGTGTTTGTATAATTGCCCTGCGTAATCAATTCGCCATTGTTCGAAAACAATGAGTTATAAAGAAAATAGGTGCTCGTATCGTTTTTAATCAAAAAAAACTGACGATCCCGCCTGGTAAAAACAAATAAATCGTACTTGCCTGTTACCAGCATCTTTGCAAAACAGTCGTCCCGAATCATTTTTTCGGGATCGGTATTTTGAAAAGAAATCGATTTATATATGGCCGACCCGATTCCAAAAGATTGAATATCTCCAGGCAGGAAAATCTGCGCGGCGGCTCCACTGTCAGATTTAAAATTGACTTGTTTTGAAAATTCTGCATCCACGGATTCAAGAATATACCCCCTAATTGTGTCTTTGTTATTTTTGACCAGCCAGCCCGGGTCATATTTATTCTGGGCAATCAACGAAAGGCAAAACAATGACAGGCAAACAAAGATGCATAGGTGTTTCATGGCGGGGTAGTTAAGGGGTTTCCCAAATGTATATTATTAAGCTAAACGTGCAAGCAAAATGCTTATTGCTTTTATTCAACTGCTGTAGTATCCACAATCAGCAACCCATTCTGGCCGCTCTGGCTTTCAGTGTTTCCTGTTTTAATTTACTTTATCTCGGATGCAACTTCTCATTATTGAACAGGCCAGTATCAAAAACGTACAGTTCTTCCATTTGTTTGATTCATAAATAATTAATTAATAGCTCTTTACCAACTTGGCACTCTGTTGGAGCAAAGAACATGGAAGTTGGCTATTCTAAGGGGAAACCCTTATCACTTTAATAAAATGACCATGCTGAAAAATTATTTGAAAACAGCCCTCAGAAACCTGTTGAAAAAAAGAACGTTCAGTATTTTGAATATTGCCGGATTGGCTATCGGCATAGCTTGCGCTTCCCTGATCTTTCTTTGGGTTGAGGATGAGTTGACATTCAATCACAATTTCAGTAGGAGGAACCACTTATACCAGATCTATGAGAATCAAACCTACCAGGGAAAAATTTCTACTTTTCTAGCCACACCGGGTCCTATGGCCGAGGTGCTCAGGAAAGATATTCCCGGCATCAAAAACGTTGCTCGTCTGAGCGGTACAGGAACACAGTTGTTTTCATTAGGCGATAAGTTTATTAATGAGCAGGGGGACTATGCTGATTCGGCTATATTCTCTATGCTAAACCTCCCTTTTGTACACGGACAGGCAACAAATGCTTTTCAGCAACTTCATTCCGTAGTTATCAATGAAACGATGTCCAAAAAGTTTTTTGGAGATAATGATCCCACCGGAAAGGCTTTAAGGATGAATAATGAGCAGGATTTTGTGGTCACCGGCGTATTTAAAGATTTGCCCAGGAATTCAACCTTCCAATTTCAATGGCTGGCTCCGATGGAAAATGTGGACCATAAAATGCCATGGATGCAGGACTGGAGTGCAAACTGGGCGCATACTTTTGTGGAACTCCAGCCTTCCTCCGGTGTGGCGCAGGTCAACCAAAAATTATTCAATTACCTGGACACAAAGCATAAAGGAAATTCTACAGTCTGTTTTCTTTTTGCAATGAACGATTGGAATTTACATAGCAATTTCACCGATGGAAAACAAGATGGAGGAAGGATTCAATACGTAAGATTATTTTCATTCATTGCCTGGATCATCCTGTTGATCGCGTGCATAAATTTTATGAATCTTTCAACAGCGCGTTCCGAACAACGCGCCCGCGAAGTTGGCGTGCGTAAGGTGATGGGAGCAGGCATACCCCGATTAATTGGCCAGTTCATCAGCGAGGCGGTTGTTACCTCTTTTATAGCCGTAATATTTGCCATCGGGTTGGTATACCTGGTACTTCCATCATTTAATTTGCTGGTCGAAAAACAATTGCTGGTTAACATCTCCGATCCTTACCATATCATTTACCTAATTGCTATTGGCACTGTTACGGGTCTGGTTGCAGGAAGTTATCCTGCTTTTTACTTATCCTCATTTAATCCAATCGCTGTTCTGAAAGGGATTAAGATGAAGTCAGGCGCCGGTTCAGGGTTTATCCGCCAAAGCCTGGTCGTTATCCAGTTTGCCATTTCCATTGTCCTGATTATCGGAACGGTGATTATTTATCAGCAGATACAGCACGTGAAGAGCAGGCAGCTTGGTTACAACAAGAACAACCTGGTATACATAGAAGTCCAGGGAAAATTGGATGAGCATTTTAGCGCTGTGTACAATGACCTGAAGCAGACAGGCGTGGTGGAAAATTCCGCACTGAGCGATTACCCGGTTTTACAAATCTGGAATAATACTGACAATTATTCCTGGCAGGGAAAGGATCCCTCAACAAATCCCCTGATTACCTGGGAAGGAGTCAGCCCACAATTTCTTTCCACCATGGACATGAAACTTTCAGCAGGAAGGGATTTTTACAACGCTCCTGCACTGGACAGCAATAGTGTGATCATCAATGAAGCGTTTGCAAAACAAATGGGAAAAGAAGGAAGGGTGGGTGGCGTGATCAGGGATGGAGGCAAAGGAAATTTTCAAATCGTGGGCATCGTAAAGGACTTTTTATATAACACCATGTATCAACCAGGTGCGCCACTTTTATTGTATAAACATCCCCTGGGAACGCGTTATCTGAATATCCGGATCAGGAGGAATGCAGACTTACCTGATGCGCTGGCCAAAATTGAAAAGGTCATTAAAACCGATAACCCGGATTATCCGGTAGAATATAAATTCGTTGATGAGGATTTCGACCAATTATTTAAAACAGAAACATTAACCGGAAGGCTGGCCGGTGTTTTTGCGAGCCTGGCGATATTCATTTCCTGTTTGGGATTATTTGGATTAGCTGCATACACTGCTGAGCGCCGAATAAAAGAAATCGGCATCCGTAAGGTATTGGGCGCAACTGCCTATGGACTGGCCACCCTGCTTTCAAAAGATTTTTTACGCCTCGTATGCCTTTCCTGTCTTATTTCTTTTCCCGTGGCATGGTGGGCGTTAAATAACTGGCTGCAAAGTTATCAATACCGGACGGCCATTCATTGGTGGGTATTCGCAACTGCCGGTCTATTGGCGATGGGAATTGCATTGTTCACCGTGAGCTTCCAGGCAATAAAAGCAGCGGTTGCGAACCCGGTAAACAGCCTGCGATCAGAATGAGCTAAGGCTTTGTAAGAACGTTCCTAAAAGCGTTACCATATTCAGCTTTGCCTTAATTTTGCCCTTCTGCTCCGGCATTTTTACCAGTGGCAGGTTTAATGATTTGAATATGGCGGAGAAATCTGGTGAGGCGGTCACCACAAATGAGAAAAGTCCGGGAGTTTTCAGTTTGCTTATCCCATACCGGGGCATGATCGCATTACTCATCTTTCTTGCATTGATGAGCAATGGAATCAATCTGGTTTTGCCTAAAATAATAGCCCTTGGTATTGATGCCTATCCAAAACATTATGTGTTGAAATCAGTGTTGATTGAATTCATATCAGCGGCTTTAATCATTTTCATTTTTACTTTTCTTCAGAATATCGTCCAGACCTACACCTCCGAACGTGTAGCCCGTGATCTACGCTCGCGTCTTGCCTCTAAAATTGCTTCGCAGGATTATGCCTATATTGAAATGAGCAATTCATCCAAGCTATTGACCAATCTTACCTCGGATGTCGATTCCATCAAGATGTTCGTTTCTCAGGCCATCGTATCCATCGCTTCTTCCCTTATTATTATTATTGGAGCCTGCATCATGTTGTTTACGATCAACTGGAAACTTGCGTTGGCCATCGTTGCCATCATTCCTATCATCGGCGGAACCTTCTTTTTTGTATTGAAGAAAGTAAGAACGCTTTTTATGAGCAGCAGGAAAGTTATCGACCGATTGAATAAGGTTATAAATGAGAGTATTCTCGGCGCTGCACTTATCCGGGTAATAAATTCCCAGCAACCTGAATATGAAAAATTCCTCGCAGCGAGCACGGAGGCTAAAAACCTGGGATTAAGTATTATCCGTTTATTCGCAGGCCTGATCCCAATTATCATTTTTACAGCAAACCTCGGCGCCCTGACGATACTCGCACTCGGTGGGCATTTCGTAATCAGCAGCGGAATGAGCCTGGGAGACTTTGCAGCTTTCAACAGTTATCTTTCGTTACTGATATTCCCCATACTGGTTATTGGCTTCATGAGCAATGTCATCGCGCAGGCTACGGCGAGCTACCGCCGGATTGAAGTTGTTTTACAAGTGCCGGAACTTGAGGACACGGGCACGATCACAGAATCCCTGAAAGGAAACATTGCACTTCATCATGTTTGGAAGAAATACGGACAAAAGGCTGCCCTGAAAAATATCAGTTTTTCAGTTAATGCAGGGAATACGCTGGCAGTTATCGGTCCGACCGCTGCAGGAAAAACACAATTGCTTTATCTCCTCACCGGATTGACAAAGCCTGAAGAAGGATCCGTTGAATTTGATGGCAAGAGCATCGATCTTTTTAATAAAGAGAATTTTTACAAGCATGTTGGATTCGTTTTCCAGGACAGCATCATGTTCAACATGACAATCCGTGAAAACATAGCATTTAGCGATCTGGTTACGGATGAAAAGCTTAAGAGGGCGGTCGATACAGCGGAGTTATCCGGATTTATTGATTCCCTTCCAAACAAAATGGATACGGTCGTTTCAGAGAGAGGAACGAGTCTCTCCGGGGGACAGAAACAGCGGATCATGCTTGCCCGGGCGCTTGCAATCAATCCCAAAATTTTATTGTTAGATGATTTTACTGCACGCGTAGACACCAATACCGAAATGAAAATATTAAAGAATATCAGGGAAAATTACCCGGGCATCACGCTTATTTCGGTAACCCAGAAAATTTCATCGGTAGAACATTTTGATCAGGTGATTGTGCTTATGGAAGGCGAGCTGGTTGCAAGAGGAAAGCATCATGAATTGATGAAGTCCAGCCCCGAATACGTGCAGATATACGATTCACAACAGAGTATCAGTAACTATGAATTACAACCTCAATGATATCGCTGGTGAGCAGCCAAAATCTTCGACCTTTCGGTCTTTGAAAAAATTGTTGCAACTGATCAAGGAGGAGCGCAAGAATCTTTTGTGGGCCCTTTTTGCCATTCTTTCCAATTCAGGTCTTAACCTGCTGGGGCCATTTATTATCGGCTACACAATTGATACTTACATTGTTCGCAAGAACTATCCCGGGGTACTCAGTTTTTCAGGCCTCCTGCTTTTTATGTACATGCTTGCATTTATCGCCAGCTATAAGCAAACGAAAATCATGGGCGGTGTTGGACAAAATATGCTTTTCAAACTCCGCAATACCATTTTCAATAAACTTCAGGAATTGCCGGTGGATTTCTTTAACCAGAACAAGGCGGGGGATCTGATTTCGAGAGTTAATAATGATACCGACAAAATAAACCAGTTCTTCTCACAATCACTGATGCAATTTATAGGAACCATTGTTACCATGGTGGGGGCCGGTATTTTTTTGCTGGCCATTAATTTTCGTTTGGGTATCGCAACATTAGTTCCAGGGATTCTTATATTCTTTTTTACCAAGGCTACATCGCATTTCGTAAAGTTGAGAAATGCACTAAGTATGAAAAGCACCGGGTCCCTGAGCGCAGAAATACAGGAAAGCCTGAATAATTTTAAAGTGATCATTGCATTTAACCGGAGGGACTATTTCAGGAATCGATTCGAAGAGGTCAACAATGTAAATTATGCCAAGGCCATTGATGCCGGTGTTGCAAATACGGTATTTATCCCGGTGTATGGTTTTTTTGCAAGTATGGCTCAGCTGATTGTTCTAACACTTGGCATTTATCTTATTTCCATCCATCAATTTTCTATCGGGTTGCTTGTGAGCTATCTTGCTTACGCAACTAATTTTTATAATCCTTTACGGCAGGTTGCGGCGCTGTGGACTAACTTTCAGGTGGCAATGGCAGGCTGGGACAGGGTTTCGCATATATTAAATCTGGAATCCAATCTTCTGATGACCAATACAAATGGCCATCTGAAGAGTGAAGATCTAATGGAATTCCGGAATGTGCATTTTGGATATCCCGGCGGAAAAGAAATACTCCACAATATTAATTTTCAACTTGAGCCTGGTAAAACCTATGCCCTGGTTGGCCCAACCGGCGGAGGTAAAACCACAACCGCTTCCTTATTAGCGAGATTGTATGATCCTGTAAAAGGTCAGGTAGCGTTGAACGGAAAAGATATCCGCTCCTATTCCTCCGAAGAGCGCGCGAATAAAATCGGGTTCATATTGCAGGAACCTTTTCTATTTACGGGTACCATTCGCGAGAATATCCTATATGGTAACGATCATTATAAAGATTTTTCAAATGAGCAATTGGAAGAAGTAATTAAAGAAGCCAATCTGCAGAACCTGCTGGATATTTTTCAGGACGGCCTGGAAACAGAGGTTAGCTCCGGAGGGGAGAGTATCAGCCTGGGTCAAAAACAGCTGATCGCTTTCATGAGGGCCATTTTACGCAACCCCGACCTCCTGATATTGGACGAAGCGACAGCCAATATAGATACTGTTACGGAAAAGATCCTGGAGGATATACTCAATAAACTACCAGCAAAAACAACCCGCGTAATCATCGCCCACAGGTTAAACACCATTAAGAATGCAGATGAAATATTTTTTGTGAATACTGGTGAGGTAATAAGGGCTGGTTCATTTGATCACGCAGTAGATATGCTCTTAAAGGGAAAGCGCGAAAGTTAAATGCTTTTCCGCTTCGCATCCCGGCATAAAAATTAATCAAAAAGAGAGGATCGAATGATAAATGCAAATGAACCCTTAGTGTTCAATATGAAACAAGCTGTATCTTTTATTTCGAAAAGTTAACTGGGCATGCACCGACGGCAAATTCCTGTATTCACTAAGAACACTGTCCCTTAATAAAACATAATCAACCGAATAACCCCCGAATAAATTCCTGGTCGAATCCGGTTCTCCGGTTTTCAGGAAAGAAAGCATGCTGTTACGGTCATTTTCTCTTTTGTCAAAATCTACGAATGGATTTGAAAAGGTAATTCCAATGGAAACCATCTTTCTGGCCGTAGGCATTATCGGGAAGATAGAAGTTTCCTGTTCGCATAAAAAAACCTTATCTGCAGGAATATGGTGCAAGATATAATCATAGACCTCAATCTTATCCTTCTCCTTACCAGCCTGGATCGACTGATCCCGAATAGCGTTAAAATCATATCTCGTTTTATAAACCGGGTAATATACGAGCATGTATAGTCCAACGCAGAATATAAAAAATGCGCCTGCTATCCAGGACCTAATGCCTGCTGTTCTCGTAGTTAAAAAATCTGCAACCCGCTGAATAGGTTTCTCCAGTAAAAAAACCAGGCCGAATCCAAAGAAAACAGATTCCAGGGACTTCAGGTAATAGAAATAATGATAGGACGGAACCGTTCCGGGAAGTTTGATATTCAGGTGTTCATCTAAAGAGCCGACCAGGGTGGAATAGATAAACATGATCAGGCATACCCATAACCATGTAAAAATAATTTTCCGGATCAGGAGCTGGGAGAATTTCCTATAGAACCAGACAAAGCCAATCACAGAAATGATTAATGAAATAGAGGCGTTTGTCCGGACCATGGCGCCAAAATTCCTCCATATAAAAATAGTATCAACATATTCGAATGGCTTCCTGTTTATAATGTGTACATGATATTTACCGACGAGATAATACAAATACGGAAAACTTACAATTACAAATGGAATGAATACAATAAAAGCCTGAAAGAAATATTTCCTGACTAAAGCAGATTGTTTTGATTTTAGCGCTTCTTTTATTTTTCCAAGCTGCATAACCGCTAACATGAGAATAATAATAATGGTCGGCGCCGAGTGCCCGAGAAATCCAAACCCGATGCCCGCTCCGAGTATGGCAAACCAGTAGTTCTTCTGAGTTGAAAATGCGAGCCAGCAAAAAATAATATTCAGGTAAAAGGCAAATTGAATAAAGCTTCCTGGATAGATCCAGGGAGAATAAGTAGGCGCATAAAAAAAGGGAATATTTCCGGATGCCAGGAACAAATAAGAGAGCAGACCCGCAAGGGCCACCCTTTCTTTAAAAAGGAATAGCAGCATTCCAAAAAAACAAAGCGGCGAAAGCAAATTCAAAAACGATCCGGCCCTGATGAGCACAATATTAATCGGTAACCCGGTGAGTTTTACAATAATCGCTTCGAGGATGGTCAACAATGGATTATACCACAGGTATTCCCCGATAAAACTCGGATCCTTGCCATAGTTACCATATAAAATACCCTGCACATAAGAAATGTCCCTGTAAAAATCGCCGTCGTAAAACCATTTTAAATCATGACTGACTTCGTAGCAGCGAAGAAAAGCAACAAAGATCATTAACAAGGCCGCAAAAATGAAAATCACGCGTTGGGTTTTCGTCCTCTTTGCGGATGAATTCCTGGCGGGGCTGCTTATATTCATAATCAGGCAGTTAAATTCCTGCCATTATTTGATCAATGTATAAGTCTCTTTACTTATTCCTGCGGATCTGTGCTCACAGGGATCATCGACCATAAAAAAAGTAACCTTATCGTTCTGAAGATCAATTTTATACTTACCCACTGCGACATCATCACAATCACTTTGCCCGGATACTTTTTTAATAACCAGTAAGCTATCCTGAACTTTATAGGTCATTGTTTCAAGTAATGAACTATCTGGAAGCATATAAACTTTTACTGTGTCATTTTTGAAGTCCCAGATAACGTTAAAGGGCTGATCTGAATTCACTTCGCCCGTCCACCTGGTATTCGCAAATTGCGCTTTGCCAGACATCATACTGAAAAAGATGAGTATTGCAGAAAGGAATAATTTGTTCATTTTAGGTAAATTTTATGCGGGAATTGAGGCAATAAAAGATTTTGCATCGCAATCAAGGCAATTAAATATAAATATTAATGCCCAATGTAAAAAATCGACGAAAATAAGAGTAAATCCGACCAACCCGGGGTTTTTAACCTGTTGATCGGGATTTTCTTTATGTTCGTCGATCTTTTTGTCAACTCACCTGAATGAACTGGTATTTACATTCAATTAAGCCCAAAATAATGAATGGCTTCTGCCTTCGGGACTCAAACAATTAAGCTCATATGAAAGAAGCGCAATGGACACTGAAAGTTTATCTCATGAGCATGGTATTTATGGTATCGTCTCAATTCAGCAATGCCCAGTTTGGAAAAACCACCGCGTGGCGCCAGGATGGAAATGCTTATTACCGGATGAAGAATGGAGAGATTATACGGGTTTCTTTGCCCGATAAAACAGAAACTGTTGTTGCCCGGGATCAGAATATCCTGATTGACGGTAAACGCATTACGGAGATCCAAAGCCTTGCTGCTTCAAACAATGATCAGATAATATTGCTTTTCACCAACAGCAAAAAAGTATGGAGTTATAGAACCAGGGGAGATTACTGGGTCTATCGAATGAAAGATAGTTCCTTTTCACAATTAGGTAAATCACTGCCGGTTTCATCGCTCATGTTCGCCAAGCTTTCCCCCGATAGCAAGCAGGCCGCCTATGTGAGTGGAGATAATTTATATGTAGAGCGGTTGGCCGATCACCAGACCCCGGCCCTTATGACGTCATGGGCATAGCTGCCGTTGATGAGAAGGAAGGTTATGTTTATTTCATGGCTTCACCGGATAACGCGACCCAGGCTTATTTATACCGGACGCGCCTGGATGGTAAAAGAAAGCCCGATTTAGTCTCGCCAACAAATCAGGTCGGCACGCATAACTATGAAATTTCACCAAACCAAAAATACGCCAGGCATATTTTTCCCAATTATTATACCTTTCCCATTTTCGAATGGATAACACTTGCTGACCACAAAGCATTGGATAACATGAATAGTGTGAACGATCTGCTGCATAGAAAAAATAAGTCAAAATCCAATATTGAGTTTTTTAAGATTAAGACATCCGGGGGTGTTGAGATGGATGCCTGGAAGGTAATGCCCGAGAAATTTGATTCTTCCAAAAAATATCCTGTTGTTTTTTATGTATATAGCGGCCCTGCTGCCCAAACGGTGCTTGACTTTTATGGATCAACAAACAATTTCGTTTATAGCGGAGATATGGCAAGGGACGGCTATATCTATATTTCCGTTGATAACAGGGGTACCCCGCACCAAAAGGAGCAGCATGGCGTAAAAGTGTTTACAGGAGAATGGGCCGCCTGGATATTTCAGACCAGGCAGCAGCTGCCCGGGAAATACTCAAGTGGCATTATGTGGATTCGAGCCGGATCGCCGTTTGGGGATGGAGCAACGGGGGGTTTGCCCCCAGGACAATAAACAGGATTACCTTGACGGTCTCCCATTTCATATGCAAAAAATCTGAAAGGAAACTTATTGTTCATTCATGGGTCCGGGGACGATAACGTTCATTACAAAAACGCAGAATTATTACTTAATGAATCAATCAGCGATAACAAAGTATTTCGATTCATGGAGTATCCCAACCGCAGCCACGATATCAATGAAAGATCGGGAACAAGAAGGCATCTTTCTAATTTATATACTACCTACCTTAAGGAACATTGTCCTCCTGGTCAAAGATGAATATTGACACAAAAAAACCCACCACATCAGTGGTGGGTTCCAGGAAATTAAACCTGATTAACTGCAAACACAACCTGGTATCGGACAAATTGCCGCTTTCTGGCAATCTCCGGTCCGGGGGCAATTCGCAGGACATGTTTTCTTATGGCTTTCCTTGCTGGCCGCCTTCCCTTTCCCGCCTAAAGCAGTGGAAAGCAAAGCCATGGCCAGAAGTGAAAAAACTATTTTTTTCATCTTACTGATTTTAAAAATTTAAACAATAATTTCTTTCAAAAGAGAAATTCAGACCTGAGGAGGATGCCAGCAATCGGAACGATTGAACGCAAGTCGATTGTCGTTATAGATAAAAGTTTTCAGTTTATCACCTGGGAAATTGGAAATAACAATTTGGTCGGTTTCCATAACATAAAAATTGCAAAATGCACAAGCAATAAACGGATTGCATGGTTTGTTTCCGCAATCCTGGTTCTCTTTAGGTTTGCTGCGATGATCAGAAGAATCTTTATGGTGGCAACAGGATACGCTTTCTTCAGGAAGCTGCATGGAGAGCAGGGGTTGAATGGTCAAAAACCCAATGAGCAAAAAATTTATGAAGACAATCGCTTTCACGCAGGCTAAATTAAGAACTTAAATGGTAAATAAAGAATGCGTTTTGCAGGCTTATTTTATTCTATGTTTTTAGGCCATCAATTTTTGCCTGAATGCTTTTCTTTTCGGCCTCCGTCCTGGCCAAAGCATGGGCCTTTTTCAGGTTTTCCCCCACTTTGTTATTGTCGAGGTTTTTATAAAGCTCAGCAAGAAGTACAAAATAGAAATGATCGTTTTCCAATTTTAGCTTTTCAGCTTCGACGAGGGCTGCTTCCTGTCCATTTGCCTTGTATAATGCATAGGTCCTGTTAAGCGCAACGACCGGAGAATAATTAATCAGTAAAAGCTGATTATATAACTGCAAAATTTCCCCCCATTTTTCCCCTGTTTCCTCTTTCATGCAATGCCAGAAAGCAATTCTTGCTTCTAAATGATAGGAACTCAATTCGTCTCCCTCCGCAGAAAGGTCCAAAAAATGTAAGCCCTGATTTATTAAAGCGATATCCCAGTATGATGGGTCTTGCTGTTCGTAAGAAATCATGGAATCTCCCTCAGCCTCTCTTGCGCCGAAACGGGAAGCATGAAAACACATGAGCGCGATCAGGGCATTTGTTTTTGGCCGGTTAGTCATTTCAAATTCTGTGAGCATCAGGCCCAGGCGCAATGCCTCCAGACACAGGTCTTTTCGTAGAATATCGCTATTGGTTCTCGAATAATAGCCTTCACTGAAAAGCAGGTATATGATATGCAGGACATTGTCCAGCCGGGTGACAATCTCATTTTCAGAGGGCAGTTCCATTTTTATCTTTTCAACCCGAAGCTTTTCTTTTGCCCTGAATAATCTTTTGTTGATCGTTTCCCTGTTGGACAAAAATGCCTCAGCAATTTCATCAATACTGAAACCGCAGAGAATTCGCAATGCCAGCCCTATCTGGGCCTCGCTGGCAATTGCCGGATTACAGATAGCAAAAAGCATTTGAAGCTGGCTATCTTTAATATTCTGCATTGAAAAATTTAATTCAGGGATTTCATTGTTTTTTTCCTGTCTTGAAACCAATTCAGGGATTATCTTTTTTTCTAAGATTTTATTTCGCCTGAAATGATTTAGTGTTTTTTGTTTGGCTACCGTGTAAAGCCATGCAGTAGGGTTTTTGGGAAGGCCTTTAACTGACCATGTTTCCGTGGCAAGCAAAAATGTTTCGCTTACAATGTCTTCCGCCAGTTCAATATGCTGTAGTCCAAAGAGCTTGCTGATCACAGCAACCATTTTAGTAAATTCCTTTTGGAATATTGACTTTAATGACTCTTGTTCCTTTGTCATAATGAATAACAAAACCTAACCCCGGATAAGACGGGGTTAGGTTTCCTGATATTGATTTCAACCAAAGATGGGCCGGATTTCAACACTGCCACCGGCATCAAGCACCGGACAGCCATGGGCCAGGGTGGTTGCTTCATCCAGACTGTCGGCCTTCACGATCATAAAACTCAACAGCATTTCCCTGATTTCAACGAAAGGACCGTCCGTAATGACTCCACCAGGTTTGAGCACTTTTCCGTCCAGAACAAGGCGGGATCCATTGCTGACAAATTTTCCCTGGCCAGCGATACCCGCTACCCAGTCCTTCCATTTTTTCGCAATGGCCTGCATTTCACTTGCCGGCAACTTACTAAAATCAGCGTTTGGTTGCCTGAATAAAAACATGAATTCTTTCATTTTGTTTCTGTTTTAGTCGTTAATTAATACAAGAATTGAAATAGGTTTATTGTTGAACTTCATTTTAATTAGCTAAAGTGGAAGAGGGTTTATAGGTTCCCGCCTTTGTGCGGAAAGCAATATTAATACGATTGTAGCAGTTAATTGTTATTGCTGCAAAGGTCAGATCAATCGATTCCTGTTCAGAAAATTGCGTCCGGACTTCATCATAAACCTCATCAGGCACATGGCCTTCCGTTAGTTTTGTAATGGCTTCCGCCCAACCCAGTGCTGACCGCTCGCGTTCAGTGTAAAAAGGTGCTTCGCGCCAGGCATCCAGGCCATAAAGGCGCTGTTCGGTTTCACCCCTCGCACGCAAATCCTTAGAATGCATATCAAGGCAAAAAGCACAGCCATTGATCTGAGACACCCTGAAATAAATTAAATTTAAGAGAGATTGTTCAATGGACGATTTCTCCAGGTACAACCCTAAGCCATAAAGCGCCTTCATTGCGCCATGACCTTTTTCAAAAGCATTGATTCTCTGTTCCATTTTCCTTTGATTATTATTGAATGTTTGATTTACACTTCAATAATGCATGAGAATGCGGAAATTGGACAGCCTGGGGAAACTTTTTTATTAAACCGGCCTTTGGGGTCCCGATGATTAATTGGACTTTATTCTTGTTTAAAAAAACAGGGTCCCGGCAAATCAGCCGGAACCCATTCCTAACCGGCCACTGCAGGACCGAACCCGTACCCCTTTCAAGTGCTAAACCCTACTTTGTCATAAATCGTTCTGGTACGTCCTTTTAAAATTTTCTAATAAGACAGGTTCGTAATTATACCGGGCAATAAATTGTTTCATTTTATCATTCCCTCAGGCAATCAGAAAATCACTTCGGCTGGCTGCACTATAGATATTTTTATCGCTTGTTTCGAATTCTTCCCAATCATTCATCTTGTGGCCATACTGACAGGAAAATTCATGTGACCAATCAAAGATCCCGGCAAAGCATGCAACGTAAACAAAAAAGCCTTTTTCATTGCAGGAATCATACAATGGTCTTACAAATTTTTGTGCCAGGAAACCTGCGATATGGTCACTATGCTGCAACGGATCGATCTTCACACACATTAACTTAAAAAAGGCTCCGGCATGCGCCCGGTTAATAAGTTCTATTAACTTTCCTCCTCCATACGGTACCCCATTTCTCGAAAAGTATCCTTAATGCCTTCTGATACCGCAATTGAAATAGGAGAAGGCCCGATTTTTCGTCTTATAACAATTTTAGATTAACAACTAAAAGTTTCACAATCCTGATTGGT
>JANWIY010000019.1 GCA_025449645.1 Chitinophagaceae bacterium | reverse complement strand
TGTACTTCCATAGGAAGTGGGTTGAGTTCAAAGGTTCCATGCCCGTTGTTATGGAGATAAACTGTTTGCATCATTTCTGCTTTCAGGATATGGGCATCTTTCAATTGTTCATCGGTAAACAGATCATGGATTGTTGCTTTCGCGTAAAGATCATAAGCAAGGAATTTCTTCTTAAGCCAGGGAAATTGATCAAGTAAATCATCCTTCGAATAAATAGGATATGAAATACCAGATATATAATAGCATAGGATAGGATCAGGTCTTCCGGTACCCCGAAAATCTTTATAATATAAAGTGACTGGTTCTTTTTCACTTGCATGAAACTGATTATTCAGACCCTGGTTCCCGATAATGAGGTCAGTATTTCCGTCTCCGTCAAAGTCGCCTGCCAGAATACGATTCCACCAGCCTGTAGAAGGAAAATGGATATACTCTGCTGAATGGTCCACGAGTTTTCCCTTTTCATTAATAAAAATCATGATGGGCATCCACTCTCCCACCAGTACAAGATCAGGATACTGATCATGGTTCAGGTCAACCCATGCTGCATCGGTAACCATCCCGATCTTCCCCTGATCCAGCATTGGTGCAATGGATTCCGTGGCATCTGTAAAATGCCCCTTGCCGTCATTCAGCAGGATTTTATCCGGTTGCGGTAATGGATATTTTCCCGGAACCACTCTTCCCCCGATAAACAGGTCCAGATCGCCATCGTGGTCGATATCTGCAGCCCTGACACAACTCTTATTGAACAGCAGCGGAGGCAGTCCATTGGTTGACTTCCTGAAATGCCCCTTGCCATCATTCAGGTACAGGCGATCCTGCAATAAGGAATCATCCGGCTTAAGTTCATAACCACCCGAGGCCACGTAGAGATCCGGATAGCCGTCCCCGTTAGCATCAAAAAAAATGGCTGCTGCATCTTCGTATAAAGAATCCTTTGCTATCGCAGGTTCGGAAATTGGCATAAAACGGCCGTCTGGGGTTTGGAGAAATATCATTCCCGGTTGCCCCATGGCGCCTCCAATAAAAATATCTTCAAGTCCGTCGTGATTTAAATCGGCCTTTGCCATGCAGGGACCCGGGCGGGAGAGATATGAAGGAATTAATGGTTGAATATTAAAATCATCGAAATGATTTTCGCTGTGTTTAAAAGAAACGGAATGAGAAGGTAAAAAATAAGGCTTTGCCAATATTAAAGGATCAACCTTTTTCTGTGTAGGATCCGATCCTTCGCGGATGAGGATTGTCTGGTTACACTTCACCTGTGATAATTTATCAACATGGTCGTCGGTCCAGGTCACGACTACCGAATCCACTATTTCTGATTCCCCCAACCCAAAACATAGAACAGGGTCCACAGATGATTGAAATCCGCGTACCGGCATTTCTTCCTGGTAGTAGAGATTATTCCCGCAATAAAGTTTTATTTTGGCACCAATCCCATTTACATTCTGACCCTTAGCCAGAAGTTTTATTTTAAGATAATGGTTGTCTGGTTTCAGTTCATTCAGATTATTCTTATAAATAAAAGCGGGTTCATTGATATTGCTGATTACAAGATCAAGGGCACCGTCATTGTTCAGATCGGCATAAGCGGCGCCTGATGAAACTGAAACCTTGCCGAGCCCCCATTCCTCTGTTTTTTTGGTAAAACTACTGTTCCCGTTGTTCCGGAAAATGTAATTAGGGATTTTAATTGAAGGCATTTTTTCGATCATGTCCCGGATGATATCCTTTGTGTTTCCGCCACCTCTGGCACGAATCTGCTGATTAATGCGGTACCTCATGAAGTCCATATTGGTATTGTCTTTCGCATAACCATTACTGATAAAAAGATCTTTCTGACCGTCATTATCAAAATCCGCAAAGAGAGCGGACCAGCTCCAGTCAGTGTTTGAAACGCCTGCGAGCTGGGCCATTTCACTGAAGGTCCCATCTCCATTATTCCGGTGGAGCATATTACGGCTGTATTGCGGATATACCCCCTGATTGAATAACATCTGGAACTTGTCAAAATTCTCGGCTCCCGTATGCATTTTCTGTGACCAGTTGTCTTCAGGCAGCATGTCCAGAGTCAGCAGATCGATTTTCCCGTCATTATTGAAATCTGCGGCATCGCAACCCATAGAATAAAGGGAAACCTGGTCCATGCAATCCCGTAGCTTCTCCGTAAAAGTTCCATTGCCATTGTTGATAAACAGATAATCGGGCTCATTGAAATCATTGGAAACATAGATATCCGGCCATCCATCATCATTGAAATCACTAACAGAAACGCCCAGCCCAAAACTGAGTACATTAGAGCTGATCCCGGCCTCACGCGAAACATCCGTGAAATGTCCATTATCATTCCGGAATAATTTATTTGAAAACGCCGGGTTTTCCTCCTTTCTCAGATTGGGGTTTTCAAAATCGCCGCTTGCGTAATGCTGCAGGGAGTGATTCACCAGGAACATGTCCAGATCGCCATCCTTATCATAATCAAAAAAGACGGCCTGGGTACTATATCCTTCATCGTCTAATCCATATTTCGCCGCCTCTTCAGTGAAAGTCAGGTCTCCGTTATTGATAAATAAAAGATTCTTCCTTTTGGCAGGATCACTGTCGGCCGAGCGGCAGATATAAATATCCAGCTTCCCATCTCCATTTACATCGGCCATGGTAGCTCCGGTGCACCAGCCCTGCATGCTCGCGATACCGCTTTTCTCTGTGATGTCCTCAAATTTGAAATTTCCCTTATTCAGATAAAGCCGGTTTGGAACCATATTTCCTGTAAACAGGATATCCGGAAGTCCGTCATTGTTAATATCACCGATGGCTACACCTCCGCCATTGTAGAAGTATGCATAGTTCAGCACATTCGCATCTTCATTTTCCTTCAGGATATTCTTAAAATCTATGCCCGTGGTTTCAGCAGGAAGAAGGCTAAATAAAGGAGGTATTTTTCTGGAACAGTTGCCAAACAGGAAGATCAAAAAGAATATGAAAATAATTTGACCTCTCATACGAATGGCATTGAATCCTGAAAGTTCCTTATTTATTCCACCACACGTGGGTGCTCGCTTTATCCGGCCCGTTTAATAATGAAATAGCCGCCTGGGTTGCTTTTCCATTGGTCTCGTATTCATATTGAACAAACGTAAACCTTCTGATGATATCTGTTGTGGGTACATCCGGGTTATCGGAATGGACTACAGGATAAAGCACCGGAAATCCGGTTCTTCTTACTTCAGCCCAGGCTTCTATGCCGTCGGGGAAAAGGGCCAGCCATTTCTGGGTAAGGATCTGCTGGCGCTGTGTTGCCGGGTCTGCTGCAAATTTTACCGGAACATTGGAAACTGCCGGAGAACTCAGGTAATCAGATAAAGCGGCCGGGGCTGTGCTGCCATTCATATAATTTTGTATGGCCGTATTATCCGTAATCCCCCATTGCTGCAGCGATAAGGTAATTCCCTGGTTATAAAAATCAATCGCATTTCCTCCCATATTCCAACCGTTCAGTGCGCCCTCAGCCCGCAGGAAATAAGACTCAGCAGAATAAATGACATTTAATTTAGTTACTCCATCCGTATTGGGGTTCCACCTGTCCAGATTGATATTGGATAAATTGACAGCACCGTCAAAAGGGCCACCGACAACGGTTGCATTGGTAACATCAGCAGGAGCAAGCCCGTTCCTCAATCCGTGAAATTGCCCGTCCATATCAGCAGGGCTAAAATATTGTTGCATCCTCGGATCGTTGTAACCCTTCAGGTAACTTTCCATAGTAGCACTCATACGCATGTTCTGCCAGGGTGCTTCATCACAAAGGCCGTTTGAAGAATTTGGATTGGAGGTTACATCAACAAAAGCATTATCATCATTAGTTAACATTACACCGCCTGCAACCGCAGTTTCAGCCTGCTGTTTTGCCATCGCCGGATCAACTTCCGAAACCCGCAAAGCAAGCCTTAACCTCAGACTGTTGGCGAATTTTATCCATTGCGTAATATTCCCGTGATAAATCATATCATCGGTTCCAAAGGGTGTTTGCGCAGAGTCAGTGTTTTTTAATACGGTGACAGCCGAATCCAGTGTATTGAAAAAATCCATGTAAACACTTTCCTGGCTGTCATAAGGAATACTCAATGTTCCCAATCCTGCCTGGAAATAAGGAATTGGCCCATAAAAATCCGAGTTCTGATGAAAAATATAAACCTTCCAGATCTTGGCGATGGCATTCGCCGCCGGTGAAATGCCTTCAGTACCATCTATAACCAGCTTCAGGGATGGCCAGTTTACTGTATAGGTAAGGTTCCATTGGGATATGATCCAATCCTGGTTAATGACATACCTGTCACTCGCACTGCCTCCCGCATCGGCAAAGAACTGGCTCCACAAATCAGTAAAAAGACTATGAATAAGTTCATAACCACCGGCATCTCCATACACACCTTCATACTCGGCCCTGGCAAGTGCTTTAGGAAGTGCAGCAGGAGGCAGGGTGGAAAAAGATGTTGGATCAGTATTCAATTGGTCAAATTTTTTGGTGCAGCTGGTTGATGAAATAATCAGCAACCCAAAAATTATCACCACTGCCATCAAAAGCACCGGTAATCTATTTTCAAAAAAAAGTTTCATGATTACTATTTTTTTGGGTTAAAAATTTAGTTTCAGATAAAAACCATAACTGCGCGTACTTGGCAAAGAGGCATATTCCAGGCCTTGATTATTTCCGGTTCCAAGGGCAGTTTCGGGATCAAACCCATTCGCATCGTTTTTCAGGAAGAAAAGATTTCTTCCGATAGCCGATAAACTGATTCCTTTAATGAAAGTATTGCCAATTATATTTGCCGGGAAACTATAAGTGAGGCTGGCTTCCCGCAACCTGATATTTGTTGCACTGTTTACGAATTGCTCTCCTACCAGGTTGGTTTTCCCAATGTACTGCCAGTAATCCTGTGGAGCAACAACAATATCATTTTTGGTGCCATCCGCTTTAATTGAATTAGGCACTACAAATCCGGTCTCCCTGTTTGCTGTAGTTATTTGAGAAACCCCACTGGAGGCCAGGAGTGCCTGGGTGCCTGAAATAATAATGCCTCCTTTTCTTTCATCTATCAGAAAAGAAAAGCTCCATCTTTTATATTGAAAAGTGTTCGTTATTCCGCCCGTCCAGTCGGGATTATAGTTCCCGGCAAAATATTTAGTCTGATCACCCTCCACAAGAGGAAGGCCGGTAGTATTATCCACCATTATTTGCCCGGAGCTATTACGCTGATAACTGGTTGTATATATTCCGCCGTATGCTTTTCCTTCTTCTGCAACGATCAAACCAAGTGTTTCAGGAGAAGACAGGGGCGGCATTTTCTGCAGGGAATCAAGAGCTATTATTTTGTTGCGGTTCAGGCCGAAATTGACCGTAATCGTCCATTTGAAATCATGCCCGTCCACAGGCTTTCCGTTCAGCAACAGTTCCACTCCCTGATTCCTGATATTGCCGGCATTGATAATACGGAATGCATATCCGGAAGGATTCGGTACGCCGATCTGCAATATCTGGTTAATGGTATTCGTATGATAAAAGGTGAACTCTGCCCCAAGCCTGTTTTTGAAAAGTCCTAATTCCAAACCTGTTTCAAAAGAATGGGTTTCTTCCGGTTTCAGATTTGCATCATGCAAAATGCGGTCAACAAGCAAAAAACCACCGTTGCCTGCATCCTGCAGCGTTGGAGAAGGTTTGATTTGATTAAACGCAGTTCCATTTCCCACAAAAGCATAGGATGCTCTTACCTTCAAAAGCGAAATAACAACGGGCAGTGAAACCATTTCATTGAGCAATCCACTCAGCCCCACTGAAGGGAAAAAATAGGAATTATTCTGAACAGGAAGTGTGGAATTCCAGTCGTTGCGGCCTGTCAAATCCAGAAATAAATAATCTTTAAATCCCAATTCCGCCGCGGCATAAATGGATTGCTTTTCCGTGCGGGCAATGGAATTAGTGGAAACGGGTGAAAGCGCGTTCCCAAGGAAAAAACCGTTCGCAATATTCAGGCCGCCTGCGTTCGTATTGGTATTTTCGAAATTGAACTGCTCGATACTTGCCCCTGCATTCAGGTTCAGATTGAAATTAGAGGAAAGATCCTTTACGTAACTGATCAGCAGATCATTGTTGAATTGCCGGTTAGATTCCTTATTGATCACATAGTTTCCACCGGGTTTGGTAAGCCAGAATGAGCCGCTGTAGTCTTCTTCCTGGCTTGCATCTGTATAATAATCAAGGCTGGTCCTCGCCTGAACGCTCAGTGCGGGAGTAATCTGATATTTTAAAGAGGCCAGGCCAATAAAGCGGTTCCTGATACGGTCATACAAGTCCCGGTAAGCACTCCAGTAAGGGTTCTGAAAGTTTGGCGGACTGGAGGCCCAATAATTCTGTTTGAGCGAAAGATCGGTCGGATCAATGGTTTCGTAATTCCTGATATCATTGATCCGCAGGCTTCTGGGCATCGAAAGGATCGTTACCAGGGCATGGTTGGCGGCTCCGGCAAAAGGCCTGTTGCCGATATCTTCCACCAGGTAGTTCGCTTTTAAATCGAGGGTAAGGTTTTTAGCCACCAGGGTTGTTTGCCTCAGGTTCAGGTTATTCCGTTTATAAGTATTATTAGGTATGATTCCTCTGCTGGAAGTATTCGTGTAAGAAAAATAAGTCTGCGATTTTTCATTGCCGGCAGAAATGGCTATTGAATTGATGAGTTCGGTGCCGGTCTGGAAAAAGTCCTTCACATTATCTGGTTGTGGGGAGAACGCCTGCGTTTTCATTGTCCAGTCCAAAATCGGCTGGCCCTCCATTTTCGCACCCCAGCTCTGGTCACTACCAAGTGCAAAAACTCCTCCTATACCCTGCCCGTATACGTTTTGGTATTTAGGAAGAATCAGGGGATTTTCCATATTAACGGAACTTGAAATCTGTATGCCGATACCATTACCGTATCTTCCCTTTTTAGTAGTAATAATAATTGCACCATTTGAAGCATCCGATCCATACAAGGCTGCAGCAGAAGCGCCGGTCAATACGGTTACGGATTCGATATCATCCGGGTTAATATTTGAGATCCCGTCTCCATTATCTCTCGATAATTGAATATTACCTGTAACATCTGTGAATGCTTTAGGTGTATTATCTATCCGCACTCCATCCACTATTACTAAAGGCTGGTTATCGCCGGTAATGGACCGGTTTCCCCTGAAAATGATCCTGTTTGAGCTACCGGGGCCCGCATTGGTTTTACTGATGGTCATATTGGCCACTTTCCCGTCGAGCGCACTGGTGATATTGACTTCTCTTGAATCACTCACATCAGATCCTTTCAGCGTTTGCGTTGCGTAGGTAAGTGATTTTTTTTGTCTCGTGATTCCAAGGGCGGTGACGACCACATCCTGCAACTGATTTTCCTGGATATCCAAAACAATATTTGCTGTAACTTGACCTGCTAATGGAAATTCAACAGTTCTGTAGCCTACATAGGAGATGACAAGAACGGATTCCGTACTGGTTACAAGCAGGGAAAACGCACCGTTTTCATCGGTTACCGTACCCCTGGAAGTTCCTTTTTCGATAACCGTGATGTTTGCACGCCGGCTCATCAGGCCGTCCCTGTCCCGTAATTGCACTGTACCGCTCACGGTTACCTGAATCCCATCCTTTTTTTCCAATGAAGAAATCACAACCAGGTTGTTTCTCAGTATCGTGTAGGTGAGAGAAGTTCTGGCAAATACCATGGTCAGCACTTCATCTATCCCAGCTTCCTCAGTTTGAATAGTCACTCTTGCATCCTTCGGAAGCAGATCATCATTGTACATAAACCTGTAAGGCGATTTTTTCTGGATAGTGAGCAAGGCTTTCTTTATGTCAACATGTTGAAGGTTCAGGCTTAATTTGACCTGTGCATACCCTGTTGCGTGAAGCTCCAGGCTGCCAATAACTAAAAAAAGCACAATTAATTTCATGATAAGCAGTAGCTTGAGTAGAGCTTTCCGGCGCTGATGGCGCACGGAGAATGGCCATTTTTTCATAAATTTGAAATGAAAAGTGAGGAATCGGGACTGCGATAGAGTCTTCCATTCTGTATCGCGTCCCCTGATCTACTTGGAGAGGAGATGCTCATCACATCTCCTTTTTTTATTCAGCCGTTTATTTCATTTGTAATTGTTTTAACTGATTTAATTATTTTTTACTGATCCATATTTCAGAGCCTTTTATTTGATAGTTGAACGGATAAGAGAGTTTCAATGCTTCCAGCGTCTGCTGGAGGGATTCCTTTTCAATGGCAGCAGAAAAACGCCTGCTTGCAATCGCTGAATCGCTAAAATGAATAGAAACGGAAAACCAGCTATCCATTTTAGGAGCGATACTTTCAAATGATTCATTGTCAAACTCAAGCCGGGATTGCATCCAGACGGTCTCCGCAATGGCCTGGTTCTTATCCTTCTGCAATCGGGCAATGCTGTACAAAGACTGGCTGCTATTTGTATCCGGATTTGTTTTTTCATTTTCCACTTCAGGAATAATGATTTTCTCGTTTGGCTTTAGGATGATCCTTCTCTCCGGATCCTGTTTTGTGGTAATCTCTATCAGACCACGAATCAGGGAAGTCTCCACACTTTTTTGCTTCGGATAAGCCTTTACATTGAAAGCCGTTCCCTTCACCGTAATATTCACGTTAATAGCATGAATAATAAAAGGAACTCTTTCATTTTTTACCACATCGAAAAATGCTTCCCCGGTAAGTACAACTTCTCTTTTGGCTTTCCCAAAATCTACGGTGGAGTAGGTGAGCTGGCTATTCCCGTTCAACCAAACCTGAGTACCGTCCGGCAATTCCTGCTTCACTTTGGAAGAAGGTTTAGTAGTAACCGTATTCAGCGAAGCAGTAAGAGGCTTCTCTGTTTTGAAGTCTGACCGGTAAATAAAAAACAACCAGCTAATCCCGATACCTAACACACAGGCTGCAGCAGCCCACGCTATTTTTAGTGGTAATCTTTTAACCGGCGCCTGATGGATACGATGTTCCAAACGTTCCCAATGACCCGGGTTAACTTTCATTTCCGGAAAAGAATGAATAGGGGAATCCCAGATCTTATCCATTACTTCATTGGAATAGGCTGTGTTCCCCTGAAGGGATTCCAGTTCAGCCAGTTCCTCAGGGCTGGCTTCCCCGGCTTTTTTGCGGGCGAGTAATATCCAGATTCTTTCTGAATCCATATGTTGAATGGTTGCTCCTGCATTAAACAACCAAACGGGTCTCATACCCTTAAAGAAATAAAAAAATTGAAGGGATTCAGGTCTGGATGACCCGCAGAAGGCTATTAAAATTGTATTAGCGGACGCGGCTGCTGTCGCGCAGATTACCTATCTCAAGCGGAATGCTTTGAGAAATCCGCTTAAACGCTATTCCCATCTGAGCTTCCACTGTTTTCTGACTGATGGACAACAACGCGGCTACTTCCTTATATTTCAAACCTTCTTCTTTGATCAGTTTAAAAATTAAACGGCATTTGGGTGGTAATGCATTTAATGCCTTATGGAATTGCTGCAACATTTCATTTACTATCATAAGCTCCTCTGCTGTCGCTTCTATTTTATAGTAGGGCAATTCTACCTCATCAATATTCATGGGACGGTTCCGGTGATATTTCCGGTGATAATTAAAACAAAAATTCCGCGTTGAGGTATAAAGATAAAATGCAAGGTTCTCTATTTCACTGACCCGTTGGCTTTTTCTCCACACCTGAATGAAAACGTCTTCAACAACTTCTTCTGCCATTTCCCTTGAACGCAACAAAGCGTGGGCAAACTGAAAGAGTTTATCGCTGAAGATTCCGTAGAGCTGCCGAAGGGCAGCAGGATCATTCAGGGCAAGCCTGCGCTGGATTTCCCGAAGTTCAACCCCGGGACTTAGAACGGGGTGCATTGGATATGCTTATTAATTCCCATAAATGAGCTAATTGGTTTAACAAATTTCTATTTATTCTGCCAATCTTCCAGATCTTAATATCTATGCCATTCAAAAACAAAATAAATCTTGTTGCATCACTGAAATCCCCGGGTAACCCTGGAAAATTCACTTGTATTATCCGATACGATGAGCTGGGGAAGGATAGCCTGGTCGAAATGCAGAGACACTATTCAACCGGATCCTGATTTTTGACCGTTTCTCTTCTTCCCGTACCGATTCCGATATCAATTGTAAAAGGATTTCCGGTTCTGTTTGCACCCTGGCATTCAATAATAAATTCGCCGAATCAGAAGGATGGGTTTTGAAGCTGAATGTGGGGGGAGAACTTGCAGTGAAACTGATTTTGTTCTTACCGTTGAGCAAAAACTTGAGATGACCAATGGCATATTTACGTGCAGTTACCTTATGTAATATGGTACGAATCAAATCAACCGCACCAAGGCTGGCTCCTCCGGATTCACTTTCTATTTCTATTTCCTGGTCAACCCAGGCCAGTTTTGCTTCTCCCGCTCCATATGTATAGTAGTCAATCTCCAGAGATTCGGGAATCAGCAAGGAAGAAACCTTGTCCAGTTGCTTCAGCCATCTCCTGACACTGTCCTCATCCCGGGAATTCTGATATTGGATTATTCTGTTCCCATACTTTTCCCGGAATACTTTTTTGAGATCCCGGAGCTGACCTGGATTTAATAAATCCACCTTATTAATGATAAGGATACGGGCCTCTTCCAGTTGTTTGAAATAAATATACCTTACCTGATCACTAAATAACTCAGCACTTTCCACCAACAACATGTATAGTAACAGCGCGTCTGCAAAAACAGATAGGGTCACCTGCGTGTCCGGCCTGAACAGGCTTAGTGGTTTCAGTACCGTCGCAACAATATCCGTACATGAGCCCACCGATTCTGCAAAAATAATTTCCGGTTGCTCAGTTTCTAAGAGTGACTGAATCTGATTGTCCAGATCCTGATAATTACAACAAAAGCAACCATTTGTTACCTCCCTTCCCGCCACGCCAAAATGCCTGAAAAGATCTGCGTCCACCAGTCTGACTCCCTGCTCATTCGTTATGGGTCCGGCTTTGATAGCACGATCCTCCAATATGCGTATGGCGGATAGTATGGCAGTCGTTTTTCCGCTTCCTAAAAAACCTCCGAGAAGATGAATTTTCATCGGCTTTTTTTAATAATAACAAATACAACCGGGCGCACATTCCACCGGAACCGTATTGAGCGGGTATCCGAGTTTAATCTCCTGAGGCAATGCGGCTCTTATATTTTCTATCAGAACGTCAAATTTGAAATCATCTCCTGCCGCGTCCTCAAGCCGTAATAAAAAAACCTGCTTTCTTTCTCCGATCCTTAATCCTTCCAGCTGGGTCTGCAGGCTCTTTACAATACCGGAACTTCCATGAACATAACTGGCCGGAGGGCCATCTAAGGTATTTTCCAATATATCGCCGTGGCTGTTTTGCATAATGTACCGAATGGTGACAACTGCATTTTTCTTTACCTGCATCATATGCTCAGCGCTTTGCCGTTTACTATAAACCCATTTATAGGGATATTCCCATAAAATACTTTAAGCGAAGGCCTTCCTTTGGTGACCGTTACGGTGCCAAAACCCGTGGCGGTCGAAATAAACCCAGTAAAATCCCCGATCCGGGAATCTGTATACAAATGCTTGTTTACCGCATCATAACGTGCACCAGTAAGCGCTTGTAAAAGGCCGTAGCTGGCCATGGCCCGGGCATACCAATGACCGCACTCATATTCATTGAACGGATTCCGGATTCGTCCGTCGTACCTTTCCCTGCAGGTACGAACAATTTCCAATCCTGCCTGCACATTTCCCGTAAGGATTAAATGAGAAGCCACCTGGTATTCAATGCCTGTCCATACTTCATCGCTATAAACAAATGGAAGGGATAGCTTGCCTCCTTTTGGCCAGGTGCAGAGCAGGAGACCGCCTTCATTGCCAAGGGCATAATCAGGACGCTGCGGATTCGCATGATCTATAAGATTTTTTTTCAGATTGTATTTGTGCACGGCGAGCAGGTGGCTTTTGACTTTTTGGGGATTGATGAATGGATCCAGTCCGCACATGCTGCCGATCCACGCGCCCAATACACCGTCGCTTAAACAACCTTTGCCATACTGATATTTCGGCCCTTCCTTTTTCAAAATTTCTATCGCTTCCGGGGAATAATCGCCACCAAAAGAAAGCGCGGTAGACGGATCAGGAGCGTTCAGATTTTTGTATTCAATGTCCTGGAAGAAATACTCTCCGTTAAACAACTGCGTTTCCAGGTGGTTCCTGCCCTTTTCAAATAGTTCATGATATTTACTTACGTCCTTCTTCAGGTAGCTTCCCATGTTGATAATCGCCGTGAGCGCGCCAAGATAAAAACTGCAGCACATACCGTCGGGTCCCCAAAATTCTATGTCGTATGTATTGTGATGAGGTTCTTCAATTACACCTTTGTGTTTTGGATCCCAGGTATTGATGCTGTAATCCATGCTCGCGCAAACCATGGGATAAATTCTTGCCAGCCAGTTATTATCTCCGCTGATTCGCCAATCGCGGTACACTTTCATGATTCCTCCCAATTGCCCGTCCGCCGCCGCATGAAAATCATGTTTCAGCGGGCTGATCGGCAAATTCGCACGAAACCCCTGATGACCAGCATGATTTTGGTTCTCGCAGAATTCTGTATTGCGCAGGGTTTTTTCCAGGGACGGAAATAAATGCGGAATAGCCTGCGCGTAATTCCAAACATGTGTGCAGGATCCGTGACAACATCCTTCTTCGTCGCCACAGCCTTCCCAACTCCATAATCGACCATCGAACTGTCGCAACACAGTGGGAGATTTTAAAATAGTCAGATTTGCAGCAACCGCTTCCAATACTTCAGGGGGCAGTGTGCTCGAATAAAATGCGTCTTTAAAAAGAGTTGATTTTCTATTCAGCTCCGTATAATTCTTATTCCAATGGTCGGCCACTTCCCTTACATTATTGAATTTGCTGCTATACCAGGGTTTATAATTCGAAGAAGGGTTTTCTTTCCCATTGGTCACGCCCAGATCGGAAGGGCCGGCACAGCAACCCGTCTCCGGATTGCAGTCTTTCTTTTCATCGGGCACCGGAACACCGACGTGCAAATCGGATACGGGAACATACCAGGCCATCATTACCCGAATGGATTTCGAAGATCCCGGAGCCAATGAAAAGGGAACAAAAAGGGAAGCTCCGCCGGCATCCTTCTCAACCGGGGCTACAGCCTGTGCGCGCCCATCGCGGATATTATTCCAGGCCATAGTCAACGGATCCCACCACCCTCCGCGAAACCAGCAATGATCAACCGCCGTCCGGTCCTCATTGGTAAAAATGGCGAAACTGCCTTCCGCATCCGGTTTGTCTTTTGTTCCGTGCTGCGTAAGTGCGAAGCCCCTGGGAATTTCTTCAATGGCATTAATGGCAGTCTCCTCAGTAGCAAGAAAATTTTTCGCATTGTAAGAAAAAATCAGGTCAAGTTTTTCTTTTCCTTCATTTATGAAACGATATTCGAGGGCGCCGGCGGGCAGTCCGGAATTATCTTCATCTGTCGGGATAAAGGGGCTCCAACCTGTAATCTGCACCTGTAAAGGCAATTCCTGATCACTCAACCGGATGATACTGTAAGGAAAACGAATGCTGCATTCTGCTGTTTTAAATCGCGGAAGACCCAGCGTGGAGCCGGCAAGACCGTTTCCGCTGCCGCGCCGCCCAAAATATTTCCATTCCGGCACCTGTCCCTCCAAAAGTTTAGCGGCGTTCTTCAAACCTTTTACACAGATGGCCGCGAACATCGCCGGCTCATTAAATATGTCCGGTTTGTTTCTCACGCTCAGGTGAGATATCGCACCCGTACCTTCCAGGCAAAACATGCCTGCCCCCAGGCCGCCGATAGGGAACGCCACACGATTCAGATAATCTCCCTTATACTCACCGTTGAATTTTCTTTCCGTCTTTTTTTCAATATTTTCATTATCACCGGCTACATCCCTGTCCTTAGCTGCTTCTCCTGTGCGGAGTAAACGGATGGGTGCTGCAGCACCTATTCCCCCGAGCGTCAGGGTCTTTAAGAAATCGCGGCGTTTTTGATGATCCTTCATCTTCAAAACGTTTAATGATGAATCAAAACGGGTTGGTTTACATTTTCATCTGCAGTTCTTTTTCTCGACATGGCATAGTAGGCGATGAAGGCAAAACAACACAGCGGAATAATAAAGGCGACGGACATTCCAAAATGGTCTCCCACTGCCCCCATTAACGGAGGACAAAATGCACCTCCCGCAACAGCCATGACCAGGAAAGAAGCTGCCTTCTTCGTAAGCGGGCCGAGATTCCGCAGGCCTAATGCAAAAATCGTCGGAAACATCAGCGACATAAAAAAGTAGGTAGAGAACAGTGCGATAACGCTGATCCATCCAAGACGCATCACTACAATGGCAGTCAGGCAAACATTTATCACCGCATAAACGGCAAGCAGGCGCTGCGGCCGGACGAATTTCATCAGGTAAGCGCCAAACAACCTGCCGATCCAGAAACATCCCATGCCGCCAAGAGCGAGGATGAGCGAAGCTGCCTGTTCTGCATTCTTAGGCATGAATACCTGCCCGAAATATCCCAGGTGCTCCATCATTCCTGCGATAGTAGCGCGCACTCCGGTAAGGGTTTCCGTTACGTAGTTAATGAAAAATGAATTAACGCCTGTTTGCGCGGCAACATATAAAAACTGGGCGATCACGGCAAGTACGAAAGACGGATGTTTTAATAATTCCCGGGTTGGCGCATTCGCTTCGATGCCCTCCACATTTTCCTCCTGAATCGCCGGCAGCCGTGTAAAAGCAAATATGATGGCAACAAACACCACAATACTGCCGACCAGCATATAAGGCTTGAGCAGAGAATCAAATTTTTCCGCATTTCCGGTTTGTTCGGCTCCGAAAATAAAAAAGCCGCCCATCAATGGTCCGAGTATCCAGCCCAGACCATTAAATGACTGGGCAATATTTATTCGCCTCGCCGCTCCACCGGAAGGACCAAGCACGGTGGTATAAGGATTTGCAGCCGTTTCCAGGCAGGCCAGTCCGCAGGCAATAATAAACAGTGCGATCAGGAAAGAAACAAACAAAGCAAGCTTTGCGTGTATAATGAGATCCAGTTTTACTGCGGGAAAAAATAAAAATGCACCCAGGGCAAATAAAGATAAACCCAGGATGATCCCCTTTTTATATCCATGACGCTTCATAAATAAACCGGCAGGATAAGCCATCACGAGATAACCGATATAAAGGGAAAACTGGACAAAGCCAGACTCTGCTTTGGAAACATGCAGTGTATTCTGAAAATGTTTGTCGAGCACGTCCAGCAATCCATGTGCGAAACCCCAGAGAAGAAACAGGCTGGTGATCATGATGAAGGGCCTCAGGTAACTTGATCCGTCAGCGGCCCTGAGCAGGCCCCCGACTCTATTTCCATTTCTCATGGTCATATTTTCGTGTTGATTTTTAAATCATCCATAAAGAGGGCCAAATGCCGAACAGGCCCGATAATCAGCACCTTCCTGATCAGATCCGAAAGCAGTCCATGCCGAAGGGCGGAAAATATGCTCTTCAGAAACATTGTGCATGCAAACCGGTATTCTGAGAATGGATGCCATTGAAATCAGATCACGGCCAATATGACCGTAGCTGATCGCTCCATGATTTGCTCCCCAATTCGCCATTACGGAATATACATCTTTAAAATAACCCCGGCCCGTCAGCCGCGGAACGAACCAGGTCGTGGGCCAGGTCCGGTCCGTTCTCTCATCCAATATCTTATGAACTTTATCCGGCAGCCCGATTGTTTCTCCTTCTGCAATCTGCAGAACAGGTCCGATGCCGCTCACCAGATTTAATCTGCACATGGTTACCGGCATTCCTGCCCTGGTTACAAATTTGGAAGAATATCCGCCTCCGCGGAAATATCCATTGCTCGCCGGATGCCAGACAGTCGATTGCAGACAGTCATTTGCTTCCTGGGGACTGATCTCCCAGAAAGGTTTCATGGCAGGCTTGCCATTCTTGTTTTGCCTGCCCGTTCCGTCCAGCGTGCAGGCACCGGAATTGATGAGATGGATAAATCCACCCGTTGCCACTCCTTCTGGTTTCCATCCGGAAACTCTTTTGACTGCGTCCGGACTCCAGTATGTTCTTACGTCTGCAAAAATCTGAGCCGTATGAGTAAGCAGATAATTAAATAGCATGCTAACGCCATTCAGTGAATCATTCTCTGTTGCCACTATATAAGGAGCGCGAATCCCATTCCAGTCGAATGAAGAATTCAGCATGGCCTCTGAAAAATCTCCGTTCGGCAAGAAATCTGTCCATTGTCGCTGGCCCTGAAATCCGGATACCAGGGCATGATGACCCAGGGACTCTTCACCGAAACCTTTTTCTTTCAGGAGATCATTCCCGGTCATCAGATCGCGGATGATCATGGTCATCTTCACCACAAACTCCCAATCCTTATCTTTCTGCTCACGGGAGAATTGTTTCGCCGGAATATTAAAATCCTCACCTTCCCTGCAATTATTTTTTACCCACACAATGGCTTTCTCAAATTCCTTTTCGTCATAAATTCCCTTCTCAATCCGCCTGAGCAGTTCAGAAGAATCCACGTATTCATTGCGCATGCCAAAATATTTCCGGAAAAGATCCGGGTTCACCATGGATCCGGCAATGCCCATACAAACTGAGCCGATGGCCAGGTAGGATTTGCCACGCATGAAGGCCACAGCAAGACCCGCGCGGGCAAAGCTGAGTAAGCGCTCCTGAACATCATCCGGAATATTTTCATCTCCCAGGTCCTGTACATCCTTTCCATAAATACCAAATGCAGGAATCCCCATCTGGTTGTGCGCAGCCAGGGTGGCCGCAAGATAGACTGCGCCCGGGCGTTCGGTACCGTTAAAACCCCAGATGGCTTTTGGAATCAACGGATCCATATCCATTGTTTCACCTCCGTAACACCAGCAGGGAGTTACCGAAAGTGAAACGCCCACCTGGCTGTTTCCGAATTTCCTGGCGCAAAGTGCAGCTTCGGCAACACCACCAATACAGGAATCTGCAATTACACATTGTACGGCGGTTCCATCCGGATATTTTAAGATGCGCTCGTAAAAAGCCGCCACGTTCTTTGCCATTTTCATGGTGGTTTGTTCGAGAGATTCCCTGACACCTCCAAGGCGGCCATCGATTATAGGTCTGATGCCTATTTTGGGATAGTCGGTTTGCTGATGCATCTGAGCGATTATTTTATTTGTTTAAATATTTTCAAAGAAAATCCGCATCGATTTCTTTACGCCTAATTTACTTCCAGTGCGTCCTTGACCGGCAAGGGCGGAAAGGGATTATGCGGTTCGGTCTGGTACCAGAATACAGTTGAAGCAATATCATCCTGTAACGGAAGGTAACGTCCTCCGGAACGCCAGCCCAAAGCCTGAATAGTTACTTTAAGGTCTTTCTCGAAACGAATGGGATCTTTGATATGCCAACGGTACATACCAAACCGCTGAGCTACGTTATAGTGCCCGTCTCCGCGAATCACCTGGTGCAGGCCTGAATAAGGCGTACTGAATTCCGTGAATTTCGAAATTTCAACGCCCGCCGCATTTTTTTTCTTTGTGTCAAAATCATAAGAGCCGCAGAAATAATCTTCCGTGCCAGTGCCGCAAATCGTTGGATAATCCGTATCCCCGTCCATAAAAAACTTTATTTCCCCTTCTCCCCACCATCCGTTGTTATGCACGCCGAGTGCGATATAGGTTCCAACATATTGCCCGCGTCCCCTGATGCCGTCTACCAGGGTATAATCGGATTTGTAAGGCAATGGGTTTGTTCTCCGGAACTGGGCGTGAAAATAAGCCGCATCTGAAGGCAGTTCCGTCAGAATATAATCCACCTGGTAAAATAAAACCATATCGGTCTCGTCTATATTTTCCATCGTGATCCGGCATTTCTTTTTGAAGGGCATGGGCCAGTAACAATTAAATGCACTACCCGGATTTACGCAAACAGCAAGCGATTGTAAGGGCGAATACTGCCCCCAGCCCATACCGAAAAAATCTCCAACAGGCACTTCAACGGAAGGCGAGGTTTCATCATCCCAGTAAAAACGGAGAATAGAATTTCGCCATGTTCCGGTTGGGGTCATCCAAATATGCTGGATAGAACCGGGTCCTTCAATCTCGGCAACAGTATAAGTCGTTTTGGCTTTGATTATAACGCAGGGACTTATTTTCCATCCCCTGCCCAGATCCCGGGCAGCTTCCTTACCCGTTCCTTCCACGGCCATGCCGCCTTTTCCTTTGGCACCGTTGAAATTCTCCGGGCTTATGGACCTTGTTTTTGCATCCGATAGCCGGAAAATATTACCCATATTCGCATCGATCCCGTTAAATTTTCCCTGACCGGACACCGCTGCGGAAATAGCCAGGCAAATGCTCAGGCTGGCAGATACATTTTTTTTCATGCTGTGAAAATTTATTTGGTGAATGGCTAAGATCCCTGAAAAGCAGCGTTGATCTGATCAATCGAAATATGAAAAACTGCTTCTGTGATCTTATTTAATCCCGTTTTTGGTCCTGTAAAGTGGAACACACTGTGACGATGAATAAGAGATTCACCCGGATTCAAAAATGCGGCGGGCGACACACTTTCGATTTCATAAAACGGACCCATCTGAGTTCCATCTGCCAGCGGCCCATCATCATATGCATTCACTGCATCACCTGAAAATGGGGGCTTTGCGGTGCTCCACTCCTGATTTAGGTATTTTGCTGAAGAATCCAGGTCAAAATGAGCTATAGTAAGTATTTGATGCACTTCGTCATAACTGCCGGCAATCCGGGTGGCCCGGGAAGGATCCAACCCAAGCTTGCCTCTGCTTCTGCCATCGGCTTTAAAAAACAAAATTCCCCGGCCCCGCTTTAATCTGTCAGCCGGAATCTCGCCGAAATAATTGGTCGTAGCAATTTTGGAAACCGAATCGGATGCGTTTTTGTAAGGGACCAGGATGACCGTATTTTCGGAAGGCTTAAACATATCCAGCATCCAGATGCAGGGCATTCCTGTTTTTTCATTCCAGCTATATTTACCCGTATTGGTAATTGTATTCTGCGTTTCATAACCAATCCATCTCACGGAATCATCCGGCGTGAAATCTAATATTGAAAATATCCGCTCGTCCGGGATCAGCGAAATAGAACGGTTCACAACCAATTGCAATTCCGTTCCGGAATAATTTAAAAGGTACATTTCTTTCTGAAGACTTACCTTCTCCCGGCTTTTTGAAATCACTTTCCAGGCCTCCGTATCAAAAGCCGCAGGTGTTTTCCAATTGTCAAAAATCATATTGCTGCCCCTGGTAAAAAACAGTGAATATTTACCTCCTTCCGGACCCAGCCAGATTCGGTTTTCACCTCCATAGGCATTCATATGCCTGTTAGGCGTTGCAGGAAATTCCTTATAATTAATCCAGCCAAAACTTTGACCACTGTCTCCGGCTGCCGTGGACGTAAAAACCTTGGCCTGGTATTTCGGGGAGACGATCAGCTTTGCCTGATCCTTATCATCTGAAAGTATTATCACATCATCATATGATTTCAAAAAGGACAAGTCGTAACCGAAACTTCCCGCAGCATAAGCAGAATCCTTTTTATCCTGGTTTCCTGAAGGATGATCAGTGCAGCCCGTGGTTATCATAATCCAGCCAATAAAATTGATTGAAATACATTTTCTCAATAAGCCCATTCCTTATATTTTTTTAAGGTTATGCATAGTTTTTGAAAGAATCATCCTCCACAATGAATGAAGCTTCTCACACTGCTTTTCTGCCCGATGCTTTTAGTAGCAATGATAACATGCTCCTTTTACCGTTTGGGTTTTTGATCTGGTTCATCAGGATATCCAGGGTCCGGTTTCCAATAGTATGCTTAAACGTTTAATTGAACAAATTTTAATGTTTCCGTGATTCCGGCCGCCTTCCAAATTCAGAACCTTTTCTATTCCATAACTAAAATTCTCAGGATTTCCAAGGTGATTTATGCTTTTTCATGCGGGGGGAAAAAACTTATTTGCTGCGAATCTCAATCCTGATGTCCCCATTTTTCAAAAAAACAGGCTTATTTGGGAATTTTCAAATATTAGCCCGCCATAATTCCCGGGAGAATATGTGCAGCCTATCTTTAAGGCACGTTGATATCATTCGTGATTTGCATCTTTTATACCTGTGGATAAATGATCCTCACCTGCTATGCAATTCCGGGTTACTTCAAAAAGGAGGCCGGCTGATCCGGTATTACAGGAAATCATTGGAGTCTGTGAACATGCAGTCCTTTCTGGTTGAAAGCCCTTCGTCCCCCGTCTGTCAGTTTGATATTTCCCTGATCAATTTACATGAATTGTATTTCAGAATGCCCACTTCGTCGGGCGATTGCATTCTTACGTATATGCTGGAAGGCACAGCCGGATGGGAATTCCACTTAAAAGCCGCGCTGATCATACAACTGGATTATTTTTTTTCCTTTCCAGAGCCACAAAGAATCTGGGTTAGCATTCCCATCGATCAGTTTGTACTTCGGGAGATTTTTCTGGAAACGGGATTTTCATTCAAAACTGAATACACTGCAAAACAAGTCCGGTATAGCATCCTTTATCTGAGAAGAACAGGGTACAAGCTTTCGCAACCTGATTATTAAGGCATCGTACTTATACATGCATCTGTGGGCGATTTTTATCCTCATTACTATGAAAAGAGGCGGGCCAGCCATTGTAAATGGTAGTTCCTTTCTGCAAAGATTGCTCATGTGTCCTGCGGA
>JANWIY010000018.1 GCA_025449645.1 Chitinophagaceae bacterium | reverse complement strand
TTTGTGACCGTTACCCAAACTTCACCGGGCATCGGTCCCATCGACGTTATTTCGGATGGCAGCTCGATACTTGGAGGAACGCTGCTGGCTTATAACCAGACAACGGGAACATCAGGGAAACCCTATATCCAGGCAACAGCCGGCGTGAGCCAACTGGAAATAACAGAGGGTATGAAGACCGTGCTGAAGGGAAACACCGCGTTTCAGCAGGGACTTTATTATTCCTTATTTGTTTATGATACGCTCAGGAATGATTCGCTGAAGTTATTTATCCTGCAGGATAACCTGGAAGTACGCACGGACACTTTTACTTATGTACGCTTTATCAATTTTGCGCCAGGCTCTTTTCTGAATCTCTTGTTGACCAATAGCAAGGATACAGTTAACAGTGGCTTTATGCCATACGCCGGAAACAAATTGAATCCAACTGATTATTTTTTCCGGATCATGCATATTGGAAGTTATGGCGTCCGGGCTTTCCGGGATACCCTCTATGCTAATTCTGTTCCGCTGGATTCCCTTCAGATAGACAGTACCAAGATCTATACGGTTTTTCTGCAGGGGTTTCCTGATTCTACCGGTCCGGACAGTTTGATGGTGAAGAGTATTCAGCATAATTAGGCTGATTGTTAATGGTTGATGGTTGATGGACTTTCATTGCGAATCCGCACCTAAAATCCATCAACCATCAACTATCAACCATCAACGAACCTAACAAGCTTTTCCGCTAAAACCAATACCTTTGCGGCCGCAACTAAACATTATGCAATTATCTTCTATTCTTTCGCGCTTCAGCGAGCCGGAAACCCTGAAAATGGCCAAGCTTGGCCGTGAACTCCGGGCGCAGGGTATAGATATTATAGATTTGAGTCTGGGAGAACCGGACTTCGATACGCCGGATCATATCAAGCAGGCGGCCAAAAAGGCCATCGATGATAACTGGAGCCATTATACACCCGTACCGGGTTATCTTGACCTCCGGGAGGCAGTCTGCACTAAATTAAAAAGAGATAATAACCTGGACTATAAGCCTGAGCAAATTGTGGCTTCCACAGGAGCCAAACAAACGCTCGCCAATGCTGTGCTGGCGCTGGTGGATGACGGAGAAGAAGTGATCATCCCCACACCTTATTGGGTTACCTATTCCGAGCTTGTTAAGATTGCACGCGGAAAAGTGGTGGAAGTGCATACTTCACTTGATTCCGGATTCAAGATCAACGCGGAACAACTGGAAGCAGCCATCACACCTAAAACAAAGGCATTTTTGTTTTCATCACCATGCAATCCTTCAGGCGCAGTATACAACAAAAAGGAGCTTACTGCGCTGGCAGAAGTTTTTAGAAAACATCCCGGGATATTTATCATTTCGGATGAGATTTATGAATACATCAATTTCGTCGGAAAGCACGAAAGCATCGCTCAGTTTGATGATCTGAAAAATCGTGTGGTGCTGATCAACGGATTGAGCAAGGGCTTTGCTATGACCGGTTGGAGACTTGGTTACCTGGCTGCTTCAGTGGATGTTGCAAAAGCATGCGAAAAATTACAGGGGCAGTTTACCAGCGGCACCAATTCCATAACGCAAAAAGCTGCAGTGACGGCACTCACCACGGATCTCAAACCATCACGCATCATGGTGGAGGAATTTACAAGGAGAAGGGAAAAAACCCTGCAACTTGTGGGTCAACTCCCAGGCATAATCTGCTTTAAGCCGGAGGGAGCATTCTATATTTTCCCGGATATCTCATCCTATTTCGGTAAATCAGATGGGAACAACTCCATAAAGAACTCCAATGATTTCTGCATGTATCTGCTAAATACGGCCCATGTATCATCCGTGATGGGAGATGCATTCGGTGAACCCCGTTGCGTACGGTTCTCCTTTGCCAACAGCATGCCCAATATTGAGAAAGCATGGAGGAGGATTGGGGATGCACTCGCCAAATTGAAATAAAAGGTTGATGGTTGATGGATTTCTATTGCGAATTCGCACCTGAGTTCCATCAACCATCAACCATCAACCATCAACCATCAACCCTTTCATCAACCATCAACACTTTTCGTAAGCAGCTCCTCATGAATCTTCATCACCTGCGGCAAAAGCCCTTCCGATTCGTCGTTTCTGATCACAAAATCACATAGTCCGATTTTTTCTTCTTCATCCATTTGCTGACGGATACGTTTCATCACTTTTTCCGGGCTGGTATGGTCCCTTTTGACGACCCTGCTCATGCGAATGGTTTCAGGAGCCGTGACCCCGATCACATAATCGAAATAAGACTGAAGGTTCGCTTCAAATATCAAAGCCGCTTCCTTGATGGCGTAAGGCGTTCTCTGCCGGAGCATCCACCGGGTTGCATCTTCCAGCGTTGCAGGATGAACGATGCTGTTCAGTTGGGAGAGCTTTTCAGGATCTGAAAAAACCAGTTCCCCCAGAAATCTCCGGTCAAGTTTTCCTTCTTTGAATGCTTCATTTCCGAAAAGCCTGATGATCTCCTGCCGGAGGCTTTTCTCTTCATTCATCAGTTTTTTCGCGGCTTCGTCGGCATAATATACCGGAATGCCCAGCACTTCAAAAATGTGGGCCACGGTTGTTTTTCCGGAGCCAATGCCTCCGGTTAATCCGATTTTCAGCATATTCTGGCTGGAAGTTAAAAAAAGAAACGCTCCTGAATTTTCAGAAGCGTCCTGGTGGATTAAGAAATTATTTTTTTTCTGTTGCGCCAGCCGCTTTCTTGAGATTGTTCGTCCAATCGATCGAAATGGAGCTTTTTTCAATTTTCATGTAACTGCCCGGACTGGTTTCCAGCATCAGCGTTCCGTCCTCATTTATTTTATTCACTGTTCCGTGAATGCCTGCGATGGTTACGATTTTATCTCCCTTCTGCATATTTTCCTGAAATTGTTTAGCCAGTTTGGCCTTTTTTGCCTGGGGACGGATCATGAAAAGCCAGAACACCAGGATCATGCCGCCTAGCAGGAGGAAATTGAGGGTGCCTGTTCCTCCGACACCTGTCTGTAACAAAATAACTGAATGAATCATGATATAGTTTTTATTTAGACTCTGAGTTGCTTACCATTTTTTCTTCTCAACAACAACACTGAAGTGAAGTTCGTTGGTGATACTGCCCCTGGTATTGGCAATCACGTAAAGCGTTTTGTTATTAGGGCCCATCCTGCCCTCACTGTTGAAAGATGCCTTTATTACTCCTTCTTTTCCGGGAAGAACCGGTTCTTCCGGCTGCTCAGCAACCGTACAGCCGCAGCTCGCCTGCACCCGCTGTATTATGAGCGGTCTCATCCCTGAATTGACAAAACGAAAGGCTACTTCAAGTTTGCGGCCTTCCGGGATGGTTCCAAAACTACGGTTGGTAGAATCAAGCCAGGTTACAGTGGTAAACAAGCTGCTGTCCTTCGGGATTGTCATGCTTTGATGTTGCTTTTGCTGGTCAATCTCTGCACAGGAAACAAATAAACAGGCCAGTAAAATAATCCTTGAAGCCACGCGCATTTTGCGTTTTTTTTGCAAACCTATATAAAAAAGCTGTCATTGCTCAGGAGGCTTTGAAATTCACCTTGTGCATTTTGTCTTCCAGCAGCAGGTCCTTGTGGATATTATCCAGGATGCCGTTCACAAACTGACCGCTCTGCGCCGTACTGTAATCCTTGGCAAGGTCAATATATTCATTAATGGTCACTTTGGGAGGAATGGTTTCGAAATACAGGAATTCACAAACACCCATTTCCATAAGGATCATGTCCAGGGTAGCGATTCGGTCAGCATCCCAGTTTTTCAGTTTGGGGCGGATGAGGGCCATACTGACCTCCTTTTTGTCCATGACGGCGGCGAGAAGATCGTGTGCAAATACCGCTTTCTGCGCGCTGATGATCTCCTGAAAATTGAAAGCGCTGATTTTATTGAGGAAACCGGACACGAGTTTCTGCATCATCCCGGCATCATCGTTCCAGTTACTGAAGTTTTCCTCCAGATGGCTTTCAAATGCTTCATTAGGCAAAAGGAAATCGTTAAATATATATTCCAGGATCTCTTTCTCATGTTTTTTATCCCGCTTTTCTTCGGCTATATATTTTTTGTACTCATCCGTTTCGCGCAGTTCCAGGTAAAGCTTACGCACCAACTCACCATGATCAATCAGCTCCGGCTTTTCCTCATTGAGGGCTTTTTTAAATGAATCCTGTGCGAGTATGCTCCAGAGTAATTGGTTCCCCGCGAGTTTGGTATTCACATTTTTATCCAGTTCGGAAGGCAGGTGTTTGGAAGATCTTAACACGGAATCCTTTTCCGCATAGCGCGAGATCTCGGTTAGAAAAAACAGCAGATAAACGAGAAGTTGTCCGGAGTAATCGAAGTGTTTTTGCAAGATCTTCTGGGCTTCTCCCTCTTTTGTATTTTCCTGAGCCTCCAGGGAGTATAGGGTTTGCATGATTTTAACCCTTATATTTCTTCGCGTGATCATCCGGTAAGAACTTATTTGCGGCTGCGAAGATAGGGAATCGGAAATTTGTTTCTTAAAGTATTCCAGACGGGCACAATATCAGGAGATAATTTCAGGAAAAGAGCACCGCAAACATAAATGACTATAAAGAAACTACTTCTGCAGATGATGCCGGTTAGGCCATGCATCCCGCTGAAAAGAAAATAAGTGCAGAAAAAGACGCTCATTGCAAGAAACAGCGTTAACAGCGTACGGTAATTAAAAGGCTGCATGTTGAATTTCCGTAGCAGAAAGGCGTACCGGATCATATTATAAATCGTGTACGCGATCAGCGTCGCGATAGCAGGACCGACCACGCCTAACTTTTTGGCAAGAACATAATTCAGCGGAAGGGTTATGCTAAGCAGGATCATTCCCGTAAAAAATTCAAAGCGCCATAAAGTGGATGTTCCAATGATTTGGGAATTCAGCCCGGTTCCCATATCCACAATACGCCAGAGTCCGAGGAATAAAAAAACGTGCTGCGCCTGTATATAAGTGGGTTGGAGGTGAAAGACCTTCACACCATCAATGAAATTGATCCAGATTAAAATAAAAATGCCGCAGGCAAAAATCAGCTGGTTAATGGAAGATCTTTGATAGATCCGCCGAAGTTTATCATAGTCCTTCTCTTTCCAGGCGCGTGATAAAGGTCCGATGGAGGCGGCGATAATGCCACGCTGGGGTGCCTGGATAAGACTCGCTATATTTTGCGCCAGGGCGAATACCCCTGCCCAGGCCAGACCGTTGGGCAGTACCGCCGCAATCACGATCTGGTCGAAAACATATGCGATGTTTTGAATCATGCCTCCACCCCAAATAAATGAACACAGCTGAATAATTTTTTTAAAGAATTTTTTTGTCACCCGGCTTATGCGGAAAGTAATGTGAATTTGCCGGGACCTCAATAAAATAAAGAAGAGTAAAGACGCAAGGAGAATGTATAAAAGGGCAAATAATTTAATAAACAGATCAAACCGGGGGATCAGTTTGAAGAAAAACAGTACGATGAGAACGCTCGTAAAAACACGAAAGAGCATCTCCCGCATAAAATTCGTAAGTATGGCTTTTTTAAGGTGCCAGGCGTACGCTTCAAGCAATGAATACATGGTAAGCCCGAAACCAAGGGGGAATACCCAGAAATAATATTTCACGAACTCAGGGGAATTGGCGCTGAATTTTCTCACTACAAGGTCTTTGAAAATATATCCTGCACACATCACCAGAAAAAAACCAGCGAGCGAAGTGAGTAAGGACAAACTCATCATATCATTATCCTTCACTTTGAGATTATCCTGGTAGTAGGGATAAAATTTAAAAATATATGCCTGCATACCCAGGTTGGCGAAAGAATTGATCACATTCGCCACGGCCAGAAAAGTGCCATATAATCCGTATTCCGATGCGGTAAACCCGCCCTGCCGCGTAAACAGGTAAGTGTTCAGAAAACCCAACGCAAAGCCCAAATAAATAATGGCGGATGATAGAATGCTTTGCCGCCGGATTGTACTCATACGCAAATGATGTTGCGTTGCAAAGATGAAGGATTTGGATCAAATCATGGGGGATGCTCCGGTTCATCCAGATTTTTAACCCCGGCATAAAAGTTTTTGTCGACAACGAGCTTTATTTTCCCTTTGGAATTCATCTTCATTTTCTGCCAGCTGGATGTGGGTTTGAGCCAGATCGGCCCTTTAAGAAAAACTTTTATTGGCATGTCGAAATCCGCGTTGCAATTGCTCCATCGGTACAGTAACTCATTACCGGAATGTTTGTATTCCAAAACTGGGATCCGGATGTCTCTGAGGTACTGGTTGAATACCGGATTAAAATTCCTGCCGGAAATCCGGTTGATATATTGTTCTATGTCCTCCGCCGTTACCGTTGAATGATAAAACCGCTGGTTAAGACCGCGAAGGACTTTCCTGAACAGTTCATCATTGTTGATCACCTGGCGGATGTTATGGATCATGTTGCCGCCTTTATAATATTCATCAGTTCCCACCGGTTCATGGTTGACGCCGTAGTATTGAATGATCGGAAATTTATTTTCGATATTTCTCCTTAGACCGGCAATATATTGATCGCCCGCTGCCTTTCCGAAATAGTAACCGGTATAAAGCGTTTCGCTGTAATTGGTAAATGATTCGTGGATCCATTCATCGGCAAGGTCCTTGCCGGTAATGTTGTTACCGAACCATTCGTGACCGCTTTCATGGACGACAATAAAATCCCATTTTAATCCCCAGCCGGTTCCTGATAAATCTTTTCCCTCGTACCCCTGAAGAAAATGATTTCCATACGCGATATCACTTTGGTTTTCCATGCCCAGGTATGGTGCCTCCACAAGCTTGTATCCGTCAGCATAAAAAGGATAAGGACCAAACCAGTATTCAAAACACCGCAGCATGGAATCCACTACGGTAAAATGTTTCTTTGCTTTTTCCTGATCACCATCCAATACCCAGAAATCACAATCCAGTTTTCCTTTTTCTCCCGCATAATCTGAATGCCAGCTTACATACTTACCGATATAGGGTACGATTTCGTAATTATTAATGGGACTTTCAACGGCCCAGGTCCAGGTTGCGCTTCCATCTGCGTTCCTGATCTTTTCCTTTAAACGCCCGTTGGCAACAGCAACAAGGCTATCCGGAACGGTAATAGAAAGGGATGCGCCGCTATCCGGTTCATCACCAAGCCAATCCTTACAGGGGTACCATATACTAGCGCCCGTGCCCTCACAGGCCACACTCATCCAGGGCCGGCCCCATGTATCCTTAGTAAACACCCAGCCACCGTCCCAGGGAGGCTTGGCTGCAATGTGCGGGTGACCATGATAATAAATCGTGAGCATCCTGATGCAGGAAAGGCAGACCCCTGTTTTGTTAACTGAATCACCTACGTAAACGTGAAACGCATTTCCTTCCCGCCTGAAAAAAAGGTTTTTGCCATTCTGAACGATACTGTCTATTTCCAGCGGAGTTTGCAGATCAATCTGCATATGAGAAAGCCCGGAGTCGAGATAAGTGATAATATTCCTCCCGGCGATCGAACGGGTATTGTAATCGGGCGTAATTGAAATATCGTATTTAAGCACATTGTAGGAACGTTCCGGATTCAGTGAACCCCTTAATGTATCCGCGTGGGTAAATACCGGAACCTGTTCGGTTTTCTGTGCCCCGGATCTGCTAAAAAAAAGAACCGGAAGAACAAGCAAAATGGCGATACGTTTCATCCTTTGGCATTATTTTAAATTGGAAGGAGCTGCTGGGCACCTGAATACGATGGTATCTTATATACTTTATCTTGCGGAACAATAGTGTCAATTAAATGTTTTTCTCCTGCCGGTATTAATGAAAATAAAACAATTGTTGAAGAAATCGCTGATCCGATCTTTATTTTTAATAACCATCATCGTCTTTACCGCCTGCCACGTTCATACTGCCGGCAATAAAAAAACATTTCGTTATAATGAACCAACAGGGATTGCCACCCTGGATCCGGCTTTCGCAAAGAATCAATCCGTCATCTGGCCTGTTCACCAGATTTACAATACCCTCATACAAACGGATTCAAATCTGAATCTCATTCCTTCTCTTGCAGTTTCCTGGGAAATATCATCAGACAATCTGACTTATCGCTTTCATTTGCGGGCGGATGTTTTCTTTCAAGACAATGATGCATTTCCTTCCGGAAAAGGCAGGAAGATGGTGGCTGCCGATGTTGTTTACAGTCTTTCCCGAATCCTGGACAGAAAAACGGCAAGCAGCGGCGCCTGGATTTTTAATGAAAGGGTTGAAGGGACCAATGCTTTCCGCGCACCGGACGATTCTACTTTTGAAATGAAATTGCTAACGCCATTTCATCCCATGCTTGGATTACTCAGCATGCAATATTGCTCGATAATACCTCATGAAGTGGTAGAAAAATACGGAAAGGATTTTCGCAACCATCCCTGCGGCACAGGGCCTTTCCGGTTTAAAAGCTGGGAAGAAGGGCAGGACCTGATCCTGGTAAAAAATGAGCATTATTTTGAGAAAGACGCAGCTGGCCGGCCTATTCCCTATCTGGATGCCATCAAGATCAGTTTTTTTGACAACCGTGCAACTGAGTTCCTATTGTTGCAGCAGGGACGGCTGGATTTTATGAACGATATTGATCCCTCGTTCAAGGATGAGGTGCTGAATAAGAAAGGAGAGCTCAGAAAAGAATGGAAGGGGCGCCTCCAATTATCAAAAAGCCCATATCTCAACACGGAATATCTTGGAATAGTCGTGGATAGCAGCTTAGCTATTGTAAAGAATTCTCCCTTGCGCCTGCTCAAAGTGAGGCAGGCAATCAACTATGGATTTGACAGGAGAAAAATGATGATGTATTTAAGAAATTCCATTGGAACGCCGGCTGAAAGCGGATTTATTCCGCCAGGCTTGCCCTGTTTTGATTCTACCATCGTAAAAGGGTATCATTATGATCCAGCCATGGCCCGCCGGCTTTTAATAGAAGCGGGATTTCCTGATGGTGCGGGGTTGCCACTGATCACCCTCAAAACGATTGACACCTATGCTGACCTTGCCGGATTCATTGTACGTGAGCTACAGGAAGTCGGGATCCGCGTGCAGGTAGACATAGTACAGAAAAGTCTATTGCTGGAAGAAACGGCTAAATCGCAGGCGCCATTTTTCCGGGGTAGCTGGATCGGCGATTATCCGGATGCGGAAAATTACCTGAGCGTTTTTTATTCCGAAAATCCGGCACCTCCTAATTATACGCGTTATCATAATCCTGCTTACGATTTACTCTATCGCCAGTCATTGCTGGAAAATAAAGACAGTCTGCGCTATATGCTTTATCGCAAAATGGATCTGTTGGTCATCCGGGACGCGCCAATTGTACCGCTCTGGTACGACGAAGTGATCCACCTGGTAAGCCCCGCGGTGAGCGGCTTCGAAGCAAACGGTCTGAACCTTCTTGAGTTACGCCATACAAGGATCCGTTAATCGTTTCAGATCTCCGACGGCATCCTATCTTTGCGCGACGCTGAAGGATTGGTCCTTCATCAACGCATGTGTATGACGGAAAACAAAATCAGGAAACTTCAGCAAACGGTTTCATGGGTTAAAAAATTCTATCCGCATGAGCCTGAAATCGGTATTGTCCTGGGCAGCGGCATAGGAAATCTTTCCCGGGAAATCGAAATAGAATTTAAGGCAGATTACAGTGAGATCCCGGAATTTCCTGTGTCTACCGTAAAAGGTCATTCCGGCGAACTCATTTTCGGGATGATGAATGGCAAAAGGATTGTGGCCATGGCTGGCCGGTTTCATTATTACGAAGGATATAGTCCGGAACAGGTAGTCTTTCCGGTTCGTCTCATGAAATTACTGGGCGTCAAAACGCTTTTGCTTTCCAATGCGGCAGGAGGAATGAACAAAAATTTTAAGGTCGGCGATCTGATGATAATTACAGATCATATCAGCCTTTTTACAGCCAATCCGCTGATCGGCCCAAATGTCGAATGGCTGGGTTCCCGCTTTCCGGATATGAGTGAACCATATAGCAGAAAGCTGATTGAAAAGGCAAGAGCAGTTGCTTTTAAAAACAGCATTACGGTAAAGGAAGGGGTATATGCAGGCGTATCCGGGCCAAGTTTTGAAACACGTGCTGAGTACAAATTACTTCATATGGCCGGTGCGGATGCTGTTGGAATGAGCACGGTGCAGGAAACCATCGCAGCAGTCCACCTGGGTATGGATGTATTTGCCTTAAGTATTATTACTGACATGGGCATCCGGGAGGAAGACAATGTGATCACTCATGAGGAGGTGCTGCAGGCCGCGCGGGAGGCAGAGCCACGGCTCACGGCCATATTCAAAGCCTTGATCGGTTCCATATAAATATTAACGTTTTATCAATCGGCACAGCGGGCACTAATGTTTAATTTAACGGCAAATTCAGGAATGAAGGGACGCAAAGGGATCAGGAGATTCCTGGCCGGAGGGTTTTTGATCATGTGCTGCTTCACCGCGTATGCACAGAATCCGCTGTCCCGCTTCCAAAACATGGGGGGAAGTAAAGGTGGAAAGGACAGCACCCTTCAACACCGGGTAGACGATACGATTTCGATTAATTTCAGATTCCTCGATTCAAGCCGCCTTCAAAAGATAGATTCTTCTGTTTATGATTTTTATCAGCGTTATCCCATACCCCCGACTTATGTCGATTTAGGAAATCTGGGAAATGCAGCCCACGATCTTATTTTCCATCCTTTTATGAAGCCGGGCTGGGACGCCGGCTGGCATGCATACGATCCGTACATTTTTACCGTGGATGAAACAAAATTTTATCATACAACCAAACCTTATTCTGAACTGGGCTATCTGATTGGCAGTAAGTCAGAGCAGATGATTAACGTGATTCACACGCAAAATATCACTAAAAACTGGAACGCGATGTTTCAATACCGGCTGATCAGTTCGCCAGGTGCTTTTAATAATCAAAATACCAATCACAATAATTACCGCTTTAGTTCCTGGTACCAGTCTGACAATAAACGATACCAGGCCTTTTTGGTTTTGCTTGGCAGCAAGCTGGAGTCTGCGGAAAACGGTGGAATCAGATACCTGAAGGACCTGGATTCTAATGTGTACAAAGACAGGTTTACCATCCCGACCCAGATTGGCGCCTCAGAGAGTTTCAGCAACGCATTAAATCCGTTTGGCGTGGAAATTACAACAGGAACTTTCTACACCACAGCTACCTATATGCTGCGGCAGCAATACGACCTCATCGGTCAGAAAGACTCCATTGTAACGGATTCAACGGTGATCCCATTATTTTATCCCAGGGTGCGCGTAGAACATACGCTCAGCTATCAGACTTATCATTACCGGTATTTGGATTATAATCCCGACACAACTTATTACATCAATAATTTCGATTTCATTGCAACGCCGGATACGATAAAATTGAGCGATTCCTGGCACAACCTCACCAACGACTTATCCTTATATTCTTTTCCCGACGCCAGGAATCCTCAGCAATTTCTGAAAGCAGGCGTCATGTTTCAAAGCCTGCATGGGTTTTACGATGCGGGCGAGCGGACCTTGTTTAACATTGCCCTGCATGGGGAATACCGGAATAAGACGCGCAATAAGAAATGGGATGTGGAGGCATTCGGGAACTTTTATCTCAGCGGATATAATGCAGGAGATTACAATGCATATATCAGCCTTCAGCGCCAGATCAGTAAAAACCTGGGATATCTGCAGGCGGGATTTGAGAATGTGAACAGGACGCTCTCAACCGCCTGGAACCAGGAAAGCAGTTTTGGTTTTGGCGTACCTGGTTTTTTCAAAAAGGAAAATATAATTCATTTGTTTGGATCAATTAATCAGCCCTTATTGAAATTGAAATTGTCCGGAGACTACTACCTGTTAAATGATTACCCCTATTTTCTGGATTATTACAAGGCAGCGCAGGAATCCAATCCATTTAATATCCTTCGCATTTCTGCTGATAAGGTAATTAACGTCGGAAGGAACTGGGTGCTCCGGGCAAACCTCGTATTGCAGCAACGCGCAGGAAATTCTCCGGTAAATATTCCGCTTTTTGTAACGCATGACCAATTCGGGTATGAAGGGAAACTTGGATTTAAAAACCTTTTGATAGCATTCGGACTGGAATTTCGTTATTATACACCTTATAAAGCTGACGCCTATTCGCCTGTTATCGGACAATTCTATACGCAGACGACGACCACGATCAGCGAAAAACTGCCTGATATCACGGGATATCTCAACTTCAGGATTCGAAGCTTTGTGGCTTATGTGCGGGCCGAAAACCTAAACACCGCGCAGCTCTCGAAAGCCTATGGTTTTGGATTTACTAACAACAACCTTGTAGCGCCAGATTACCCTTATCCGGGACTGAGGATCCGGATCGGGATTTTCTGGAGTTTTGTAAACTGAGTTTATTGGATAATTTTACAGTATACATCAAAAAGTAAAAAGTAAACAGTAAAAAATGAGGACCGTGCAATTTGTGTTTCACCGGATTCTGAGCCTGTTGCAGGCTTTATTTACCAAAAATGATTGTTGCAAATGAACCGAATCTATATATTTTTATTCCTGATCATCACCGGCTTAAACTCCTTTGCACAAATGAGAACGGGTAGTGCAGCATCTGATTTATCGCTTCCGGATGGGAACGGCAATATAATTACCCTCTCGGACCTCAAAGGGAAGGTGGTCCTGGTGGATTTTTGGGCAAGCTGGTGTGTACCCTGCCGGAGAAATAATCCCCACCTGCTGAGACTATATCATAAATATCATGCGAAAGGACTCGAAATATACGGGGTTTCGCTGGACAATGACCACGAGAGCTGGAGGGAAGCAGTTACCAGGGATCATATGGAATGGATTCAGGTGATTGATGATAAAGGATGGAATGCCTTTTCGGCCATGGCATACGGAGTGGACATGATCCCTTCTTCTTTTCTGATCGATAAGGATGGCGTGATCCGGAAAGTGAATGCCGAAGGCGGACAGCTTGAGTCCGGCATCAAGCACTTATTGAAATAAATAATTAGTGACTTGGTATGGCCTCACAGGCAAGCATTTCGGTTTCGGTTTCTAGGGTCACGTGCTGAATATTAGAATGGAACAACTGATGCTTGATCTCTTTCTTTATTTTTTCCTGTTCTTCAATCCCGATTTCACGATCAAGCACTACATGTCCGGTAAGGGCATTCTCCATTGTACTCAATGCCCAGATATGAATATGATGAAAATCCCGGACTCCCCTGATTTTTTTAATGGTTTCTTTTACCGTGTTCAGATCTATTCCCTGGGGAACTGCATCAAGGGATAAACGAAGGCTGCTTCTCAAGAGTTTCCATGTACTGAAAATAATGGCTATAGCCACAGCGATACCCAGTATTGGATCGATCCAATACCAACTGGTAAAATAAATCACAATTCCACCGATAACCAGGGCAGCAGAAACCACAGCATCGGCGAACAGATGAAGGAAAGCGCCTTTAATATTGAGATCATTCTCCCTGCTCCTGAAAAAAAGCAGGGCAGTGAGACCATTGATCAGGATACCTATAGCGGCAACTATGGAAATCATCCGGCCCGGGAGCGGCTCGGGTTCAATGAGGCGCCGCACCGATTCATACATAATAGCGCCAATGGAAATGAGCAGGATTCCACCGTTAAGCAGGGCCACCAGTACGGTCGTTTTCTTATATCCGTAGGTATAGGTTGCATTTGATTTTACTTTCAGCATTCGAAAAGCAAAGAGGGAAAGACCAAGGCTTGCCACATCTGCCAGATTATGTCCGGCATCTGAAAGAAGCGAAAGGGAATTGATAACAAATCCTGCAATGACCTCAACCACCACAAAGCTTAGGTTAAGCACGATGCCAATGATAAAAGCAGTGTTCACCGTTTTTAATTCAAACACGTGGCTGTGTGAATGGCCGTGATGATGCGTATGGCCGGAATGTTCGTGCGTATCTGCCTGTTCCATGATCTGCAAAGATAATCATAACGACAATGAAGTTCTGCAGCCCGTATCTCGAAATATGGATATTATCCCTAACTTCAATATACCTTCATGAGGACATAATCAACGGCTGCGGCCTGGTCACTAAAACCATACGGATATGGTATTCCTCACCTAAAAACGTATTGTATGTCTTTTAATCTCATCGATTCAATCAAAGGCCTGTTCTCTGATGATCTTCTGAAAAAGGCAGCGGGTATGCTCGGTGAAAATTCGGGAAATGTTCAGGAGGCGATGAAAGGAATTATTCCAACTATTCTTACAGGGGCGCTTCACAAAGCTGGATCAGGCGAAGTGCATAGTGTGCTCAATATTGCCGTTGATTCGGAAAAGACCGGAATTCCGGAAAATCTCAAAGTGCTTGCGGGCAACGGAGAAGGCCCGGATTCCAGGGCTGTGGAGATCCTCGGAACATTGTTTGATGACAAGGTTCAGGGTATTACAAATGCCATTGCCAGCTTTTCCGGTATAAGACCCAAATCAGCTCATGCCCTGCTCTGTACTGCTGCTCCCGCGGTGATGGCTGTAATGGGCAAACACGTGACAGATTCCAACCTGAATGCGGCCAGCCTTCTTTCATTTTTGAATGCGCAGAAAGATCATATTTTGAATGCATTGCCTGCCGGCCTGAATATCGCCGGAGTGCTGGGTCTCGGTAACTTATCCGGAGTAGCCGGAAAATTGGCCGATACTGCTTCTTCCACTGCAGCAGAAATGCCGGGATTATTGGAAGCCGTGCCGGTAAGATCCGGTTCCGGGTCACGCTGGATACTTCCCGTGCTGCTAATCCTCGTGCTTATCGCAATTACCGGATATTTTATAAAAAGGCATTCTGCAGCATCGGTCATTCCGACAATGGCAGACACAGTCGCTATTACAAAAGATACTGCTGCTTCCACAACTCCCGTACCCCGGCCGATCCAGATAAAATTGCCGGATGGGAAAGAGATCACTGCTAACAAGGGTGGAATGGAAGATCAATTGGTGAGCTTTCTGAACGATCCGGCAAGTAAAGCAGTAAAGAATCTGTGGTTTGTTTTTGATCAGCTGAATTTCAATTCAGGAACTGCCGATATCACCGGTGAAAGCATCGATCAGATCGAGAACGTCGGAGCAATATTACAAGCTTATCCTAGGATGAAAATAAAAATCGGAGGATTCGTTAACCAAAACGCAGACAACCTGAAAGATAAAAAGCTGAATAGGAATCGCTATGCAACCGTAGCTGCGGCTCTTAAAGGAGCGGGGGCGGCGAGGGGCCAGATTTTAGGAATGGAACCTGCCGATTCAAATATAAAAGACCAGCATTTCGCCATCACTGTGAGAGCAAAATAAAAGAATCAATTATACGATGCGTCTGCATCCATTGCTGCAAGATCTATGTGTTTGTAGTTTTTTATTTCATGGTAAAGCGTGTCGCGCTCTACAGGTTCGCGTTTTACTTGTTTTATAAGGGCAACCAGCTGTGTTGTTGAGAGTGAGGGATGCTTTTCTTCAGATCCTGCCATCGAGTAAATTTTCGTGGAATCATCTATTGTTCCATCCAGGTCGTTGACGCCAAATGAAAGTGTCAATTGTGCATTTTGCCTGCCCAGCATGGGCCAATAAGCTTTCAGATGCGGAAAATTGTCCATGAACAAACGGCTCACGGCATAGAGTTTCATATCCTCGATCACGCTGCTTTCCGGAACATGGCTCATATCGTTTTGTTTGTTGCGGAATTTTAAAGGGATAAAAGCATTGAAGCCTCCGGTTTCGTCTTGTAAATTTCTTAGCCTTTCCATGTGATCGATGCGGTGGTGATATTTTTCAATATGACCATACAACATGGTTGCATTGCTGTGCATACCGAGTCTGTGGGCCGTGCGGTGAATGTGGATCCATCCTTCTGCATCCACTTTGTCCGGGCATATTATTTCTCTTATATCGGATGCAAAAATTTCTGCCCCGCCTCCTGGCAGCGAATCGAGCCCGGACTCATGAAGGGACTTCATACCCTCCTCTGTTGTTAGTTTTGCTTTTTTGAACATGTAATCCAGTTCAACAGCAGTGAATCCTTTTATGTGGAGATCGGGACGGTGATTCTTGATTTTTTTCAGGAGTTCGGCAAAAAAGGAAAGGTTCATTTTTGGATGAACACCTCCTACAATGTGCACTTCTGTAACGGCTTTGCCGTCGTATTTCCTGACCATGTCCATCATTTGTTCCAGGCTCAGTTCCCAGCCCTCGTCACGATGCGCGTACAATCTGGAATAAGAACAAAAAGCGCAGGAAAACACGCAAACATTCGTCGGCTCAATGTGAAAGTTCCTGTTAAAATAGGTCTTGTGTCCATGCAGTTGTTCGCGCACATGGTTGGCCAGCGCGCCGATATATGACAGAGGTGCTTTTTCGAAAAGCAATAGCCCTTCCTCCGCATAAATCCTTTCTTTATTTAATACTTTTTCCCCGATCGCACGTAAGGCCGCAAGCGGCTGATTTTTCACAAGGGCGTGCACCAGCGTTTTTCCGGAATTCATTCCACGGTAGATTTGAATAAACTTCAAAATTACGAAGGAAAATTTTCTCCGGCCCGGAAAGGAGGTCCATTTCGATTTCATTTCTTACAGAATTCCATTATCTTCCCTGATCAAATAAACTGGCTCTCATGCAAAGATTCCAGGGCCTTGCCGGCGTCGTTCTCATCCTGGGCGTTGCTTTCATTTTCTCCAACAACCGGAGCCGGATCAACCTGAGGGTGGTGTGTTGCGGATTGCTATTGCAGCTAACCATCGCCGTGCTTGTACTGAAAGTGAAGCCGGTCACCCGCTTTTTTCAATTCCTCGGGCGTGGCATGGAAAAGGTAGAGCAGTTTGCATTTAAAGGTGCGGCCTTTGTATACGAAGGAATCGCCGTGCCCACACCGGGGGGAGGTGTAATGAATTATGCAAAGGGTGGCTTTGTGTTTGCCTTTAATGTAACGGCCACTATCATCCTCGTTTGCGCATTAGTGGCCGTTTTCTACCATCTCGGCATTATGCAGCGGATCGTTGCAGTAATTGCCCGGGCTATGAATTTCATCATGCGCGTCAGCGGGGCGGAGGCTTTGAGTAATGTGGCCAGCGCGTTCGTCGGGCAAATTGAGGCTCAGATCATGATTGAACCTTATTTGCCGGGAATGACCAGGAGTGAGTTGCTGGCCAGCATGTCAGGTAGTCTTGCCTGCATTGCCGGGGGCATCCTGATCGTCTACGCCAATATGGGTGCCCAGGCAGGTATGGATCTGGCGCCCAAATTGATAACGGCAAGCCTGATGGCGGCTCCCGGAGCTTTGGTAATATCAAAAATAGTTTGGCCGGAAACAGAAGAAAGTCAAACGATGGGAACGGTAAAGCTGAAAGTAACCAGCCGTTATACCAATTTGCTTGATGCCATTTCCCATGGCGCAGGGGAAGGATTCAGAATCGCCATGAACGTGATCGCCATGCTGATCGGATTTATTGCAATGATTGCCGTGGTAGATTATCTGCTGCTCAGATCAGGCCATCTGTTTAATCCAACATTTGATTTGAGCCTGAACTGGATCTTCGGCAAGGTTTTTTACCCGTTTGCATGGTCCATGGGTATTCCGTCTGTTGATATCGGGAATGCGGCTACCCTGCTTGGCCAAAAACTTACGGTAAATGAATTTGTGGCTTTTAAGAATCTGACTTCGCGGGCAGTTCCCATCGTTTCGGAGAAGGGATTGATGATTGTAAGCATTGCTATTTGCGGCTTTGCAAATTTCAGCAGCGTTGGCATGCAGATCGGAGGCATCGGCGCCATCGTTCCCGGACGACGCGCAGATCTTGCCAGACTGGGATTCAAGGCGCTTCTTTGCGGAACCCTGGCGTCTTATCTATCCGCCACGATTGCAGGTATGCTGATGTGAAAAATAAAGAGCAGGTTGATTTCTACATCATTCCCGCTACGATCTTTCCAATTTGGGGCGCGAGTGCAACGCCCATCCCGCTCAGGCGCACGGCACAATAGACATGATCGTTTATTTTTTTTATGATCGGCTTTTTTTCTTTTCCTACCCCCATTGTGCCACTCCAGCGCTGGTCAATCGTATAAGACCTGCCCGGCAAAACGATTTCTCTTAAAAATTTTTCCAATTCTTCCTGAACAGGAGCGGAGGTTGAAGCAGCAAAGGTTTCCTCCTCTTTCAGGAATTTATTTCTTGCTCCGCCCAGCAGGATCCTGTTTCCCAGGTTGCGGAAATAGTAAAATCCTTCATCATAATGAAAACAGCCCCTGATTTTTAGGCCTTCCAACGGCGAGGTGAGGAGAATTTGCCCTCTTGCGGGTTTCAGATCCAGGTCAGGAATAAGATCCCTGGCAAATGCATTGGTGCATACGAGCACCTTACCGGCTTTCAGTACGACGGGAAGATTTGAAAACAATTCAACGCCTTTTCCGCTGCTTTCCATTTTGAGGATCTCGGTATTTGTCAATACCGTTACGCCCATGGATTGCACTTGCTGCAACAGGGCTTCACAGAGTTTCCCGGAGTGCAGTTGTCCTTCCTCACTATTCTCAATCAGGTGGGCTGTTCCCGAAAGTCCGAATGCTTTTATTTTCGCATCATTTAGCCTGAAGGTTTTTTGGATGCCGGTGATCTTCCTTACCTGCGCGTTTAGTTGGTCTAACTTCGTGCGCAGCAGATTCACATCCGGGTATTGCGCAGGGGAAATCAATTCATAGCCGCCCGTTGCTTCATATCCGATCCGGTGATTTCCAAACATTTTCCTAATTTTCTTCAATCCCCGGAAACGCATCTCAAGGAGTTCCAGCATTTCTTTATCACCAAGGAGTTTGCAGTCCGCCACCAGCTCGGTAAGGCTCCCAAAGCAGGCAAAACCTGCATTGCGGGTGCTTGCTCCGCTGGGAATAATGCCCCGCTCAAGAATCATAACGGAACGATGGGGATGATGTTTTTTCAAATAGTAGGCTGACCATAAACCGGTAAAACCACTTCCAAGTATTATATAATCCCTGGGTGAAAAAAAACTCTCAGATTCCCAAACGGAAAGAGGAAGCATGGAGAAATATTTGAAACGACTCCCTTTCAACTGTCGGCTGTCGACGGTCAACTTTCAGGTCGTCAATATTGAATCATAAATGAATGGCCTCGCCATAAGCCACTTCAATGGCGTCTTTTACACTTTCGCTGATTGTCGGATGTGGATGAAGGCTGTTCAGCACTTCGTTATAAGTCGTTTCCAGTTTACGACCGACAACGGTTTCAATAATAATTTCCGTGACGTTATATCCGATCATATGGGTACCGAGCCATTCTCCGTATTTGGCATCGAAGATCACTTTGATGAATCCTTCCGTATGGCCGGCGGCAGAGGCTTTGCCGGAAGCACTTAGCGGGAACTTGCCAACTTTTACTTCGTAGCCGGCTTCCTTTGCCTGATTCTCTGTAAAGCCGACAGACGCGATTTCAGGCGTGCAGTAGGTACATCCCGGAACGTTGTTATAGTCAATTGGCTCAGGTGCGTGGGTATACTTCTTTTCATTAAAAGCAATATTTTCAACGCAGATGATTCCTTCCTTGGAAGCCACATGCGCAAGCGCCTGGCCCGGAGCGCAATCTCCAATTGAATAAATGCCGGCGACATTGGTATTGTAAAATTTATCAACGGATACTTTTCCCTTATCGGTTTTCACGCCCAGGGCTTCAAGTCCGATGCCTTCAATATTGGATGCAATCCCAACAGCACTTAACAAAATATCGGCTTCAAGAACGATTTCGCCTGACGCAGTTTTAACTTTTGCCTTCACCCCATTCCCACTGGTATCCACGCTCGTCACTTCGCTGCTTACATAAATATCTATCCCATACTTTTTATATACTTTTTCCAGCTCTTTTGATATTTCTTCGTCTTCCACAGGAACAATACGGGGGAGAAATTCAACAATGGTAACTTTTGTTCCCATGCTATAATAGAAATAAGCAAATTCAACCCCAATCGCGCCGCTACCAACGACGATCAGGCTTTTTGGCTGCTGGGGCAGGCTCATGGCCTCCCTGTAACCAATCACTTTTTTCCCATCCTGCCTGAGGTTCGGTAGTTCACGGCTTCTGGCCCCGGTAGCAATAATGATATGTTTGCCCTCAACAACCTGGGTCTTTCCATCGGCAGCCTTCACTTCAAGCTGACCCTTGGCTTTGAATGTCCCAAAGCCCATGATCACATCGATCTTATTTTTTCGCATCAGGAATGCAACTCCTTTGCTCATTTTATCTGCTACGCCGCGACTGCGTTTTATCACTGCAGGGAAATCCTGTTTACCGCTGGCTTCGATCCCAAAATCCTTTGCGTGCTTGATATCTTCATACACCTGGGCACTCTTCAGCAGGGCCTTGGTGGGAATACATCCCCAGTTCAGACAGATGCCCCCCAGGCTCTCCCTTTCAATAATTGCTGTTTTCAAACCCAATTGAGATGCGCGAATGGCGGCGACATATCCACCCGGACCACTCCCAAGCACAACTACATCATAGGCCATAGAAATAATTTTAATGAATGAAGATGAATTGATGAATTTCGGAGTGCAAAGCTATGGGAAAATCCGATAACCGGGTAGGGCGGAGGCTGTCCCAATTCTGCTCAACTTATTTTAATTTGCGCCATGATCAAGATAAATATACTTGCAATTGCTGTGCACCCCGATGACGTGGAGCTCTGTTGCTCCGGAACCCTGATGATGGAAAAACTTCATGGGAAAACAACGGGCGTCATTGACCTGACCCAGGGTGAATTGGGCACCCGTGGAACGCCCGCGCTCCGCATCCAGGAATCTGATGCCGCGGCCAGGCTGATGGAACTTGACATACGCGAGAATCTCTGCATGGCCGATGGGTTTTTTCAGAATAACGAAGATAACCAGCGAAGATTAGTGGCAACGATCAGGAAATACCGTCCGGAAATCGTATTGGCCAGCGCACTGGCAGACCGTCATCCCGACCATGGCAGGGCCGGCAAGCTGATTTCCGACAGTTGCTTTCTGAGTGGTTTAAGAAAAGTTGAAACCAAGGACGACGAGGGTGGGTTCCAGCAACACTGGAGGCCAAAATACATATTTCACTTTATCCAGGACCGCTATTATTCACCCTCTTTTGTATATGATATTTCCCGGGTCTTTGACCGCAAACTAGATTCGATCCGTGCATATTCCTCACAATTTCACTCCCGGACTTATGATAAGGATGAACCGCAGACCTATATATCGGGTCCGGAGTTCCTGGACTCCATAATCGGGCGTCACCAGATGTTCGGGAAAATGATCGGGGTCCGGTATGCAGAAGGATTTATTACTGAAAAAATGATCGGCATCCGTGACCTGGATGCTTTTGTGCAACTGGATACATAAATCGTTAATTTCTTCGTTGTTAACAGGGGAGAGGCACTTGTTTTAACATGATCTTCCTTAAAAATGAAGTAACTTTGCCCCGGTTTTCAACAAAAGAAATTATTCATGCAAATACCTAAATTTTCATCCGGTCCACATACTTTCCATTCCGACCTCAAAAAAAGGATCAATTCCTATTTTGAGCAGGTGGGAAAGGCTACGACCGGAAATTTCAGTCTCTATCTTAAAGCATCGGTATTGGGTGTTTCTTTTGTGGGCCTGTATATCCACCTTGTTTTTTTCACGCCTGTCCCAATGCTTGCCATCGGCGAATGTATTTTACTCGGAGGTGTTATTTCCGCCATCGGATTTAATGTGATGCATGATGGCGCACATGGTAGTTTCAGTAAACATAAATGGGCCAATATGGTCGCTGCATTTTCTCTGAACATACTCGGAGGAAACAGCTTTATCTGGAACAGCAAACACAATATCATCCATCATTCATATACAAATGTGGCCGGAGTCGATGACGATATTGACATTCAGCCCTGGATGCGCATGAGTACAACGCAAAAAAGACTTAAGCTTCACAAATACCAGCATTTCTATTTTTGGTTCCTTTATTCTCTGCTGTATATTTTATGGATATTCCTGCTTGACTATAACAAGTATTTCACCAGTAAAGTGGGTGAGGTTCCATTGAAGAAAATGAAACTGATGGACCATATCAATTTCTGGTTCTTCAAATTATTGAATGGATTTATTTTCGTCGCGCTGCCAATTTATATAACAGGTTTCATGGCCTGGCTCGTCGGATTTCTTATAGTCACCTCCGTTGCTGGTTTGGTGATCAGCATTGTATTTCAACTTGCACATACTGTTGAGCATACCGCGTTCCCAGTTGCCAATTTGCAAACAGGAAAAATGGATAATGAATGGGCCATTCACCAGGTCATGACCACGGCCAATTTTGCAACACAAAACCGGGTTGTGTCCTGGCTTGTAGGTGGCCTGAATTTCCAGATCGAACATCACCTGTTCCCCAAAATATCGCATGTTCATTATCCTGCGCTGAGCAAGATCATTCGCCAGGCTTGTGCAGACTACGGGCTGGTATATATCGAATATCCCCGGGTGACCATGGCCATTGCATCCCATGTGCATTTCCTCAAGCAAATGGGTAAAGCTTCCTGAGAATTAAGCCACATGTTCTGCATACTCGGCCTGATGCGCTAGTTTTGCGGTTTCAGGCTGATATTCAATCATTGTATTATGGGTAAGCTAAGGCTGGGGATCGTGCAGATGTCCTGCTTAAAAGACAAATCTGCCAATCTGAAGAAAGGCATAGAAAAAATCCGGGAGGCTGCAGGTAAAGGTGCGCAGATCATTTGCCTCCAGGAACTTTTCACTTCGTTGTATTTCTGCGATAGAGAAGACTATAATAATTTTGAACTTGCAGAAGCCATACCCGGTCCTTCTACTGAAGTCTTGCAAAAAGCTGCTGCCGAAACAAGGACCGTCATCATCGGTTCGCTTTTTGAAAAAAGAACAAAAGGTATTTATCATAATACCACGGTCGTTGTTGATGCCGATGGTTCCTATCTTGGCAAATACCGAAAAATGCATATTCCAGATGATCCTGCCTTTTACGAAAAATTTTATTTCACGCCCGGAGATCTTGGTTACCGGGTATTTAAAACCTCATACGCAAAATTGGGTGTACTGATTTGCTGGGATCAATGGTATCCTGAGGCCGCTCGAATCACCTCTCTGATGGGTGCGGAGATACTTTTTTATCCGACAGCAATCGGCTGGTCCACCGCGCAGGACCTTGCGACAAACGATGAACAATATCATGCATGGCAAACCATTCAGCGAAGTCATGCTGTTGCCAACGGAGTACATGTCGTAAGTGTAAACAGGGTTGGTCTTGAGCAGGAAGGCACAATGAAATTCTGGGGTGGCTCATTTATCTCCAATCCATTTGGCAGGGTACTTGCTCAGGCTTCGACAGACCGGGAAGAGGTGATCGTGCATGAAATTGACACTGACAAAACGGAGAGTTATCGGACGCACTGGCCGTTTTTGCGCGATCGGCGGATCGATTCCTATCAGCCCATAACCAAACGATTCCTGGATGAAGATTAACCGGCCCACACCCAGGGAACTAGGTTACCGCTTCCCAGCCGAATTTGAACCTCATGCTGCCACCTGGCTGAGTTGGCCCCATAAAGAAGCTTCCTGGCCAGGTAAAATCCAAACTATTTTTCCATCCTATTGTACATTTATAAAATCGTTATCCGAAAAGGAATTTGTACATATTAATGTGAATGACAGTAAAATGCAAAATTTTGCTGAGAATAAACTAGAGGAATATTCAGTGGACCTGAAAAGGATACGTTTTTTTATTAACCCTACCAACGACGCTTGGTGCCGCGACCATGGGCCGGCTTTTCTTATAAATCCATTTGCTCTTCAGCCAAAAATTATCGTGGATTGGAATTACAATGCCTGGGGAAATAAATATCCTCCATTCGAATTGGATGATATGATTCCCACTCTTATTGCATCAGCTTATAATATACCCGTTATCTCTCCTGGAATAATCATGGAGGGCGGTTCGGTGGACTTTAACGGAAATGGAACTCTAATAACTTCGGAATCCTGCCTTTTAAACAAGAACCGCAACCCGGGTCTTACACGCTCAGAAATCGAAGAATGCCTCTATGCCTTTTATGGTGTTGATCAGGTGCTTTGGGTGAAAGATGGGATCGTTGGAGATGATACGGACGGACATATTGACGACACCGTGCGGTTTGTCAATGCTGATACTGTGATCGCGGCAGTAGAAGAAAACCGTTCGGATGAAAACTATGATTTGCTGCAGCAAAACTTAAGAGATCTCAGCAATATGCGTCTGAGTGATGGAAAGCAACTTCAGATTATCGAGCTGCCCATGCCCGACAAAATCATATTTGAAGAACAGCGTCTGCCAGCATCCTATGCAAATTTTTATATCGCCAACGGTCTGATTGTTGCTCCAACTTTCCGGTCTGCGAAAGATGAAAGGGCAATCCTTATCATACAGGATGCATTCCCTGAAAGGCAGGTCGTGGGGATTGATTCCATGGATATCATTTGGGGTCTGGGCAGTTTCCATTGCCTGAGTCAGCAGGAGCCTCTGGTATGCTGAATGCGAAACGCCGGGCCCGCATAATAAAAAGTATTACATTCATGCGCGAAAAACGTAAACGCTAACGCATAGTCCGTCCAATGCCCAGGGCCTGATGCAAAACAATAAATTTATTCTGTTCTGAAGCTCCAGTTGATCCCGAAGAAAGAATATCTTGCGCTCCGCGTTATGCGCAATGCTTCAGCGGTTTCGCGAAAAAAAATACTGCAATGAAAAAAACTCTCGTCTTTTGTTTGCTTTCCCTGTTTAGTGTAGGAGGCTTTTGTCAGGCTTCTGAATCCTCTATTTCCATTATCCCCGAGCCAGTGAGCCTGGTCAAAGGTGCCGGCAGTTTTGTATTGCCGGAAAATATTTCAATAAGCATGCCTGCCTCGCCTGAATTAAATGAAACCGGCCAGCTGCTCAAACAAAAGTTTGCTGTAACCGGGAGAGCAGTGACACTGGTAGGGGCTGATAAAGTGTCTATTATAGAACTAATATTAAATAAAAATGCAGATAAATCCCTTGGCAATGAGGGATATACGCTTTCAGTTCGTGGCGCGGGAATTCTGATTAAAGCCAATAAGCCGGCGGGTCTCTTTTATGGAGTTCAGACGCTTTTGCAATTGCTCCCAAAGGAAATTGAAAGCCCTGTACCGGTTTCCGGCACCGTATGGAATGTTCCGATTGTTGAAATCACGGATTACCCAAGATTCGGCTGGCGGGGATTGATGTTCGATGTTGCGCGACATTTTTTCACCAAACAGGAGGTGAAAGATTTTATTGATAATATGGCCCGTTATAAATTTAATCTGCTCCATATGCATCTCACGGACGACGAGGGATGGAGGATAGAAATCAAGAGTCTGCCCAGGTTGACTTCAGTAGGCGCATGGAATGTAAAACGCGTCGGTTATTTCGGAACTTTCGATAAACCGGCACCGGATGAGCCAAGAAATTATGGCGGATTTTATACCCAGGACGATATCAGGGAATTGATTAAATATGCAAAGGACAGGTTTATCAATATCATGCCGGAAGTGGATATTCCAGGTCACAGCATGGCAGCTATTGTTTCATATCCTGAATTATCCTGCACAGCGGGGGCTGATAAATACCAGGTGATCTCCGGGGAAAAATTCATTGACTGGCACCAGGGGGGATTCGACGCATTGGAGGATAATACGCTTTGCCCAGCCAACGAAAAAGTCTATCCCTTTCTTGATAAGGTATTCACGGAGATTGCGGCGCTTTTTCCATTTGAATATATTCATGTAGGCGGGGACGAATGTGCAAAGAATTTCTGGGAGCAGAGTGATGCCGTGAAACAACTGATGAAAAAGGAGAATCTCAAAACGATGGATGAAGTGCAGAGCTATTTTGAGAAGAGGGTTGAAAAGATTGTGGAATCGAAAGGAAAGAAGCTGATCGGCTGGGATGAAATCCTGGCAGGCGGACTTGCCCCAAATGCCCTGGTCATGAGTTGGAGGGGAATGGACGGTGGTATTCAGGCAGCCAAGTTGGGTCACCAGGTGGTAATGAGTCCGACCACTTTTGTATATCTCGACTATATGCAGGGGGATCCCATTTATGAACCCGAGGTGTATGCCACACTGCGTCTGAATACAACATACGAGTTTGAGCCTGTGCCCGAAGGTGTTGATCCGAAATTTATTCTGGGCGGCCAGGCCAATCTGTGGTCTGAACAGATTTATAACACCCGCCATCTGCAATATATGGTTTGGCCCAGGAGTCTGGCTGTATCCGAGTGTTTGTGGTCGCCCAGGGAAAAAAAGAACTGGAACAGTTTTGCAAAGAAGGTGGAGAATAATTTTCCGAGGATGGACCTTGAGCAGGTTAAATATTCCCGCTGCATGTTCGACCCGATATTTACCGCTAAAAAAGATGCAAATGATTCCCTGCTCATCGATCTTTCCATGGAAGTTGAGGGGCTGGATATTCATTACAGTTTTGACAACTCACATCCTGATAATTTTTATCCCGTGTATAAGGGCCCGCTATCGGTTCCGAAAGATGCGGTTATGCTGGAAGTGGTAACCTACCGGGGTGATAAGCAGATGGGACGTCAGATCGAAATGCCGGTGGATGTACTTAAGAAAAGAGCGGGACTGATCAAATAATGAGCGCATAAAGACTATCCACCACTTATTAACAGACCCGGAATCAATACGGCATTTTAATTAGGTTTGCGATCTATCAACAAAGAACCCCGTGCGGTTAAAAAGCTTAGAGATAAAAGGGTTTAAGAGTTTTGCGGACAAGACCAATATTCTTTTTAATGAAGGAATTACGGGCATTATAGGCCCGAATGGTTGTGGGAAAAGCAATATCGTGGATAGCATCCGCTGGGTGATCGGGGAACAGAAGATCTCTCATCTCCGTTCCGAGAATCTGGAAAGTCTTGTCTTCAATGGTTCAAAGAACCGCACCGCCTCAGGACTCGCGGAAGTGAGCCTGACTTTTGAAAATACAAGGAACCTGCTTCCCACTGATTTCACAACTGTAACCGTTACACGCAAATTCTACAAAAGCGGTGAAAGTGAATACCGCCTCAACGATGTCAGCTGCCGCTTGAAAGATATTCAGAATCTTTTTCTTGATACCGGCATATCCACGGACAGTTATGCCATCATCGAACTTGGGATGGTGGACGATATTATCCGCGACAAGGAAAACAGCAGGCGACGGATGCTTGAGCAGGCTGCCGGGATTTCCATTTATAAAACCAGGAAGAAGGAAGCCCGTCTGAAGCTCGACGCTACCGAACAGGATCTGGCAAGGATCGAAGATCTTCTTTTTGAAATCAATAATCAGTTAAAGAGCCTGGAGACCCAGGCAAAAAAAGCGGAGAAATATTTCGAAATCAAAAAGGATTACCGGGAATTGAGTATAGAACTCGCAAAGGCCTCACTCGAAGGATTTAATTCCACCTATAAAAATCTGACCCTTCAGTCCGAAACAGAAACGGATAAAAAATTTGAACTGGAAGCCGGCATCGCGACTGAAGAAGCGGGGTTGGAAAAAGATAAGCTCGCTTTTATTGAGCAGGAAAAGCAACTGCAGGTCCTCCAGCACGCCTACAACGAACTTCTGCAGCAACTAAGAGATAAGGAAGCAGAAAAAAACCTGGTCAGTCAGCGCCTGGACTTTCTCGCAGAAAAGGAAACCAACCTTGTGGATTTTCTGGAGAAAAGCGAAGGACAGGTTAAGGGACTGGAAGAAAGTGTTTCGTTCAATGATCAGCAGGTAGCTGAAGAAGAGTTGAAGCTGGCTGACCTGCAACTGAATCTTGAATTGCTGAGCGTAAAGACTGAAGAAGCGCGGATACATTTTGGAAACATAAAATTGTCGCTCGACCAGCTGAGAAACGAAATTGCCCAGGCGCAACGCAGCCAGTTTGATGCAGAAAAAAATATTGCGATTGCGGATACTTCAATTCAGAATCTGGAAACCGCAGTTGTTCAATTGGAAGAGGAAAGATCTACCCGGGAATTACAGATCATCCAACTGACCGAAGAGAAGGAAACGACCGGCCGCGAGCTGGATATACGCCGAACGGATCTTCAGCAGCTTCAGGAGCATCAGGAAAGAACAAAGGATCAGATTCTGCAAACGCAGGAAAAATTGGAGATCCTGCGTCAGCAGTTTGCAGACCAAAGCAGGAAATACGATGCCAGGAAAAATGAACATGACCTGTTAAAAAGCCTTATCGATTCTATGGAAGGGTATCCGGAAAGTGTGAAATTTCTTCATAAGAATCCGCACTGGAATCATACGGCGCCCATTCTTTCAGATGTTATTTATGTAAAGGAAGAATTCAGAACGGCTGTAGAAAATGTATTGGAACCCTACCTGAATTATTATGTTGTCAATGACCTGGAGGAAGGACTTCAGGCTGTACAACTGCTCGACGATAACAAAAAGGGCAAAGCGAATTTTTTTCTGTTGAACAAATTTCAACCGGAACGGCCCGAATTTGATCATCAACCGGAAAACACGATTCCGGCTCTCCAGGTCATTGAGGTGGATGTAAAATATTTACCTCTGGCCAAACACCTGCTGGCGAATGTTTTTATTGCGGAGAATGAACCTTCGGTGGCCTGGTTTAATGCAGAATCCAATGGTTCCGTCATTCTGGAAAAACACGGAAAATATGTGAAGGGAAAATATTCCCTCACGGGCGGCAGTGTGGGCTTGTTTGAAGGGAAAAAAATCGGAAGGGCCAAGAATTTAGAGAAAATTCACCTGGATGTGACTGCCCAGGAAATAGTCGTTAATCAATTAAAAACTGAAATACAGGCCCGGCACAACGAAGTGATCGGCTTTAATAAGCAGTTAAAGGAACAGGCAATCCGCCAGGTGCAGGAAGACATCAACCGCCTCAGCAATAATCTTTTTGCCATTGAAAATAAAACAGAAAATCTGAATGGCATCCAGCAGGATTCATTTATCCGTAAGCTGGATCTTGAACAACAACTTCGTCAGACCCAGGAATCCATTGAAGGAACCCGCAGGGATTGGCAGGAACTCCTGGCCAATGTAAATGCACTAAAAGAAAAAATGTTTCATGGTCAGGAACAGTACCAAATTGCCGAATCCGCATATAATGAAGTTTCGGCCGGCTTCAATGATTTCAATCTTCAGGTGATCCATCAGCAAAACCGAATTGCCGCATTAAAACAGGAATTGGAATTTCGCAACAGTCAGCTGTGCGATTTAAAAACCCAGATAGAAAATAACCAGGTGCAGGTTTCGCAAACCCGGGATCAGATCGGGGAGAGCCGCAGCATGCTGAATACGCTGGATGAAGCGCTGGCTGCGATGATCCGCCATAAAGAAAAGGAAGAAAAAAAACTCAATGAAGCCGACCAGGCTTATTATAATGAACGCAACACACTAAGTGAAAAGGAAACAGCGGTAAGGCAGCTGATCAAACAAAAGGAAAATGCAGAACATCTGCTGGGGGAAATCAAAGACCGTCTGAATGAACTCAAATTGCAACTGGCGGGAATGAAAGAAAGGCTGAGTGTGGAATTCCGGATTAACCTGGATGATATCATTGACGAGCCCAGAAGCGGAGAAATGACTGCGGAAGAGTTACAGGAGAAAGCCGACCGGATGAAAAAGCGCCTGGAAAACCTGGGGGAAGTGAATCCGACAGCCGTGGAAGCATTCCAGGAAATGAAAAGAAGATATGATTTTATTGTTGACCAGAAAAATGATCTGGTCAGTGCAAATGATATTTTATTGCAAACCATTCTGGAAGTAGAAACCACAGCCAACCAGCAATTCCTGGATACTTTTGAAAAAGTAAGAGAGAATTTTCAAAAGGTTTTTAAGGCCTTGTTTACAGATGAGGATACAGCGGACCTTATTCTGGAGAATCCGGAAAACCTTGCTGATACCGGCATCGACATTGTAGCCAAGCCGAAAGGGAAAAGGCCTTCTTCCATTACCCAGCTGAGCGGGGGTGAAAAAACACTTACGGCAACAGCTTTGCTCTTTGCTATTTATCTTATTAAGCCGGCGCCTTTTTGCATTCTTGACGAGGTAGATGCACCACTCGATGACGCTAACGTAGGCAAGTTTACCAACATGATCCGGCAGTTCAGTGATAATTCCCAGTTTATCATTGTTACCCATAACAAAATGTCGATGAGCAGCGTGGATGTTATTTACGGGGTTACAATGCAGGAAGCCGGTGTAAGTAAATTGGTGCCGGTTGATTTCCGGTCGCTGAGTATTCAGGAGAGTTGAATGGACAATTACAATTGACAATGGATAAATGAAAGCGGACAATTGGTTCAGATCCGGATCACCACACTAAGCAAGCGATTGTGCCTTTGACCCCTGCTAGGAAAATGCGGTTACCCGATTTTGCCTTTCTGCATACGTAAAATCCCCTTTTATTTATTAGTTGCCAGTTCATTCCTCCGTCTTCAGAAATATCCACACCCGAGGTTCCGCAGGTGAGCAATTTTTTATCGCTTATATATTCTACGCAACTCCGGTAACCATGAGGCGGGTTGGAGGGCACCTGCTGATGAAAAGGATGAAATCTGATAAGAACAGCGTTACCGGAGTCAATACTGTCTTTTGAAAAATCACCACCGGTGACAAAGCCCTGGTTGCTGTCAAATGGATTTACGGCAATCGAGTTGGCTCCCGTGCTCTCCTTTCCCTGCGAAAGCTGAAGAGCAAATTTTCCTTGATGGTCCACATATAGAGCTGACAGCTTTCCACCGGATACAAAGGCATATTGGAATTCATTCAACCATTTGATATTGCTACCGCTGGCCGCAAAAAATGCTTCCCCGTAAGCGGGACCGGGTCTGTTATTTGATATTATTTCCTTCCAGCCATCTCCTTTGTTATCCGATTCTGCCAGAAAGACCCGGTTATGTATAGGATCACCGAGTACGATACCCTTATCTCCTGTGAAATCCATGGCATCCAGAAATAAGGAGCGGCTGGTATCCTGGAAAACAGGAACCCAGGTTTTTCCTCCGTCCTTTGTTTTCAGGATGATTGCCGGATCCGTAATGCCCATGATCACTGCTTCCGTTTCACTGAATGCTTCAATATCCCGGAAATCGGTTTTTTCATAGTGCGGCACGGTGATCCATTTCCAGATGATTCCTCCATCCGTGGAAACGCCAACAGTTCCGCCGCTTCCGCTCACCCAAATAATGCGGTCATTTACCGGGCATAAACCGCGGAGTGAAGAAGGGTTTCCTATGCTCAGCATGTAAATCTTCTGGGCCCGGGTCGGCTCAAAATGCAGGAGAAAAAGGCATAAGATCAGCCCAGGCTTTAGCATAACTGATTACCTGATTATATTATTACCGGGCATCCTCCTACCCTGTGGGCCCAATGAAATCAGGCCAAAAGAATATGTATGAGGCATTCCAATGCGTTAAGCAAAACCAGCTATCCGGGAATGATTAAAACTGTGAAGAATTGGAATTCCGGTGCTAGCTTCCGAATATCTGCTGTTCGTCCCTTTCTTCAACCGGAACTTTGCGGATAAAATCATCGTAATTCATATCATCATGGTTACTGAAAGCGCCGTAAGAATCGACACTGTACCCAATGGTGCCATCATTTCCTTCAATAAGGTATAATATGGATGAGTCTGCCGGGTCAGATTCTCCTTCGAACCGGTAGGTCTTAATGATCTTCAGGTCCCTGGGCTGGTAAAATTTCCCATTACCAATACTGAATCCCTCCTGGGTCGGAAGAAATTCGTTATCCTGACGTTTCAATCTCAGTTTTTCAATAACCTGACTCAGGGTAGTCATTTCAGCGGGCTTAACCATAAAAGTGAACATTTGATAGGATTGTAAAGGTCCAAATGGCGTACCAACTATTTATTTGCGACCTATCCCGGTTTCGAAGAGCTTGATCTTGTTATAAAGTGTTTTCCTGTCGATTTTCAGAATTTCAGCAGCTTTGGATTTGTTGAAATTAACTTTTTTAAGCACATTCATTATGGTTTCATATTCTGCCTGTGCAGCTGCATTCTTTAGGTCCATACCGGCATTGTCCATTTCTGACGTATGGATTGATTTTATGGGGTCCCTCGGAATATTGTCCCACTGAACACCGGCAATCTCGGCCGGAAGCACACGGGTTCCAATGATACCTGAAGGAGATAGAAGGGCTGATCGTCTGACAACATTTCGGAACTCCCGGAGATTTCCGGGCCAGGTATAATTCATAAACATCCGGATGACCTCATCTTCAAATCCCTCTACTTTTTTATTCAGCTCCTCATTGGCATTATCAAGGAAGTACTGGGCGAATAATGGGATATCTTCCTTCCGGTTCCTTAAGGGTGGAAGAACAATGGAAAACTCGTTAAAACGATGAAAGAGATCTTCCCTGAATTTTCCTCTTCTATAGGCCTCCTGGAGATCTTCATTGGAAGCCACGATAATCCTTACATCAACATCCATTTCTTTATTTCCTCCAACGCGCTTGAATTTTCTTTCCTGTATTACCCGTAGCAGTGCGGCCTGGATTTCATAGGAAAGATTTGCAACTTCATCAAGAAACAGGGTTCCTTCGTTAGCCAGTTCAAAGTGACCTACTTTGTCATTCAGCGCTCCGGTAAAAGCGCCTTTAACATGTCCGAATAGTTCGCTTCCTGCAAGTTCCTTGGAAAGCGTTCCGCAATCCATGGCAATGAAAGGCTTATTCCTCCTTTGGCTTTTCTCGTGAATGGTCCGTGCAACCACTTCTTTTCCCGTTCCGCTCTCGCCATATAGTATCACACTATAGTTGGTCGGGGAAACAAGCTCAACCTGCCGGTAAAGCTCAATAGTCAGGGGCGATTTCCCTACCAGAAAACTAACACTCCCGGAGTCGGCCGTTTTTGCTTTCGGCTTGGGTTGGGGAAGATGGTTATTGCCGGGACCTCCGTTTGGCTTTCCAAATAGGGCCTTGTTTATCACGGTTAACACTTCATCGGGTACCAGCGGTTTGGTTATATAATCAAATGCTCCGGCCTTGATTACATCAATCGCAATTTTGATATCTGAATAGCCGGTAATAATAATTACAGGAACTGAGGGCCTGGAACTCTTCATCTCAAGAAGCACTTCCCTGCCTTCCATATCGCCAAGGCGGAAATCGCAAAGCACGATATCAAATTTCTTTTCCCGGAACAGGGATATTCCCCGGTTTCCTGTATTGGCAGATTCGGTTTCAAATCCCTTTCGTTGCAAATACCGCTCTAAGAGATTGCACATATCCCGATCATCATCCACAATCAATATCCTATTCATTAGATTATCCTGGTCTAAAATTAAAAGAAAAAAGGAATCAGATACAAAATTCTGTTGTAAACATCCTGCCATTCTTAAGTTATATATTTAATCTGGATTCGGAACAAAACGGACAACATTTTGTGGAATATTATACTCAGAGGTCAATGGAAGCCTTTCAGTCTCATATCATGGTTAAATTCAATCCTTGGCTGGTATCACCGTTTCTCTCTAATATTGTGATTATGAATGGCGGCTGGCAAGGGAATTGAGATCTTACTTAAATATGAATGAATTGTCATGAGTGATGGCAGGATGCAAAACGTGCTGATAGTGGATGACGAACTGGATATCTGTTTTCTCTTTGAAAAGATCCTCAGAAAAAGAAACCTCCAGAGCGGCTATGCAAATAACCTCGCAGAAGCGGCGTCGATGGTTGAGAAAAGACGACCCTATCTGATCTTTCTTGATAATAGTCTTCCTGATGGGAAAGGGATTGATTTCATACCTTATCTGAAATCACGGTATCCGTATATCAAAGTGATTGTGGTAACTGCAAATGATAGCCCGGATGATCAGATAGCAGCATTACAGAAGGGTGCGGATGATTTCATGGGAAAACCGCTATCGCTCGAGCGTATCAATTACACAATTGACAGGATGATCGGTCTTCCACAGGCTTACCCCATTTTGTAGAATTTATTTCCCTTATAGCTTGTCTTGTTCCTTAATCCAGGCCCGGTTCTTTCGTAGCTTGCAGTTGGAATTACTAAACTGAACTAAATCGACTTTTATGGGAAATCTGCTTTACGTAATTGCTGTTATCCTGATTATCGGCTGGGCCTTTGGATTCCTGGTTTTTCACGCAGGTGGGGTTATCCACATTTTGTTGGTGATTGCGATTGTTGCGGTGTTGCTGAAAGTGATCCGCGGGTCATCCGACTAAGTGTTTCTATTTATAGGGAGAGCAAATCGGTCAACTGGATTTTTCCGTAAATTATTTTATTGCACATTAACTATTGAAGCGCACGAATTGGTGCATTTGTTGCATTGATATTGTAAATCCAATTTTATGGTTGCTTCCATTGTTCACAAAACTCCCGGCATCATACTTGACAAACTTACACGCTTACTGAATGCATTGCAAACTGTGAAAGACAATTATGAGCAAACTGCGCTCCGGATACGCAATAAGCAGTTGCGTTTGTCTCTTCTTGGACTGGCGCAGGAAAGCAAGCAATACGCAAATGAACTGATTGCCCATATTGAGACCCTGGGGGGAAAATTAAATGACCGTTTTAAGGGTGATTTCAACCGTATGGGGCCTGAAAAAGAACACCTGATTTTTCATGAAGGAAAAGCTGACCTGAGGGAAATGAACCTTGGCGAACAACTCCTCATGAAAACATACCGGGATATATTGAATGAACCTTTTCTTTACGACAATATCCGCCAGATGATCCGCTACCAGCAAAATGGGCTGATGCATTGTTTTTCACAATTAAAGATGTTGTACGCCACAATCTTAAAATCTACCGCAGAGGACCTTTGAATAAAGATTTCTAGTGCCGGTTGAAAATGATTTCTGAATTCGGATTTAGGAAATGTTTTACACAATATGAGATTTCTGGCAAGGAATTTAGGTTATATAGGACGTAAACTTATTTTGAAATATTTAAAAAAACAAACATGAATACTTCCAGAATTTTGTTGGGTTTCGCAGCTTGCGCCGCTATCGGTGCAGCACTGGGAATTTTATTCGCTCCGGATAAGGGAACGGAAACGAGGCGAAAAATTGCTGAAAAGAGTAACGATATGGCCGGTTCAATAAAAGATAAATTCACAGACCTGGTAGACGAAGTGAAGGAAAAGTTCTCCGGATTAAAATCTGATGCAGAGGATGTGGCGGAAAAAGGATATTCTGCCTATAACCGCAGCAAATCAGAAATAAACTCATTTTAAATTAGCATTTTGGACGGATGGGAGCTTTTTGGGATTATGGGGGGATTAATAAGTTATGGGTTATGGGTTATGGGTGTGGGTGAGGGAATAAAGTTATTTTTTAAAAAATTAAGTTTGCCCAAATTCCATTACGAAGTCACATCTAAGTCAATCAGCAATCACCCATAACTTATAACCCATAACTCATAACCCATAACTCATAAATCATCACCCATAACTAATAACCCACCTCTTTTCAATATTTCGTCAACTCCGGCTTTACCTGATCTATATAAGCCAGAATCCCTCCTTTCAGATTGTAAAGATTCCTAAAGCCAAATTTTTCTTCCAGTTCCCTTATTGCTTTGCCGCTCCGGCCACCAACTTTACAATGGATTACCACATCCATATCCCGGGAGATCCTGCCGGCCTGATCGGCAATGGTCGACAGAGGGATGAGTTCCCCGCCGATCTGCACTATATTATATTCGTAAGGCTCGCGAACATCAATAAGCTGGAACTTTTTCCCCTGAACCTGCCAGTCATATAATTCCACGGCTGTGATTTCCTTCAATGGTTTTTCTTCTACGGCACGCATGCCGCAAAATTGCTCGTAATCGATCAGATGCGTTATCGTTGGATTTTTTCCGTTCACCGGATTGTCTGGCCGGCGCTTGATATTAAATGTCCTGTTTTCAAAATTAAGGGCATCAAAAGTAAAGAACCTGCCTGAGAGCGGCTCTCCAACGCCGGTAATAATCTTAATCACTTCCAAAGCCTGAAGACTTCCGACAATTCCCGGCAATACCCCGAGAACACCGCCTTCCGCACAGCTGGGAACCAGACCAGGCGGAGGTGGCACCGGATAAAGATCCCGGTAGTTTGGACCTCTTACATTCTGCGCATTAACATAATTGAATACGGAAACCTGTCCCTCAAACTGGAATATTGAAGCGTAAACATTAGGTTTATCCAGCAGGAGGCAGGCATCGTTTACCAGATAACGTGTAGGGAAATTATCGGTGCCATCGGCAACAACATCATATTCCCTGAAAATATCCAAAGCGTTTTCCGAATTCAGGTGCGTGTTATATAGTTTGAAATGAACATGCGGATTCAGGGATTCCAACCGACGTTTGGCTGCCTCCACTTTGGGTTTCCCGATTTCATGAATGTCAAACAATACCTGTCTCTGCAGGTTACTGTCATCAACGACATCAAAATCAATAATGCCAATCGTTCCTATTCCGGCCGCGGTAAGATATAGCAGGGCAGGGCTGCCCAATCCGCCGCAACCGATCACCAAAACCTTGGATGCCTTAAGTTTCTTCTGGGCTACTTCCCCGAAATCAGGAATAATCATATGCCTGTTATACCTCGCCAGTTCTTCCCTGGAAAATCTGATATTGTCAATTGCCATGACTAAATTATTTAAAATGAACGCCTCCGGCGATTGCAGGCACGATGCTTACGATTGTTGCTTCGCCTACTACTGTTTTTTCTTCCTGCAGATCACGGATATCTTCATCTCCCGCAAAAATATTAACAAATGAGCGGACCTTTCCCTGATCGTCCAGTAAATGCTTTTTAAGGTCGGGAAAATCCCGGGTCAGGGAATCAATGACCTCCCCGATAGTATTAGCAGAAACCTGAAGTTTTGCGGTTTGGTTGGTAAACTTCCTTAACGGTGTTGGTATCACAACTGTTGCCATATTTATTCTATTGATTGATGGAAATGAATGGATGTTAAATCTTCTTCTTCAAACCGGAAATCTTCCCCGAGCCTCCAGGAGCGGATATGATCCGTTTTTCCCTGCATAACAGAAACTATGACATAAGAGAAATAAGGTTGTGCGGCAAGCCGGTCATGCTCCGAAGGTATGGCAGGATGCCCGGGATGGGAGTGATAGATACCCAAAAGTGGTTGATCATGTTCGAAGGCGTATTTTTCAGCGTGCAGGTAATCCCGGGGACTGATCTCAAAACGCCTTCGTTTATCTCCGGCTCTCGAATTATTCACTTCAAGAATCTCCTGTATCTCCCGGTTACCATTACCATCTTCAATTCCAAATAAAAAACCGCAGCACTCATCCGGAAAAATATGCTGTGCATGTTCAAGCATCTGCATTCGGGGTTTGGCTTTAAATGAGATCATCCCAGTATTTTTTTAAGTACATCACCATATTTATCGCCATTGTCCGGAAGTACCGTAACAACATTACCCGAATCCAGTCCGGAGGCAACCCGAATAGCCCCGGCTAGATTTGCTGCCGAAGAGGGACTTAATATTAATCCTTCTTTTTCCCTCGCCAGCCGGATCATATCCCAGGCTTCTTCTGTAGATACCTCAAGGTTCAGATCTGCCAAGGCAGGGTCATAGATTTCTGGAACCGCGGCGGTTTCCAGGTTTTTCCAGCCTTCAAGTCCATGCAGGGGATTGTCTGGCTGCAGTGAAATCAATTGTATGGAAGGGTTGAACTTTCTGAGCCTTCTTCCCGTACCGACAAAGGTTCCGGTGGTGCCTAAACCGGCAACGAAATGGGTAATGCCCGGGAGAGCTTCCATGATTTCCACTGCCGTTCCATAATAGTGAGCCTTCCAATTATTATCATTTTTGTATTGGTCAGCATAGAAAAAACGGTCAGGCTCATTTTCAGCCATTGAACGGGCCAGTTCCTGCGCTCCGTCGGTTCCTTCAAAACGCGAAGTAAGAATAAGATCCGCACCGAGTGATTTCAGAATTTTAATTCTTTCAGGGGAAGCATTCCCGGGAAGGCAGAGGGTTACAGGAATCCCCAGCGATTTCCCCAGTGTGGCATAAGCAATGCCCGTGTTCCCACTGGTCGCATCCAGCAGGGTTCTTCCTTTTCCTAGCCGGCCTTTATGTATGGCATCCCTGAATATGGAATAAGCTGCCCGGGCTTTAACACTTCCGGAAAGCTGCAGCCACTCCTGCTTTGCATAGAGATTCACTTTTTCCTTCCGGAAAATATGGCTCAGCTCAACAAGCGGCGTGTTTCCGATTTGCGATTGCAAAGCAGCCAGTTTTTCCGGAATTTCCGGAATGGCAATATGTGATAGGTTGGGCATGTCGTAAATAAAAAATCCCCACCTGGGTGGGGATACTTTATAGTTAGTCGTTTTTTATTCTATATAGTCATGACCTCCACCCGATAAATCTGGCGACCTGACAACAACAACAACAACAGCAGGTATGGAGGATAATCCGTTTCATTTGCATTTATAACGCAAAGATAATCGGATTGTTTGAAGTAAGCATTAAAAGGGAAAAATTAAGGGAAAAATGTAAAAAATTAGTACGCTTTTCAGATTTTCACGTGATACCGCATCAAATTTTTGTTTATTGTCAGGCTTTTTAAATATCAATAATGTGCCAGGATGTTTGAAATACCTTTTGCCAAAGTCAGCAGGCTGGTAATGATTACCAGAGAACCAACGGCCGTAAACATAAGCTTCATGGGAATTTTGCCAACAAGCCTGGCTGCAATGGGAGCCGCGATCAGGCCTCCAATGATCAATCCCGCCACATCCACAAAGAATATTGTTTTCAAAAGGATAAAAAAGGTGATGGAACTGGCGAATACCACAAAGAATTCCGCAAGGCAAACAGAACCGATTACATAGCGGGGATTGTTTCTCTTGGAAATTAAGGTTCCGGTAACCAGGGAACCCCAGCCGCCTCCGGCAAATGCATCCATAAAACCTCCGGCAGAAGCGAGCCAACCTACATTTTTTACCTTGTTCTGCTTATTCTTTTTTCTGAAAGCCTTTCGAATAATGTAATAGCCAAGGTATAGGGTATAAGCGGAAAGGGGCACGCGTACCCAGACAACATATTTCTGACCGGCATATGCAAGGGTTGCTCCGCATATTGCACCGATTACCCCGGGAATTACCAGGGCCCGGAACAATTTCCGGTTGATATTGCCGAAGCGATGATGGCTATATCCCGATACGCCGCTGGAAAATACCCTTGCTGAATGCACCCTGCTGCTAACAATGGCAGGGCTTACACCATTGGCCAGCAGGAAGGTGGTGGAAATGGTGCCGTAACCCATGCCAAGAGAGCCATCAACCATCTGTGCCAGAAAGCCGGTAAACAACATCATTAGAAAAGAAGGGACATCTATGTATTCAGGAAGTTTTTGAATCCCCTCGGATATTTTGCGAATGGGCAGGTAGGAAAGAATCAGATGCCCGAAAAGCATGAAGAAAAAAGCAAAAAGACACCATTTCACAATGCTTTGCCATTTTCTCCCTTCCGGCCTGCTGATTTGATCCAGCTTTGTCTGCTTGGCGCTCAGAACTTTGGTGAGGTCGTCCAGCTGTTTCACTTTTTCTGCAAAATCACCCTTCAGGTCCTGACGGATGCTCTGCATATTCTGTAAAACACTTTCTATTTCTTCCGGAATCAATTCATTCAATTGTTCCTTTATCCGTTTGGCGATTGTAGGCGATTTTCCATTCGTAGAAATGGCGATCTTCAGATTTCCTTTTTTTACAATGGAGCCCAGATAGAAATCACAGAGGTCCGGTGTATCCGCTACATTGATCAGCTTCCCTCTCGCCTTGGCCTCCACGCCGATCACCCGGCTGGTTGCCTTGTCATTGATCGCTACAATTACGATATCAGCCTGGTCCAGGTCATCCGATGTGTAAGGACGTTCAACCAGCTCGATGCCCGGATGGTTCCTGGAAAGATCCTTAATGGAAGCGTTGATCGTTTTGGCCACCAGCCTTATTTTCGTTGCCGGCGAATTTTGAAGGACAGCATTTAATTTTTCCAGGCCCACATTTCCTCCTCCAATGATCAGCAAACGCAGTTGCTCGAGCTTGATGAAGACCGGGAATAAATTATTATCAGCGCTTGTTTCTGGTTTAATCTGGTTTGAATTCATGCCTAATTACAAATTTAGCGGTTAGTTCCAGGAATCCGGAAGAATTAGTCTACTATTTCAGTTAGCTATAGGTGAGGGTCTTTCAGTCATCTATGTGTAACCCGTCACCATTCACCTGATATAACCCCGGACGTATTCCTGTTTCAGCTTTTCTTTTGAGTTGAGAAGCAACTCTTCCGTTGGACCGGATTAAATAATCTCTCCCATATAAAGAACTTTTTCCGGCGCCTCCCGGGGCAATCCAGCTTATGGAAGCGAGGGCTGCCCACAGCCATATTTTTTTATCCATGTTTATTTTTTTATTGGTGTTTCTAAATTCTTGCCATTTCATGTCATGCCATTTTTTACCTGGCAATTAAACTGCACTAAAATGACAACTGCAATTGAGCGGTGATCAGATCATTGTTTACGCTGGTGCCGGCTTCTGTTCTCCACGAATAATTCAACTGAAGTTTTGTCCAGCTGTTAAAGAAAAAATTTCCGCCGAATACATAATAGGTATTGCAGGAAAGTTTTTTTCCTTCAACAGGGTTGTAGGTATCATAACGGAAAACGAATTGGAAGATCTTGGGCTTGATGAAATAACTTCCCTGCGCATACCATCCTTCATGAACGACCGGATTAGAATTTCCTTCTTCTCCTCTTAGCCATTCCGCCCTTGCAGTGAAGCGGTCCAGGTCAAGCATTGCGTCCGCTCCCCAGCGGATCCGGTTCTGGCTCCTCGTTGGCGAAGAGATGAATCTGTCATAACCATTGTAGTAGTTGGTTGCGATGGCCAATGCTTTGATTGGATGAAATACGAGCCGGGCATCAAGGTCCTTGAATTCATTGTTATCAGCGACGTCAATACCTGCTCCGTTGAGCACAGCCAGATAATAATCCAGGAGACTGCGGTCACCGATCCGGATAATACTGCCGCTCAATTGCAAACCGAGGTCTCGTCCATTCTGGTTTCCGATCGAATCAATCAAATTATTGGAGCCGTCTCCCCTCCTGGCTACTAATGCACTCACCACTTGCGAACGGTCGGCTGTTTCCAGCAACCTGTCCTGCGTAATATTTTCCAAAGAAAATGGTATCGTAAACTGACCGGCCGTAATCTTCAAAAAACTCCAGGGTTTATAAGCGATATACGCGTCGAGTAGAAAGGGCGATACTAGTGCACCTCCTGTTGCTGCCGTTCCATTGGCTTCGGAGTTGCCGACAAAATCAATGAGCAGGCGATAACTCCACCTGGATGTAAAATCTCCCTGGAAATCCAGCCTTGCCCTCCGGATATCAAACCCGTCCGGTTTTCCTTTTTGCTGAAAGGATTGAAACCTGACCTGGGTATAACCGCTCAATTGCAATAAGCGGCTTGAACCGAGCGGAAATGTTTTTGCCTTTGCTATCGCATCCTGCTGTTTTATCGCGTAATCTGCGCGGAGAGAATCTGCTTCCTGCTGGCTAATGGCGCCTTTTTTTACCAGTATATTCAATACATCGTTGGGGGTCTGCGCAATTACAAAGTCTGCTGAAAAAATGAATGCGGCACATAGGATGAAATACTTAAATCTCATAAATAATTGGGTTGGTCTAACGGAAAATAGCTTTATAGTCTACTGTTTTAGTAGAGTAATCTAATAAAAAAAATCAGATAAGATCAGGTGATGTCCCCAGGGGACACCCATGTTTCTTCCTGAATGCTGCAGAGAATTTTGTGTTCATGCGGCAAATCTAATATATTCCTACTAAATTAGTAGACTTTTATAAAATATTTTTTTATTGATCTGCAATTTATTGTTTTCGGGTATTGGTGCTATTTATACCAATGCCGGCGCAATGCGAAATCACCGAATTTTTCCTCCTTGTTTCTTTCCTTCTTATAGATCGCGAATAAGCTGTCAAGCTCA
>JANWIY010000017.1 GCA_025449645.1 Chitinophagaceae bacterium | reverse complement strand
GGATATAACAATTGATGGAAGAAAGGACTGGCAGTTATATTTGAAGGGAATGCGCTGCTTTGGTTGCGGTTGTCAGGATCCACATAGCGTGTTCCATCCTTCGGCGTCCAGAAATAAAAATAAGGCAGCTTCCCGTCTTTCTGCAAACGTGCACCCACCACGCGGTTGCGTAAATCACCGGGATACTGTTTTTCCAGCTGGATATCCCGATATACAGAATGGGCAAGAATGCCTGCCAGGACTATTCCATAAAGAATAATGTATTTGTTTTTTAAAAGCATAATTCCATTTTAACCGCTGACTCAGGGCCGTGACTGGGTAAATAATGCTTTTAATTCTTCTGCGTCCTGCGGTTTCATTTTTCCGCCCAGGACGAGTCTGAGTTGCCTGCGCCTTAAGGCGCCGTCAAACAAATTTTTTTCTATTTCAGTCTCCGGAACAATTTCCGGAACGGGTATGGGTCTTCGATCGCTGTCCAATGCAACGAAAGTATAATATGCTTCATTGCTTTTATACCTTTGCCGGCTTAGGAAATCCTCGCCCCATACACTAAGATGAATTTCCATCGAGGTGGTGAAGGCCCTCGTCAGTTTGGCTTCTATATGAACCGCGTTTCCCAAACTGATGGGATTTTCAAACGAAATATTATCAACAGATGCCGTCACTACCGCTGCATTGCAGTGTTTAGTGGCGCATAAAGCGGCTGCAATATCCATCCAGTACAACAGCCGGCCGCCCATCAACTTTCCAAATACATTAGTATCGTTCGGAAGAACGAGCTCTGTCATGATGATCTGTGATTCACGTGGCGCTTTTTCCATTGGATCTTTACTTGATTTATATTTGGGTTTGCTCGCATCCGTTTAAAAACCCGGGTTCTATATCAGCACCTATTCCGGGAGATTCCGGCAACTCTAAAAAATAGCCCCGGTACTTTATTCCGCCTGTCACGGGATCGGTCTTGTGTCCGAGCAGGCAGGTATCCATATCATAGAATTCAATATTATCCTGGGAACTGGCAAAGTGTGCAAAGGCAGTCAGCGCCAGGCGGCTTTCAAGCATGCCACCCATCATGCATGGTACCCGGTGTTCCGCAGAAACCTGATTTATTTTCAGCGCTTCCAATATGCCACCGGATTTTGCAAATTTGATATTTATATAATCGCATGCACCGTCCCGGATCTGGCGAATCGCATCATGGTGGTCAAATACACTTTCATCCGCCATTATTTTTACGGGCGAGGATGTTTTCAATTCAGGCAACAGATGGTCATTCCATTGGCGCATGGGTTGTTCGCAAAACTGTAGATCATATTTGCCCATTTCTGCCAGGGTGGTTTTTGCCGTTTCGAAATCCCATCCCTGGTTTGCATCTATCCGTAATTTAATGGAATCACCTACAGCCTCGCGGATCTGTTTTACGCATGCAGCATCCCGGGCCCCTTCTTTTCCAAGTTTAATCTTAATTATCCTGACTCCTTTTTTTACGAATTCAGTTGCGGCAGCTGCCATGGCCGCCGGTTCCTGGATACCGATGGTGAGATCTGTTTCCATTGGCTTCCGCGTTCCATGTAAATATTTATAAAGCGGAATGGATTCTGCTTTTGCCGAAATATCGTACAAAGCCATGTCAAATGCGCTTTTCACGGTCGTGTTAAAAGCAGTGAAGGCATGGAGTTCGGCCATACGCGATTGTATGTCCAGCGGATTCTTATTCTTCCAAATACAGGCAAACTCTTTGGCCATTTCAAAGCAGGTGGATTGTGTCTCTCCTGTGATCATGGGAAAAGCGGAACACTCCCCAACACCATTTATTTTTTTGTCAGTTTGAATCCTTATAAAAAGATTTTGTGCATAGTGCATTGTACCTGTCGCGATGCTGAACGGATGCATCGGTATACTTAGCTTATAAATATTGGTTTGAGTTATTTTCATTCGCAGATGGTCGAAAATAAGCAATAATTGGTTATGGAGTTTTCTGTTAAATTTGCTCCATTAAGTAGAGTTGACGGTCGACAGTTGACGGTTGACGGAGTTCAGGTGCGGGTTCGCCCTTAAAGTCCGTCAACCGTCAACCGTCAACCGTCAACCGTCAAATATCATGCATGATTGCTTCCCCTGTTTCCTTTGACAATACACAAAATGCTTTTGAATATAAATCCGATGCCGAACTTAAAAAAGCACGTTTTCTTTTCCGGAGTATGGGCAATGCCCTCCTTGTGAAATGGGGAATCAGGATAACCCCCTGGGCAATCCGGGCCAGGCTTCCGATCAAAGGAATTATTCGCAAAACGATCTTCTCCCAATTCGTAGGTGGCGAAACCCTGGAACAGACGGCATCGGTTGCGCGGAAACTAAATTCGTTTCAGGTGCAGGCCATTCTGGATTATGGGGTTGAAGGAGGTGATGATGGCGAAACGGGTTTTGACCATGCATGCTCGGAATTTATCCGGGTCATCAACTATGCTTCTTCCCAATCAAATATTCCATTCATCAGTATTAAAGTAACAGGGTTTGCCCGATTTGAATTACTTGAAAAACTCGACAGTTCCCTGGATTCGGCATCGGGACCCCTTATGAAGCGATATGCTTCTGCATTGGCATCATTTACTGAAGGGGAATTCGCTGAGTGGAAAAGAGTTCAGGCCAGGATGCACCTGATCTGCGAAGTGGCGGCAGCGAAAGACGTGGGGATACTCGTAGATGCTGAAGAGACCTGGATACAGGATCCTGTGGATGTGCTTTGCATTCAGATGATGGCGGAGTTCAACAAAGAAAAGGTAATCGTGTTTAATACCGTGCAATTCTATCGCCACGACCGGCTCTCCTTTTTAAAAGATATGCTTGAAGCTGCCCTGTTGAAAGATTTTGTGTTGGGTGTAAAGCTGGTGAGGGGAGCTTATATGGAGAAGGAAAGGGAAAGGGCGGAGGCCCATGGATATACTTCTCCCATCCAGAAAGACAAGCAAGCAACGGATCGTGATTATAATTCAGGAGTTGCTTTTTGCATGGATCATCTGGACCATATTTCGGTTATCATTGCCAGTCATAATGAATACAGCAACCTCTTCGCTACGCACTTGCTTTTGGAAAAGAAACTCCCGCTTAACCACCCGTATGTTCATTTTTCCCAGCTGTACGGAATGAGCGATAATATTACTTTCAACCTGGCCAAGGCTGGATGCTCCGTAAGCAAGTACCTGCCCTTCGGACCGATTGAAGATGTAGTACCCTATCTTATGCGCAGAGCCGAGGAGAATAGTTCGCTTAGCGGCCAAACGGGTCGCGAATTGACCCTGATTCAGAAAGAATTAGATAGAAGAAAGAGGCTCCATATCCCCTAATGAAATGTGCTTCAGGCCTTTTGGGGCTTGTTTCCATGACAATTATTTGTTAGTTTAACAGTCTCACTATTTACCTGATCTTCATTAACTTAAAAACAAGAATATGAAAAGGATTTTAATGGGTTCTCTTGTATTGGTAATCTTTTCTTTGGCGGTAGCCATATTTCAGATGAGCTGCCGAAAATCCGCAATGGCTCAAACAACAACAACAACAGGTTTGGCACAGCTAAACCTGATTCTTTATACCATCATCAGCAATCCGCATACTGCCAATCCCACGGTAGAGCTATGGTTATCAAACCTGGATGGATCGAGTCCGCATTCAATCCCATTAACCCTTCCCGCAGGACTTTCTTTCGATGGATCCTCCCGGTTATCTCCTGATGGTAAAACGATTGTCCTGGAGTTAAAGGATAGTGCTACGCCGAATCCTGATTTCTACATTTATACCTGCGCTATTGATGGAAGCAATTTTAAGAAGGTTGTTGATGGATCACCTACAGTAACTCCTCAATTAAATGGGGTTTATTAAGCAATGTATATTGCGTATAGGCAATTTATCATTTAATTCATCTCTTGGCATTGGTTTTACCCCTATTTTTGACCCCTGATATTTTATCAGAGGTTGTCTCGCTTAATTTCCTAAATAGCGTAAAGGTCAATACGGACTGCTAGCTCAGCTGGTTCAGAGCGCTGCTTTGACAGAGCAGAGGTCACTGGTTCGAACCCAGTGCAGTCCACCACGATTATAAATCAAAAAAATAAAGCGAATTTTAGTTTTCCAAAGAAAGGCATCCCCGGCGTGAAACTTATGTCATCAACCGGTTGCGGTTCATTCTTTAACCTTGATTCCACCTCATATTGCGCGTCCCTCCATTTTGTATTGAACAGGTTTTGTATTTCCAGCCCCAGTTCAAATTTTCGCTTGGTATAATTGGCCGTCAGATCCGTAAGAAAATATCCTTTTGCCACGAGAGAATTATCTTCATTGGCCGGACGGTCCTTCATGTACCGGTAACTCAAACCTCCGTTCAGCCCATTGGACAATTTGAAATAAAGTCCTCCTGTACTGTATAAAGGAACAGACAGAGGTAGATAGTCATCGCCTTTAGCAGCTTTGATATTCCTTGCCTTGCAAAGATTAATATCAAAGTCTGCATAAAGCCAGTTAATGAACTCGTAGCGGGCAGAGAAATCAATTCCTTCTCTTCGCGTTTGATTGCCGGGACTAAATGTTCCATCATCTCCGTTATAAACGAATTCCTGCTGGAGGAACAGATACCAAACTGAGGCATTGAGGTACAATTGAGGAACTGGTTTCCAATTTATGCCAAGATCCGCTCCGTATGCTGCGGGCAACACACCAATCCCTTTATTTTCGGAAACTACTTTTGCATCGTTGGAGTGAAACCCCTTTCCTGTTTTGGCATACAATTGCAGTTTCTCGTTAAATGTATATTCAATATTCAGCTTCGGACAGACGATGGCCTTCCCGATAGGCGCCTGCAGAGGATTCAGAAAATCCATGTAGTTGAAATGCAGATAATCCAGTCGTATCCCTGCATCGAGAACCCATTTACCGGTTCTGTAATTCTCATCCAGATAAGTATTTAAGGTCCACTCCCTTACGTTTCCGTGTTGGAGGTATTCCAGTACGTCGTTATAATTTTTTGTATGGCTGAGTTCGCTGCCGTGGATATTATTTATTTGAAATCCGAGACCCGCAGAGGACGTAAGCTCCGCACCGTTTTTGAAATAAGCATGATGAGAAAGCTTCCCGTTATATCCATATAGATCCCTGGATTCCCTTTGCCTTAGCTGATCTCCGTTGATGCTGTCGTTTGCAAAAAATGTCTCGTCATAATTCAAATTAAAGAAATAATGGGTATAATAAACCTGGTTCTCCATGGTCAGCTTGTCGGATAGTTCGGAACTAAAACGAATTATGGCCGTAGTGCGGGCTGTATTTCCTCCCTGGGCGCTATCTATAAAGCCCCACCGGCTGATCAGACCTTCGGATGTTGCTCGTGCCGGAATTTCGCCGGATGAACGCCAAAGGCTGTTAAAAGTTGAAAGCGTAATTTTTAACTGGGTTTTCCGGGATACGCTTACACTGTATTTTCCAAAAAGATTTGCCCGGTTAAAATGTTGGGCATAATCAAATGGCCCGTCAGTATAAATGGCCTCTCCGGCGATGTAGGCATTTTCTCCGCGTTGCTGCGCTTTATTACTTAACAGGTTGATGGCCGTCATCACTCTGCCGGTATTGAATTCTCCAGCTTCCAGTTTCACTTCGCTTTTATTGAGCACATCCGCTGTTTTGAATCCTAGATATCCGGCAGTCGTGAAATCTCCGTGATCACTGTAATAAGGACCCTTTCCATACTCGAGGTTCATGACAAGCTCAGGAATCAGGAAGTGCAGATCGGAGAACCCCTGGCCATGCGCGTGGGAAACCAGGTTGAGCGGCATGCCATCCACAGACACGCTGACATCGGTCCCATGGTCCGCATCGAATCCGCGGAAAAAGATATGCTCTGCAATACCTCCACCCTGATGCTGCATAAGAGAAAGGCCAGGGACCAGGCGCATCAGATCCTGCGCTGAATTAACCGGGTGAAGGTTCAGATCGATACTGCTGATGGTGCTGAAAGACGCATTATTGGGAAGGGGTTGAATAGTAACAGCCTTTAAGTCCACCGATCCCCGCTTCAATTCAATCAGATAAGGATGAACCGATTTTCCAATTCCAAGCATTTGCGGTTCATACCCTACAAAAGAAACCCGGAGGGAGTCCACCTGTGCCATAACATGCATTTCAAAATTCCCCTGCTGATCCGTAATAGCCGTTTTTCCTTTAGGGTCAACAGAAATAATGGCATATTCAAGCGGTTCCCTGGAGATCCTGTCAATTACCTTCCCTTTGATTGTTGACTGTGAACGGGAAGATAAAAAACAGAAAAGAGGTACAATGAAATTGATCATTTTTCTCACAGCACTTGCGCTCGACATCGATTTATTCCATTTTAACCGGGCTGCATGCCCGATAATTTACAAGTAACCCCGCATTATCATTTCCAGTCTGGCTTTTGGTACCCGAATACAGGTTCATCATTATCTCTGGAATCCTGACTGGGATTAAACCATACTACATGCAACCACTGCAGTGCGCCGCGTTACCGACAGATGTTTAAGGAAAAGTCAAATCAGAAGAATGCATCAGCTCTGGGGCGGATGAAAAAAATCAACTGCATAGGAGTTATAGACCGACTCCTGGAAACGAGGATAGTTGAAGGTTATTTTCTTGAATGCGGGATGAGAGATTGCAAAACGCGCCTCAAACGATATGATTTCAAATTTATTTTCGGCCTTCCGTTCCGGGTTTTCCCGGTCCTTTTTATCTTCATTTTTCAATCGTTTGCACAGATAACATTTACCCTCGCATTTCATTTCCGGCTTATCCCGGTTCTCGCAAAGAAAGCTAGCGATGTAATTCTTTTTCAATTGATAGTTGAAGAAAATAAGGCACTTACTGAAAGTTTGCCCCAGAAAACCAATAAGCATGAGTATGACCGGAATTTGCTTGATCACGGAGCAAAGGTAATTAAACAGTGTCAGTCTTTTTTATTTCCATTAAATATTCGGGTTCCTCTTCATCCGGAATTTGAATGGTTTTTAGATATCTGAAGCCTGAATGATGATACGCTTTTATGGCGGCCAGATTTTTTGGCTCAGGACCAACGATGCAACTTTGTACCAATGGGTTCATGAAGACCACCTCGTTTAAAAACGCAACTAATATTTGCACGCCAAGCCCTTTATGATAATAATCTCTTTCACCAATAAACAGATCCATACCGGCCACGTTGTTGCCAGCCTGCACATATTGATTATAATCCGGATAGTCATTTATTAAATATGTTTGAATGTATCCGACCGGAGTTCGGTCATAATAGATCAGAAAGGCATCGGTCGGCTCCTTTTTGTTGATCATTGGCAAATAATGATCAGCAATCTCCTGAAAAGTCCATTCCTTTTTACCATACCAGGCTTTGACGAAATCAGTATTTAACCACTTTCTCATAAGCTCTAAATCTGATTCTTTCAATTCTCCAAAGGAAATCATTCTGCCATCTTTGATTATCTGATAAAATTATCAATTAGATAAGCACTTTTACCCCAGATTTTTTATTATACTGAACAAACGGTATATACGAAAGCTCCTGAGTCTTCTCTTTTTTGAATAAAAACCGGATGAGTGCCGTTTTTTGCAGCTTCCGGGATAATAATATTATAAAGGCAGCCGTTATTATCCCAGTGATTATCATAACTGAAGTTTTCTCACGGCCGGTGTGTCTACACTGGCTTTTTTTATTATTATTTGAATTGAATTCATAAGCGCCTGAATGCCTGCTGAAAATCTGTTTCCCGTTTTGGGAAAAATTTGGCGGCTCCCGCCTCTAGCTCCGAGGTTTTTTGATCCCAATCGTTTACATTCGGTTTTCAACTTACCCGTTCATGGCTGATCCTTCCAAAATTTTGCTCGCATTTCCGGGCCGTCGTTTGTTATCCGGCAAAAAGATCTGCGTTCTGGCAGGGGATGTGGGAGGAACCAAGGCTAACCTGGCAATTTTTGAAGCCACATCCGATCAAATCACCCTGATCAAGACATCTACCTACCACTCTGCCCAATATCCTTCTGTAATAAAAATCCTCCAACAGTTTCTGCAGGAAAATCCAGACTCGAAGCCGCAGCGGGTTTCACTTGGTGTTGCAGGACCTGTCTTTGAAGGCCATGCGGAGATTACCAATCTGCCCTGGCATATCGACAAAAAAGAGATCACTGCTGCTACCGGGATTCAACAAATCGCCCTCATCAATGACCTGGAAGCAACGGCCTACGGTCTCGCCGGCATGGAAGCGAAGGATTTCCTTGCCCTTCACCCTGGAGAACCTTCGATTCAGGGCAATATGGCCGTTCTTGCGCCGGGCACGGGGCTGGGGGAGGCGGGTTTATACTGGGATGGTGAGGTGCATCATCCTTTTGCTACGGAAGGGGGACATGCTGATTTTTCCTGCCGGTGTGAAGAAGACCTGGAAATTCACGATTTCCTGCTCAAAAAATTTAAAGTGGTGAGCTGGGAAAGTGTGATCGCAGGACCTGCTATCCACGATATCTATAATTTTTTATGCCAGATCAAAAATCGTCCGGTAAACAGAACGGTCACCGAAGCATTCAAGAATGATGACCCTTCGGCGGTGATCAGTGAAGCCGCTGTTTCGGGATCAGATGCTGTTTGCATGGAGACAATGAAAATTTTTGTCCGGTATCTGGCCAGGGAGTCTGCCAATCTCATTTTGAAAATGAAAGCTACTGGCGGCCTTTTTCTTGCCGGAGGCATTCCGCCCAAAATCGTCCCTTTGCTGAAACAGCCGGATTTTTATGACAACCTGCTTGACTGCGACCGGATGGAGGATCTCATTAAAAAAGTTCCCGTTAAATTGCTGCTGAATGACAAGGCCCCCATGATCGGTGCAGGATGGTACGGCTCCTATTATATTTCCGGATAACCAGATTAGTTCATCATTAAAATTATTATCGAATGAAATCCCGCCGTTCTTTTATTAAACAGGCTTCATTTGTTGCCGGTGGCTCCATGCTCGCCTCATCTATTCAATCATCTGCTTTTGGATCCATCGGTCGAAAACTCGCTGCCAGCGATCAGATAAATATCGGAGCGATCGGGATCAATGGTATGGGATGGTCGGATCTTGGCGCAGCACTGAAACAACCGGGAGTAAACGTAGTTGCATTGTGCGACGTGGATAGGAATGTATTGGATAAAAGAATGGCCGATCTCGCAAAGATGAATGTGAATACTTCCAAAGTAAAAACCTATGGGGATTACCGTGAGGTGCTGAACAATAAAGACGTGGATGCGGTAATCATCGGAACACCTGATCACTGGCACGCGCTCATTATGATGAATGCATGCGCGGCGGGAAAAGATGTATATGTTGAGAAGCCCGTTGGAAATTCTATAGGCGAATGCCGCGCAATGGTTGAAGCTCAGAAAAAATACAATAGAGTAGTGCAGGGCGGTCAGTGGCAGCGAAGTGAAAAGCATTTTCAGGATGCCGTTAATTTTGTCCACTCCGGGCAACTTGGAAATATCCGTACGGTGAAAGTATGGTGTTACCAGGACTGGATGAAACCCGGTCCTGTTGTGCCAGATTCTGCACCTCCGGCTGGTGTTGATTACAAAATGTGGCTGGGACCGGCACCCATGCGAACTTTTAATTCAAGCCGGTTTCATTTCAATTTCCGCTGGTTCTGGGATTATGCCGGCGGACTCATGACCGATTGGGGCGTGCATCTGATGGATTATGCACTGTTGGGAATGAAAGCGGGTACCCCTAAAACCATATCGGCGATGGGTGGCGACTTTGCTTACCCGGAACTGTACCAGGAAACACCAGACACCCTGATGACTTTATTTGAATTCGATCATTTCAATGTGCTGTGGGACCATGCCATTGGTATCGGCAATGGAGATTTTGGATTGGACCATGGTATTGCTTTCATCGGAAATAATGCAACCCTTGTTGTGAGCAGACACGGCTGGGAAGTGATTGATGAACCTCTCAATAAAAATAAAATCGGTAAACCGATGATGAAACCGGTTGATGATGGCCTGCTTAATCATTGGAAGAATTTTACTGATGTGGTTCGCTCCCGGAAAATGGAAGACCTGCATTGTTCCATCGAAGCGGGTGCACTGGTAGCCACAGTTGCACAACTCGGAAATATCAGTTTTCGCAGCGGCAAAAGGTTAACATGGACCGGAGATAAATTCACAGATGAGGATGTGAATAAGGAATACTTGATGAAGTCTTACCACAATGGTTATGCGCTTCCTGCCGTCTGAAAAACACCTAACGCAATGGGGAAACGCTATTTATTTTTTTTGACGGTGATTACACCGGGCCTTAGCGCAATGGCTCAGACTTTTCCCGGATACCGCACGGGTAATTATACCGGCGTGAATGGAGTCTTTTTTAATCCTGCGAATATTGCAGACAACCGGTTTAAATGGGATGTGAATGTGTTTGCAATCAACGGATTTATTGGCAACGACCAGTCGGGCCTTAAGTTTGATGATATTTCCCGCTCCCTTAATGCTGATTCACTAAAATCCAAATTGCTCCGGGGAAATGAAAAGATCAACAGTCTTTCTTATGCAGATGCATTAGGGCCTTCGTTTATGCTAAGCCTGGGTCCAAGGACTTCCGTTGCGCTAACCACCCGCTCGCGGGTTTTTGCAAATGCAAAGGATGTGAACGGTGACCTGGTAAACGCGGTGTTGGATGCTGGGCAGCCCGGTATTGTTTCACCAGGCCATTTTAATTCTAATAATGCGGTCATTCATGCAACGGGCTGGACGGAAATCGGCGGTTCCGTTGCGCGTGTACTTACTAATCCGGGAAGTAATAGCTTTCTTAAGGCCGGCATTACGCTGAAATATCTTGCCGGTACGGCAGATTCGTACCTCGCCATGAACAGTCTCACGGGCAATATCGGGAATGGCGGCACAAGTACATATATCACAGGTCCCACTTCGGGCGCACTTTCATTGAGCACAACGGATAATAATTTCTATAATTATAAATTCGGTGACTTTTTTCAATCCAACGGTAGCGGGTTTGGCGGGGACCTTGGATTTGTTTATGAATGGCGGCCCACGGCAGACTACTCCATGTATGAAACGGACCGGTTCGCCAATAAATACAAAATCAGGATCG
>JANWIY010000016.1 GCA_025449645.1 Chitinophagaceae bacterium | reverse complement strand
CTTATTTTCTATCTCCGGAACCAGCGCATCTGTAAGATCGGCTGCACTCATTTCGGGTTGCAGATCGTAAGTGGCAACTTTAGGAGAAGGTTTCATAATCCTGGTCTCGCCGTTGAAAGGAAGCTCTCTCCCCCCACTGAAAAAGAAAGTAACATGCGGATATTTCTCTGTTTCGGCAATGCGGAGCTGAGTTTTTCCTGCTCTTTCCATCACTTCCCCGATGGTCATTTTTAAATCCTGCTCCGGGAATAAAACTTTTACGTTTTTATAGGTATGGTCATAGGGCGTCATCGTAATATAATAGAGAACAAGGGGCTTCATGCCAAATTCCGGGAAGGCCTGCTGGCTTAGCGTCATTGTAAGCTCCCTCCCCCTGTCCGTTCTGTAATTGAAGAACAATACTACATCGCCCGGCTCGATCAAAGCAAGAGGTTTTGAATCAGTCCCGGTAATAACAGCCGGCTTGATAAACTCATCGGTAATGTCCTGGTTATAATTATATTCAATAGCCTCTGATGCTGAAGAAAAGGATTGTCCTGTGCCATGAACCAAAAGATCATAAGCCAGCTTGACCCGCTCCCAGCGCTTGTCCCGGTCCATGGCATAATACCTGCCGATGACGCTGGCGATTTTTCCGGTGCTTTTGGCGAGATGCGCTTCGAGGTCTTTCATATACCCTGCCCCGCCATGCGGATCGGTATCACGGCCATCTGTAAAGGCATGGATAAACACATTTTCCACATTGTTCTCTGCCGCAAGAGTGCAAAGCCCTTTCAGGTGTTCCAGGCTCGCGTGTACACAACCGTCTGAAACAAGGCCAAGAAGATGGAATTTCTTTTTGTTCTCTTTGGCATATTTAAAAGCTTCGAGCAATACGGGGTTTTTGTCTATTTTTTTGTTCTCAAAAGCCTTGTTGATCATCACCAGCATCTGGTAAACCACGCGTCCGGCGCCTATATTCATGTGGCCAACTTCAGAGTTACCCATCTGGCCATCCGGCAATCCTACATCTGCCCCAGAAGTCATCAGATAACTATTGGGATACTGATGGAAAAGCCCTTTCACAAAAGGCATTTTTGCAGCTTCAACCGCATTTACAGCAGGATTTTTTTTCCCTATGCCCCATCCATCAATAATTAAAAGGGCAACTTTCTTGCTTTGATTCATGGAGCAAAGTTACAAATTATATAAGCGGCTGGGCTTCGTAGAGATAAGACAATGCCTTGTCTCTACCAGAAAAACATTTCTCAAACCCGATAAGATTAAATAGATTTGTTTGCGATATTTGGCTCCACTGGCATAGTTTTGGCTATAATACTTACAATGAAAAACTCTGAATGAAACGCGTTGGCAGGAATTTAACTATTACAGCGCTATTTGTATTCCTCGGTGTGGTTATCGTGATGGCTGATGAATTTGACACTATTGCAACGGCTATCAAGGTTGGCGATGCCCATGGCATTGCTTTGTACTTTGATAAGAATGTGGATGTAAAAACCGATGATAAACCTATAACCTACAGTAGAAACCAGGCGGAACTGGTATTGCGGGAATTTTTTCATCGCAATGTGCCAAGGGCTTTCACTATTATTCATAGGGGATCTTCGGCCAAAGGGGCAAAATACATCATCGGCAACCTGGAGACGAACCAGGGCAATTTCAGGTCGTTCGTATATGTGAAAGAAGTAAACCAGAAACAATTTATCGAAGAAATAACTTTCGAAAAGCAATAACCCGTTTTAATTTTATTTTGGAGGCAAACCGTTTTTCAGAAATCCAGCCTGTCCTTGATAATTTTATCAGGATAGCCCTTGCAGAGGACGTTGGCGAGGGGGACCATTCTTCCCTGGCCTGTATTCCTGAAGATGCAAGGGGCTTTGCCAATCTTTTAATTAAGGATGATGGCATATTGGCGGGAATTGATGTTGCTGAATATGTTTTCCATTTTATTGACCCAACTATGATATTCCGGCCATTAAAAAAGGATGGGGAGGCTGTAAAAAAAGGGCAAATCGCATTTACTGTTGAAGGGCGGATACAAACTATTTTGATGCTGGAACGCCTGGTCCTGAATATTACGCAGCGCATGAGCGGCATTGCCACTCGTACTCATAAGATGGTAGAACTTATCAAAGATTTGCACACAAAACTTCTGGATACCCGAAAAACGACACCCGGTATGCGCTTCCTGGAAAAAATGGCCGTGAAAATTGGAGGAGGTTATAATCACCGCGCCGGCCTTTATGACATGATCATGCTCAAAGACAACCATATTGATGCCGCAGGAGGGATAAAAAAAGCCATTGAAGCCACACATGCTTATCTTAAAAATAAAGGATTGAACCTGAAAATTGAAATTGAAACCCGCAATCCAGACGAAGTAAAACAGGTTTTGGAAACAGGTGGGGTTGACAGGATCATGCTGGATAATTTTGAAATACCGGAATTAAAAGCTGCACTGTCCCTTATTAACGGCAAATATGAAACAGAGGCTTCCGGTGGCATTACCGAAGAAAACCTGAGAAGTTATGCATTGACGGGAGTTGATTATATCTCATCAAGCGTCATGACCCACTCGGTAAAAAGCCTTGATTTGAGCTTGAAATTAGGGGTCAGGCATCAGGCGTCAGGGGTCATGAAACTGACTGACCCCTGATGCCTGACGCCTGGCTCCTGAAAAAAATTTACTTTTTTATTGCACAATTGTCGAATTAATTGTTATATTTGCTAATTGATTTGGGTAAAGTACGTCAAGAAAAGTTTAAAAAGCCTATGAAATTAACTATACGAGCTGTTTTTACCATAATATTGGCCGTTGCTTTTTCAATAACTGTTGCAAAAGCGGCAGTTTCAAAAGTATACGAAGGAAACCCCGCAGTTACTTCTGTTGATTTGTTCCAGGGAGGTAATGACGAGGTTAATAATGTCGTTTTTTATCCCAATCCCGTCAAAGATTTCATGACGGTTCGCTTCCCCAGGAAGGGCAATTTTACCGTAACCATATACAACATTATAGGCGATAAAGTAATGACCCGCAGTATAATGGATGACAATGAAATGCACCTTGATGTTTCTGAGCTTCAGAATGGCCTCTATTTCATCAGCTATGAATACGATGGAAAGGTGCTAACCAAGCGGTTTTCTAAGATATTCTAGTCCCCGCAGTTTCTTTATTGTGCTTCTTTTGCAATGGTGGTAATCAACCTCCTATGCTACTAGGTCCGAATCCCGAACACTAGGAACTTCAATTCGTACGTCGCTATCGCACCGATACTCCATTAGCAATGACGGTAATCGAACAAATATTTATCCACATTCCGGCTACCTGCACGTTTGGGTAAAATCTATCCCTTATCTTTGGCGATTGATAAAATTTTCGATTGAGTGAGAGTTGACCCATCAAAAGATTTCAGGCTGGTTTTTTCCCTGAACCCGGAAACGGAAATAGGCCCATTGATTGAGCCTTATGCCGTACAGCTCAATAGTAACGAGACTTTCTCGCTTACCTATCAAAAGCTGTATTTCAATACCATGCAGGCTTTTTCTGATCAATTTAGCGAAACAGACAAGGAGATCATCAGGATCACCTCAGAATATTCGCTGGAGAATATCGTAAAGAAATTCAGCAAGAAGGACATGCGGCCCCATGAGTACATATCGCGTTATCTTGACGAAAAAACGCTGAACAATGTTGTCCGGCCTTTTGTGGAAGAGCAATTGGGCAAAGTCATCCGGCTGCTTAAGGGCAAGGTCATCTACCTCCGCGGCAAGAGCGGCAACCCTGCCCACAGGGAATTGGAGTTTGAAGACGAACAGGTAAGCGTGTTCTTTCACTTTATAAAAGAGCCAGGCGGAACACGTTATTATCCAACCTTCCGCTGCCGGGATGAGAATATTTCTTTCGTAAACAAGCAGGTGCTTATTATCACTAACAAACCATGTATCCTGGTTGCAGAGAACAAATTATACTATTTTGAAGAATCGCTGGAAGGGAAAAAACTAACGCCGTTTTTCAGCAAATGGAATATTGAAATCCCCAAAACCTCTGAACCGCAGTATTTCAAGCGTTTTATCCTGCCACTCATAGAAAAGCATAAGGTTGTAGCAAAAGGCTTTATCATCCATCATTATGAAAACGATCCTGTAGCCTGTCTTAAAATGGAAATAAGCTGGAACGGCCAGCCGCAATTGCTGCTCTATTTCGACTACAAAAAGGAAACCATTCCAGCCTCCGATACCAAAATGGTACATGTGAAAATGGAGGAAAATAATGAGATATATACCTACTACAAAATAAGCCGGCAAATAGATGCAGAGGAAAAGAAAAAGGCACTCCTCGAAAGTATCGGGCTGGTACCCGGTGAGGGTTCTGCATGGCTGCCTGAAGGGTTAAACGGCCATACTACTGCTTTCGACCTGGTGCAGTGGATAAATACCAACCGCAACAAGCTGGAGCAAAACGAATTCAGGATATTACAGGATGATAAATCCGGGGCTTATTATCTCGGGGAAATATCCCTCAAATTTGATGTCAAAGAATCGAACGATTGGTTTGATGTATTTGCTACCGTGAGTTTTGGCGAATATAAAATCCCTTTTTTCAGGTTGAAGAAATATATCCTGAATGATATAAGCGATTTTGTGCTGCCCGATGGAAAAATCGCCGTCATTCCCAAAGAATGGTTCACCATGTACAAAGACCTTCTGGCGCTGTCGGGAGGCGATGAAAACAAACTGATGGTCAAGAAGCACCACTATGTGTTGATCAATGATTTCTTTACCATCAATAAGATAGAGGCCCGTATTAATAAAGAGCTGTACCTGACCTTTAATGATCTTCTTCTCAACCAGAAAGATCCCGTTCCGGCTACATTTCAAAACATTTTGAGGCCATACCAGGAAACAGGATACCAATGGATGAATTTCCTGAAAAAGAATAAGTTCGGGGGCTGCCTGGCCGACGACATGGGGCTTGGGAAAACCATACAGACACTGGCGTTGCTGTTGAATGAAAGGCAAATCACGGATGGGACGGATGATACGGAGGAGCCGGATAATCCGGGAGGGCAATTGCATTTGTTCGCTGTTCCCGCAAAGGATGGCAAACCCAAAAAACTGCCACCTTCCATCATCATTATGCCGACGTCTATCGTTTATAACTGGGAGTATGAAATTAAGCGCTGGGCGCCCGATTTGAAAATACTGGTTTATACGGGTCTCGACCGTGAAGAAAAACAGCGGCTGTTCCCGCAGGCCGATATCATTCTCACTACCTATGGCACAGCCCGGAATGATATTGAAGTACTTAAGGATATTGAATTTAATTACATCATACTTGATGAAAGCCAGGTAATTAAAAACCCCCTGGCAAAGGTCAGCAAGGCGGTAAAAACCTTGAACGGCCATCACAGGCTATGCCTCAGCGGTACGCCTGTTGAAAAGTCGCTGCTGGATCTTTGGTCATTGATGTCGTTTTTGAACCCTGGCTTATTAGGTAGTTATCAGTATTTCCGAGATGAGTTTACGGTCCCCATCGAAAAGAAGAACGACGAGGCCCGAAGGCAAAAACTAAAAATCATGATACAGCCGTTTATCCTGCGCCGTACCAAAGAGCAGGTCGCGAAAGAACTGCCTGAACTCTCTGAAAAACTGTATTTCTCAGAAATGCCTGAAGAACAGCAGGAAATGTACGACGCCACGCGCAACTATTACCGGAAAAAGATACTGGAAGGCATGGAAGACCTGATGAATCCAAAGGCAAGGTTTTTTGTGCTTAAAGGGCTGATGCAGTTACGGTTGATTGCCAACCATCCAAAGATGCATGATCCTGCATATAGCGGACGGTCAGGTAAGTTTGATG
>JANWIY010000015.1 GCA_025449645.1 Chitinophagaceae bacterium | reverse complement strand
ATCATTCTTGATTATTATAATGCCGGTTCCGGGATGCATTGGATTCTTCGCCCGGCTTTGGTGATAAGAAAACCTACCAGATGGATTACTCGAATCGAACGGAAGCCCTGAAGGAAGCCCTGCAGGATGTGGAAGAAGGGGCAGACATGGTCATGGTAAAACCGGCGCTCGCATATCTGGATATCATTCGTGAAGTAAAAAATGCGGTACACGTTCCCGTTAGTGCGTATAATATCAGCGGGGAATATGCCATGATCAGGGCCGCAGCCAAAATGGGCTGGCTCGATGAAAACAAAGCTATTCTTGAAACCCTGACAGCGATCAAAAGGGCCGGAGCCGATCTGATAGCAACCTATTTTGCGAAGGATGCGGTTCGTTTATTGGAGTCGGCTCATTGAATCGTCATTTTTCAATATTAAATAACAGGTTCCCTACCGGCCCAAATAGAATTTGCAATTGAAATATCCAGCATGAAAAATACGGAAGGATAAGGCTTAAAATTTCTGAATCGGATCCGTAATTAATAATATGAATACAACTTTAAGTGTCAAACTTTTCGAACGTGCCTGTCAAACTATACCGGGAGGCGTTAATTCCCCGGTACGTGCTTTCAGGAGTGTGGGCGGAACACCATTGTTCATCAGCAAGGCAAAAGGGGCTTACCTGTTTGATGCGGATGGAAATAAATACATTGACTATATATCGTCCTGGGGAGCGATGATCCTCGGTCATGCCCATGATTCCGTTGTAAAAGCCATTCAGGAAAGGGTTGCATATTCCACTTCCTATGGCGCACCGACCGAACTCGAAGTGGAGATGGCGGAACTCATCACCGGTATGGTTCCGAATGTGGACCTGATTCGCATGGTGAGCAGTGGCACAGAAGCCTGCATGAGTGCAATCCGTCTTGCCCGCGGATTTACAGGCAGGAACAAGTTTATCAAATTTGAGGGTCATTATCACGGTCATGCGGATTCATTTCTAGTAAAAGCAGGAAGTGGAATGGCTACTTTTAATATCCAGGCGGTACCCGGCGTAACTGCCGGGGTAGCGCAGGACACACTCACCTGTCCATTTAATGATCCCGAAGCAGTGCGTCTTCTCGTAAAAAAACATCATGCCGGGATTGCGGCGATCATCCTAGAACCAGTGGCCGGCAATATGGGATGTATTCTTCCGGAAAAAGGATTTCTCGAAGAATTGAGATCCATCTGTGATGAAGAGAACATGCTCTTAATCTTTGATGAAGTGATGACTGGTTTCCGGCTCGCTCCGGGAGGAGCACAGGAAAAGCTGGGTATCCGTGCCGATCTGGTAACTTATGGAAAAGTGATCGGAGGGGGAATGCCGGTGGGTGCATTCGGCGGACGAAGAGAGATCATGGAACATCTTGCTCCGCAGGGTAAAGTATACCAGGCAGGGACACTCAGCGGGAATCCTATTGCAATGATTGCCGGGCTCACCACTTTAAGAATATTAAAGGAAAATCCACAGATATACTCTGAACTTGAAAAAAAAACGCGGTATCTGAAAGAAGGAATGGAGAAAGTCTTAGAGAAAAAAGGATTTCCGTTTGTCATCAACCATTTTGGATCCATGATCAGTGTGCATTTCAGTGCACAGCCGGTTCGGAATTTTGCGACGTCATCAGCAAGCAATACAGAACGCTTTAATGAATTCTTTCATTCCATGCTGGATCAGGGTATCTATCTCCCGCCATCAGCCTTTGAAAGCTGGTTCCTGAATAATGCACTCAGTTTTCGCGATCTGGATGAGACGATTGAAGCTTGTGGAAATTGAAAATTAAGAAGTAAAAAGTAAAAAATGAAGCGTAAATAGGGAGAGGCTTGCAGCTCTGACGTTCTACTTTTTAATTTTTACTTTTTAATTTAATGAATTAACAACTCACAAGGTTTCAACCCCGTATGCTTCTTGAATGCAGTCGAGAAATGGGAGATGGAAGAATAACCCAGCATGATGGAGACTTCCGTGACGCTTAAACCTTTTTCATAAAGCAGGTAGCGGGCGTGCTCCATGCGCTGACTCTGGTAAAAATCAAAAATCGTGGTTCCGAAAAGTTCTTTAAACCCCTTTTTCAGGTAACATTCGTTGATGGCCACTTTGCGGCTTAGCTCCCGGATGGTAAGCGGCTCACCGATATGGTCCAGAAGGATCTTCCGGGCAAGGGTAATTTTTTCCCGGTCGTCTTCATTGGCAAGAAATTTACATTGAAAAGCTTCCACTTCTTTTTCTCCAAGCATGCATTCCAGACTGTATAACAGCAGCATCTGGGTTTGGGCATTGATGAAAATATTTTCTAAACTGTCAGTGTAGGTATGATTTAGCAGAGCTTCCAGCACCATCCGGATACGGCTACAGAGTGACAATATCTTGGAAAAGGAAGAAGGATGTTTGAAATGAAGCACGTTATCAGTGAGTGTGCCGGTTATCTGCTGTGGCTTCACGAATTGGGAAAGGTGAACGGCGGAAAACCGGAAACTCAGAACATCCACGGTTTCGATGCGTTCCTGGCAATACCGTGAGGCGTTCAGCCGGCAGGCATCGCATTCTGCGTCTTTTTGTTTGCAATAAACATTTCCCGCAATGCAAAACCGCAACTCAAAAAAATTCTCTGAAGTCTTGTTTTTCTGGTAGTGGTAAGTCATCATACCCAGATCGTCCATGCTCCATTGCGGATTCTTTCTGTAACGCTGTATTAAATATTGTACAGACCCTGGAATCTGACGATCCTTTTCCTGTAAAAGTTTGAGCTCATCGTACATAACCGGCTGCTTGTAGGCCAGGCTAAGTATGTCGGGGGGTTGATGCATATTGGAGGGCAAATTTACTGAGAAACAGCGATCGAAAATGTGGCCGAAACCGCATTATGGGTGTGAAGCATCATAAAACTGTCATTTTTTGCCGTGATTTCACTCAAAAAAATCCATAAAAAAGACTGTTTTTAGCCCGGTTCTTAGCCCTGATTTTCGTACATTTGCAGACCCTGTTATTTCACTTCTAATAACCGGTTTTTCAACTAAATATGAGCGATACAACACAGCAGGTTTTATCCCCGGCAACGAATGGTTACGGCGCAGACAGCATTCAGGTTCTGGAAGGGCTGGAGGCAGTCAGAAAAAGGCCGGCGATGTATATAGGAGATATCAGTGTCAAGGGTCTGCATCATCTGGTATATGAAGTGGTGGATAATTCCATTGATGAAGCACTCGCGGGTTATTGCCACAATATCGTGGTGAATATTTATCCGGACAATTCCGTCAGCGTAGAAGATGATGGACGAGGCATTCCTACGGGGATGAATACTAAAGAACAAAGGAATGCATTGGAATTGGTCATGACCATGTTGCATGCAGGCGGGAAATTCGATAAAAATACTTACAAGGTTTCCGGAGGCCTGCACGGTGTGGGCGTGAGCTGCGTAAATGCATTAAGCAGTGATCTGCATGTTACTGTTCAGCGGGATGGAAAAAAATATGAACAGGCATATAAAATCGGAATACCGCAGTATCCGGTGCGGGAGATCGGTCTAAGCGATAAAACCGGGACGCGGGTTCATTTTCATCCGGATGCCAGCATTTTCATTACCACGGTATATAACAGGGAAATCCTGGAAAGCCGTTTGCGTGAGCTTTCATTTCTGAATAAAGGCGTAAAGATCGTTTTTAACGATTACCGCGAACCCGATGAACAGGGAATGACTTATACGAAGATTTTTTACAGTGAGGGCGGTATTGTGGAGTTCCTTGAAATGCTGGATGCGAACGCCGGGCGTAATCCCCTGATCCCAAAAGTGATTTATGTAAACGGCATTGATGAGGGAACCCATGTTGCTGTAGAAATTGCACTTACCTACAACGATAGTTTCAGTGAGCACATTTATTCTTATGTAAATAATATCAATACGATCGAGGGCGGAACCCATGTTGCCGGATTTCGCCGCGCCCTGACCCGCGTTTTTAAAAGTTACGGTGATAAACAGAATCATTTTGAAAAAGCCAAGGTCGAAATAGAAGGCGATGATTACAGGGAAGGATTGAGCGCCATTATTTCCGTAAAAGTTCCGGAACCTCAGTTTGAGGGCCAGACAAAGACCAAGCTGGGAAATAACGAAGTGAGCGGAATCGTTGATACAACCGTTTCCAAGGTGCTCGAAGCATTTCTTGAAGAAAATCCACGGGAAGCAAAGAGTATTATCCAGAAAGTGATACTTGCAGCTCAGGCGAGGGCGGCAGCCCGCAAAGCCCGCGAGCTGGTGCAAAGGAAATCTGTGCTGAGCGGAGGCGGCTTACCTGGCAAGCTGGCCGATTGCTCCGAAAGATCACCGGAACGCTGCGAGCTATACCTCGTTGAAGGTGATTCTGCGGGAGGCACGGCAAAGCAAGGTCGCGACCGTGGTTTCCAGGCGATCCTCCCGCTCAGAGGAAAGATCCTCAACGTGGAAAAAGCCATGGAACATCGTATTTATGAAAACGAGGAGATCCGGAATATGTACACTGCACTGGGAGTTACGGTTGGAACGCCTGAAGATCCTAAAGCGCTGAACCTCGCCAAATTACGATATCACAAAGTGATCATCATGACGGATGCCGATGTGGACGGAAGTCATATTGCTACCCTGATCCTCACTTTCATTTACAGATATATGTCGGCCCTGGTTGAACAGGGATACATTTACATTGCCCAACCTCCGCTTTACCTGGTGAAGAAAGGTAAAGAGCAGGCTTATGCATGGACCGAAGATCAGCGAACCCTGCAGATAGAAAGGATCGGAGGAGGGAAAGAGGACAGCGTAAGTGTTCAGCGGTACAAGGGCCTTGGGGAAATGAATGCCAGCCAGCTTTGGGACACTACAATGAACCCTGAAACCAGAACCCTGAAGCAGGTGACTATTGAAAGTGCAACCGAAGCTGACCGGGTTTTCAGTATGCTGATGGGTGATGAAGTGGCTCCCCGCAGGGACTTCATTGAATCTCATGCAAAATACGCCCGGCTGGACGTTTAACAACGGTTGAAATCCGTTTAAAGAATATTTCAATACCTTTATCTGCTAACCAGTGTTGATCATTACGAACCTTTAAATTTGAAAATATGTCTACTGTAATACTTACAGCATATAATGTAAAAACGAAAGAGAAAAATGTCCCTATCATGGACGCGGTTATAAGCAAAACGGCTAAAGGAGCCTATATGGCTCAGGGACATGACGGAAAGGGAAATAAACTGACCACCCTGCTTGGCGAAGAAAAGGCAATGGCAGCGATCAAGGCCGGCGTTGCCAAACAAGGCTGGTAAACCGGACTACAACTTCGCGAAAGAGCCCTCTCAGATCATTCTTAAGGCAGCCTCCGAATCATTTGGTTTGGAAAACAGATTAAAGTGTGAAAATTAGGAAAAGCGAAATGCATGCTCCCATTTTTACTTTATAATAATTCTATTTTACTTTTTAAACAAAATCCAAATAATCATATTTCCCGCCCAGAATTTTCCCATCATCCGCAGCGAGCCACCTATTTAATACCGTAGCGTACACGCTTTTGAAATCCAGATTATATTGAAGATCCCCTTCTGATAGGTTTGCCAGATCTGGCATTGCATTCAGCAATCCCGCTTTTTTAAGGGCTCCGCCGATTAAGAACATATTATTGGCTGTTCCGTGGTCTGTTCCGCCACTGGCATTCTGACTAACCCTTCTTCCAAATTCAGAAAAAGTCATCAGCATCACTTCGTGGAATCGATGATTTGATTTCAGATCGGAAGTAAAGGCCTTTATGGCTTCATTCATATCTGAAAATAATTTCTGCTGGCGGGATTCCTGGTTTACGTGGGTATCAAAACTTCCAAGCGAGAGATAGTAAACCCTTGTATTGATGTCGGAGCAAATGAGAGAGGCAATAGTTTTGAAACTCCTTCCGATCTCCGTATTCGGATAAACCATACTGGTCGGATGAAGTTTGCTCTGAGCAAAAATATAATCGGCTCCGGAAAGTGTTTCCGCCATAACCTGGTACAGATAGGAATTCGTATCGTTTGCACTATGCGCACTACCCGCCTGCAATATCTGTTTAAAAAAAGGATCCTGACTGGCATTGTACAAACGAGCGGGATCGCGCAATGCAATGCCTTTCATCTGTTCACCACTCATGGCAAGACTAAGCATATCATCAATTTCCAGCGCCTGCGTTGGCTTATCACAATGCATACACTGGGAATCCAGCCATCTTCCAAGCCATCCGGAACTCTTGTACTCATTGCTCCCGGATGCACTTTGCCAGATATCCATGCTCCGGAAATGGGAACGATCCGGATTGGGATACCCAACGTTGTTGAGGATAGCCAGATTTCCCTCGTCATATAAGGATTTAAAACAGGTAAGCTCCGGATGGAGTCCGGCTTCTTCTGAAAGTATAAGGGTTTTGGCCCTGTCAATGCCAAGGGCTGGCCGCTCGCGATAATAAATATCATTGCGAACAGGAATCACCGTGTTGAGACCGTCATTCCCTCCGCTGAGTTGCAGAACCACCAATACCTTGTCGCCGGTTGAAAGTTTTCCGGCAGCTTCAAATGCCTTCAGGAATTTAGGTATCAGGAATGAACTGGTTGCCAGGGAACCCATTTGCAGAAATGCTCTTCGTTTGATTAGCATAAAAAAAATTTAACCTGATTTACAGGTTTAACACAATTGATATTCCGGAGTACTCATGAACCTGATGGCAGCCGATTGAATTATTGAATCACGGCCAGAAAGATCCATATATTTATTCATACCGGATTCGGACAAAGCCGTCGGCGACTGCAACAACAATTGCTGAATGGTTACAAATAATTCTGTATCGGGCGTATCCCGGAAATGATCAAGAAAAATATCCCAATGGATACTGGTTCGGATGATCTCCCCCGATCGCATATTGGCCCTGACCTGCTTCAGCTCTTTCATTCCCATCATCAGGTCGTCATCATCCTTTGGTTGCACCAGGATTGAATCTGATGAATAAATGAGCTGGGGAATACGCAACCTTAGCATCAGGCTGGAACTGTCAATCCAGTGCTTTCCTCCCGGCCAGCCTGCAACGTTTGGAGGATTGAATAAAACTTGTCCCAATAAACGCTGCAATAGGACCTGCACCTCAGGGTTCTCTATTTCCTGGGGCAATTGCCGGCGAATCCCCACCAGCCATTCTACGGGCGACTTGATATGTGTTCCTATGTTTTCTTCACTATAAAACCACTCGCTGCTGAAAATAGCGGTCATTAACTTTTGGATATCATATCCACTATGATAAAACGCTTCAGCAAGGTCAGCGACTCTTGATTCATCTGCCTGATCATTTACAAAAAAACGGTAGATTTTCCGGGTAATAAAAACAGCGGTTTCCATTTTGCCCAGCAGGATATCCAGAATATCTTCTCCGGAGAGGTTGCCGGTATGCTCCAGGAAAGTTTTCAATCCGTCATCATGTTGCCTTGTTCTGAATTCGAATTCCCCTTGCGGGCTTGCACCCCAACCAGTAAAAGCACGCGCGGATTCTTTTACATCCAATTCAGTATAATTTCCGCGTCCCATAGTGAATAACTCCATTAGTTCACGGGCAAAGTTTTCGTTAGGATGATCTTTTTTGTTCTGGTTGTTATTCAGGAATTGGATCATAGACGCGCTTTTACTCACGTTGTAAAGCAGGTCCCGGAAATTGCCGAGCGCATGTTGCCGGATAATATTCAGCAGCGCCTGATCGTAAAAAATATTTATGGTCTTTGTCGCAAAATGACCGTGCCAAAAAAGAGACATTTTTTCGCGCAACTGGGCATCAGTCTCCGTCATTTCCTGAAGCCAACGGATATTAAGTGATTTAATATCCAGAACGGATTGCATTCTAATTTTTTTCTTTTCTTCCGCAGAAAAGCCTTTGCTCCGGGGAAATCCTGATCCGGATGCTGTCATGACCAGGGCTTTCAATTCCGGGTCTGCCACATCGAAGGGAACGGGGGCTTTCCGGGAGGATTCAAGAATGAACCTGAATAATTTTTTCTGTGACTCCTTGCGGACCTGTTTTTGCTGATCTGCAGCAGGACCAAATCCGGCGCGCCACAATAAGTGCTGATTTTTAAGCTGATCGCTATTCATTGATCAATATCTCCGGTATTGGACGGAAACGGAGGGGGAAGGTTTAATATTGTTCATGGTATAGAGTGGAAGGTGGATGGATCCTTTTTGGCAATTCGCCCCAGATCTCCATCCACCATCTACTATATACCATTAACCATATATAGCCCGGTCGCCAAAATAAGAATGAAGCACATCCGGCAGTGCTATATGATCTGGCTGCTGGTGATTTTCTAACAGGCAGGCCAGAATCCGGGGAAGGGCCAGAGCACTCCCGTTAAGGGAATGAAGCAATTGCATTTTACCTTGTTCATCCTTGTACCGGATCTTCATACGGTTTGTTTGAAAACTTTCGAAATTGCTCACGGAACTCACTTCGAGCCATTTATCCTGGGCCGCACTAAACACTTCAAAGTCGTAAGTAATTGCAGAAGCAAAAGACATATCACCGCCACAAAGACGGAGAATTCTATATTGAAGGTTTAAGGATTCCAGCAATTGCTCCACATGCAGCACCATTTCTTCCAAAACTGAATAACTTTTATCGGGCTGAACAATCTGCACGATCTCTACTTTGTCAAACTGGTGCAGCCGGTTTAATCCGCGAACATCCTTCCCATAGTTTCCTGCTTCTCTCCGGAAGCAGGGCGTGTAGGCAGTCATCCTTATTGGGAGCTCAGTTTCTTTTACAATCACATCCCTGTAGATATTTGTCAAAGGCACTTCGGAAGTAGGGATCAGATAATATTTATCTTCCGTAACAAAATACATTTGCGCTTCTTTATCCGGAAGCTGACCCGTACCGAAACCACTTGCTTCATTCACCATCAGCGGTAGCTGGTATTCGATAAATCCTGCCTTCGTATTGAAATCCAGAAAATATTGGATCATGGCCCTTTGCAGTCTTGCTCCCTTATGGATATACACCGGAAATCCGTTTCCGGTAATTTTGTTGCCGAGCTCAAAATCTATCAGGTTGTATTTTTTAGCCAGCTCCCAATGCGCCTGTGCGTTGCCCGGAAGCTTTGGAATTTGCCCTCCTTCTCTGACCAACTCATTATCAGCAGGTGATTTGCCAGGAGGAACCTCTTTCGCAGGTAGGTTTGGAAGGGAAACCAGCAATTCATGAACTTGCTGATCCAGTTGATTTAATTTTTCCTGCAAAGGAGCAATTTCTGCCTTTAGGGTACTGACCTCCTGCTTTTTTTCCTCTGCTCTTGCCTTTTCTCCCTTGGCAATCCACAGTCCGATCTCTTTGGAAATTCCGTTTAACCGAGCCTGTGCCGCTTCTGTCTGGAGATGCAGTTTTTTCCTTTGCTCGTCCAGCAGGAGGATAGTATCAACAGCAACTCCTGCATCAAGGTTTTTTACTTTCAGCCGCTCCTTTACAAATCCCGGTTGCTGCCTGATGACTGCTAGCTGTAACATGAACCAAAAATTTTGGCAAAGGTAACTGATGGCCGGATAGATTCGTTGATCAGGTTATCTTTGCAGCATGACTGTAAAAGATGATCTTCAGCTCAGGTGGTGGGCCCTGGAGGCGAAATTAGTGCAGCGTTTTGGAAAGAGGCCTGATATGGAAGCCATCCTTTTCCTGGTTGGCATACAGGAGTTTGGAGATCTGCGGGAAAAATTTACCAAGGAACAAAAACAGGATCTGATGCACGTAGCTATTTGCAGCCTGTTTTCCCAAAGCGGATATTATGAACTGGAGAAAGTGGATGAAGAAGGGTGGCCGCATTTCCGCCAATTAAAATCATTGCCCGTAATGAATGTAATCGAACAGGAAAATTTCATGAAGGATCACGTGCTGCTTTACTTTGAAAAACAACAATTCTTGTAATTTGAAAGATTCTGATTTTAAGACAGAAGATTTGCAAATCCCTCTATATTTGCATCACCAATTCGCAACGCCTAATTTATTCAATGCATGAGTTTTCCCAAAAATCTCCGCTATACAAAAGATCACGAATGGGTCCGGCTGGAAGATGGACATACCGCCGTAATCGGAATTACCGAATATGCGCAAAGTGAACTGGGAGATATCGTATATGTGGAAGTTGAAACTGTTGGGAAAACCTTGGAAGCCGGTGCCGTTTTTGGAACTGTGGAAGCAGTAAAAACGGTATCTGATCTTTTTCTTCCTGTGTCCGGCACAATTGCTGAATTGAATCCTGAGTTATCAAGTGCCCCGGATCTGGTAAACAGTGATCCTTATGGCAAAGGATGGATGATCAAACTCACGGTAACGGACCCTTCCCATATCAATGAGCTCCTGAGTGCGGATGCTTATGCCTCCATGGTAGGCTGATCCATTCGGGTAATATATTACAAACGCCGGAATTCTTGGGTCTCGAAGCAACATACAATGAGCAGGAACTTGTCATGGCTCTTAAAGCCAGGAACCATCAGGCTTTCGGGTACCTGTATGATAAGTACAGCGGTTCTCTTTACAGTATTATTTTGCAAATCATTCAGAATCCGACGCTCTCCAATGATGTGTTGCAGGACGTTTTTGTGAATATCTGGCGGAAGATCGAAACCTATGATCCTACTAAAGGAAGGTTGTTTACCTGGATGCTGAATATCAGCCGGAATGCGTCGATTGACCTGCTCAGATCCAGGAATTATCAGGATGGTCAGAAAAACCAGGAATTAAAGGGCAACGTATATCAGGGAGTGCAGTCGACCCAAACCAATACCGATGCCATTGGACTGACTAAATTCCTGGTGAAACTTCGACCTGAACATCGTGTTTTAATAGAACTTGCCTATTTTAAAGGCTACACACATGAGGAAATTGCGGAAATTGAAGATATTCCGCTGGGGACCGTTAAAACAAGGATCAGGAGCGCCTTAATGCAATTAAGAGAATTTCTAAAATAAGTGAATACCCAGGAATACATATCAAGCGGCATTATTGAAAGCTATGTTCTCGGACTGGCCAATCCTGAGGAAGTGATCGAATGTGAACGCATGTGCGCTGAGCACGCGGAAGTCCTGGCCGCCAGGGAAGCTTTTGAAGTGCAACTCGAAACCCATTTGTTCCGGCAGCGCGCAATTCCTCCACGTGAACTAAAATCCAGGATATTCTCCCGGATCGGAATGGAAGAAGTGGAGTTGGAACAGCAGATTCTTCAAAAGAAGCCCGTCTTGGTTCCCCGGGTTGGATTCCCCCGTTTTGTTGCTGCTGCTTCAGTCATCCTGATGCTGGGAAGTGTGTTGCTGAACCTGTATCTGCTCAGCCAGTATAAGCATTCCATAGCCCTATATAAAGAGCTGGTAGAGAGTCAGGCCCAGCTTGCCAATTCAAACCAGTACCTAAATGCCAAACTAAAGCTCTACGAAACCGCACTCAATGAAATGAAAGACCCCCGGATGGAGATCGTTAAAATGCCCGCGATCCCTACCGGCCCATCTGCCTCCAGCCTGGCAACCGTATATTGGGATACCAGCTCCAGGGCAGTATGGCTGCTGGTGAATCAACTACCAAAACCCGCAACCGGCAAACAATATCAACTTTGGGCCATGGTGGACGGAAAACCTGTTGATGCGGGTATTTTTGATGTAAACGAAGGGATTTCTTTCGTTAAGCTGAAGACCATTCCCCGAGCCCAGGCTTTTGCCATTACTCTTGAAAAACAAGGGGGCAGCGAAACGCCCGACATGGATGCCATGTACGTTATGGGTAAAGTAACCGGATAGGGTCTTATCTTCGTTTAGAATCACCCATGCAATCCCTAAAAAAAATATTGGCAAAAAGATATCCGGCAATACTCTGGACCATTGTTATTTTCATTCTCCTCGCCCTTCCCGGCAGTATGATTCCCTCTGAAGCGAATTTCAGCATTTCGAATTTTGATAAATACGTGCATATCTGCATTTTCTTTCTTTTCGTCCTGCTGTGGTCGTTTTATTTTGCTGCCAGACGGGAAGAGGATAAGAAGATCAGAAGACGGTTCTTTTTGATTTTTATAATAGCATGTTTATATGGCACTGCAATGGAATATGTTCAGAAGTATTTTATTCCCAACCGGGATTTTGATCTGTACGATATTCTTTCAGATGTCATCGGATCCTTCGCAGGCTATATCGTAGCCAGTTTGATTTTCTTCCAGACCAAAAGAACAGTATAGATCTTTCCGGACGGCCAATCCGCCATAGGATACAAGTTTATAATATAAAGATGAAATAGCTGGAAAAGATAAGCCCCTGTGGAAACAGGGGCCGTAACCAAAACTAACTGCTTATGAGAAAATTGACTGCTTTTGTAAAGTCAATAGAAAAGACTTGTTTTATAAAAGAAGGCAAAACAGGTGCCAAACCTTCAGTCTACAATTGCTGTTGACTGGTTAAAAGAACTAATATAAAGATACGTGCTCCCTCCCTATTCGGTTTCTTCTCTTTTTCTTAATAACAATATTTTAAGAGTGTTTTCATAGGGAAGAACGGGTAACTACCATTAAACTGTTTAAACAAAGAAATGTTTAATGGACAATTGTTAAAATAATATAAAATAAATTTACTAAATAAAATACATGCTATAACCAATTGCAAGGAATTTAATTACGCAAGGCTTGGGGAATTATCGCAACAATTCAGGATTGATTCGCTATTTTTTCGGCATTTTCTGCAAACTGAAGCGCAGCAAGGAATTCATAGATATTCCCGTTTAATACATCAGACAGATTATAAACGGTTAGGCCTATCCGGTGGTCGGTAACCCTGCCCTGCGGGAAATTATAGGTTCTTATCTTGGCGCTTCGATCGCCGGTGCTGACCAGGCTTTTCCTGTGCCGGGCAATTTCCTCTTCCTGCTTTCTTACCTGTTCTTCATATAGCCGGGTCCTCAGCATCTGCATGGCTTTCTCCCGGTTGCCGAGCTGGGTTCTTTCCGTTTGGCATACTACCACGGTTCCGGTAGGTAAATGCGTCAGCAATACCTTTGTTTCCACTTTATTTACGTTCTGGCCGCCGGCGCCCCCGCTCCTTGCCGTTTCCATTTTTACATCACTTTCTTTCAATTCAAAATCAACTTCCTCTGCCTCAGGCATAACTGCAACCGTAGCTGCGCTGGTATGGACCCTGCCGCTCTGTTCTGTATCCGGTACACGCTGAACACGGTGTACACCGCTTTCAAATTTGAGGGTTCCGTACACATCATCCCCTGTTACTTCAACCTGCACCTCTTTATAGCCTCCAACGGTTCCCTCACTTTCGTTGAGGATTGCCGTGCGCCAACCCCTCTTTTCAGCATATTTCAGGTACATCCTGAGCAGGTCCCCGGCAAAGAGGCTGGCTTCATCACCGCCAGTGCCCGCCCTGATTTCCAGGATCGCATTCTTTTCGTCCTGAGGGTCCTTCGGGATCAGCAGTTGCCGGATCTCTGCTTCCAGTGCAGATTTTTTTTCTTCCAATGAAGGTTTTTCGATTTTGGCTAATTCCCGGAGTTCCTCGTCATCTCCATTTAGCGCTTCGCGGTTAAATGCCAGATCATCAAGCAGATTACGATAAACCTCATACGATTTCACAATTTTTTCCAGAGTCCTGTATTCCTTACTGGTCTCGCTGAACTTCCTATTGTCATTTACAATGGCAGGATTGGTCAATGCCACGCCCAGGTCCGCGAACCTTGCCCGGATAGCCTCCAGCTTATCTATCATACCTTCGAAAAATTTATATTGCTGCAAAGTTAACCGAACCATGAGTTATCGGAAATTCAAAGCTGACTATTTGTTTGATGGATATGATTTGCTGAATGACGAAAACGTGCTAATAACAAAGGGCGACGGTACTATTGAGGGGATCGTGAATCAGCGTGATGCGGGAGAAGACCCAGAAAAACTAACGGGAATATTAAGCCCGGGGTTTGTGAACGCCCATTGTCATCTGGAATTGAGTCATCTGAAAGGACGCATTCCAATGAAAACGGGCCTGGTTGAATTCGTTCTTTCCGTCGTGGCCCAACGGAAAAATGTTCCCGGGGAAATTCTTGAATCTATCCAGGCAGCCGAAAAGGAAATGTTAGAGGCGGGAATCGTTGCTGTGGGCGATATCTGTAATACTTCTGATACGCTTGCTCAAAAATCAGGCAAGCAATTCTATTATTACAATTTTATTGAACTTGCCGGTTGGCAGGCAGATCAGGCCAGGAGCCGGTTTGATTTTGGTAAATCCTTGTATGACCGGTTCGCGGAAATGGCGGGCGATGAGGACCATCTTTCAATATGCCCGCATGCTCCATATTCCGTTTCAAATCCATTGTGGAAATTATTGGGAGATGGATTTCCACAAAAAACAATTACAATGCATAATCAGGAAACGGCCACAGAAGATGCATTTTTTATTTCAGGCCGTGGCGGCCTTACCGAGATGTACAAAAGAATGAAAATAGACATTACTGATTTTTCCGGCACGGGAATGGGAAGTCTGCCTTATTGCCTGCCAATGCTCGAACGGGCCAAAAATATAATTCTCGTACATAACACCTACAGCTCAGCAGAAGATCTTGACATGGCAGGCAATTTCAATCGCAATTTATTTTTTTGCCTCTGCCCGAATGCTAACCTCTTTATTGAGGACCGGCTGCCGGATATACCCGAAATGATCAGGCTGAATGCTAACATAGTTATTGGCACGGATAGTCTGGCAAGCAATCACCGGCTCAGCGTTCTGGAAGAGATGAAAACAATCAGGAAGTACTTCCCGGACATTGAAGTGAGCTGCCTCTTGAAATGGGCTACTTCGAATGGCGCCCGCGCGCTCCAGTATGAAAATGAATTAGGCGATTTTAAGAAAGGAAAGAAGCCGGGAATCGTGATTATTGAGTCCCGGCGAAATGAGCTCATTGATCAGGAAAGCAGCTGTCGCAGAATTTTATAAGGAAGAGTCATCCAGGATGGTGCGTAAAACCGGAAGGGTCTTCATTGTGCCGAATCCGGCCATATGCAGGGCGAAAAAATCAAGGCAGGCCTGAAGTAAAACTCTTCGCTTTTCTTTGTTCAGTGGAACTTCCGGTAGTTCTCCCGGATGCATCACCCGGAGCAACTGGGATATGAGTCCACTATACGGAGGTTCAAGAAAATCCAGATGCGAAGGTTTCTCTGCGGAAAAGAATCCTTCCTGCAGGTCAAGGAATGTTTTTTGCCTTGAATAATTGTCGGTGATCCGCAATCCGAAAAAACCGGCCAGATGGAGTGCAAAGTAAAGCGGGAAATTGGCCTTAACCGTATCACTGGATTCGTCCAGGTGGATCAGCGCATCTTCCACAAAATGATAAAGATCAGCATTTGCCTCAGGCTGCTTTAAACATTTTTGAAGCAGTTCGATCATGAAGAGCGCAACTGAATGAGTCACCACATCAAAAAAAATATTCTTATACACATGGTCCCACCGGTATTCTTTTATACGGTCCAGGTTTTTCAATTCATTATGATATACAATCAGGTCCAGGATGGCAGAGGGCTGAAAAAAAACGGTTTTCAGCCCTCCTTTCGGAATAGAGGTTCTTACCCCGTTCACGAGGTAGGACTGCAATCCGAACAATTCGGTGAAGATGGCAACAATGATACTGGTTTCACCATATTTCACCGTTCGCAGGACAATACCCTTTGTTTTGTGAAGCATAATGCGGTATTCAGGCGAAATTCGGTTAAAATAAGTTTCTTTGCGAGGCAAAACAGGGCCAGATTCATCAAAAGTCAACTAAATATATGTGGGGAACCATTGCTGATTTTGTTCTGAAAAATCGTTTACGGCTCCTGGTATTTTTGGCCATCACACTGGTCTTTGCAGGTTTCGAAGCATCTAAGATTGAATTGAGCTATGAATATACCCGGGCCATTCCGACTGATAACCCGAAATATATAGCCTACCAGAATTTCAGAAAGAAATTCGGCGACGATGGAAACCTGCTGGTGATGGGCATACAGACGCCTAACCTGTTCTCAAAAGATTTTTTCAATGACTACATGCGCCTCAGCAGGGATTTGAAAAAGATCAGAGGTGTTGAGCAGGTTCTCAGTATACCGGATGCCATTATCCTGATTAAAAGCGATAGCTCTCAAAAGCTTACTTCAAAAGCCTTGTTTCCTTCTCCTTTTGAATCCCAGGAAAAACTGGACAAGGCTAGAAATGCGTTTAAAAATCAGCTTTTTTACAGAAATCTCCTGTACAATCCTTCCACCAATGCTTATCTCGCCGCCATCCATGTGAATAAGGATTTGATGAATACTTCCGCAAGAACGGAAGTGGTGGGACATATTGTACAACTCGGAAATGCGTTCGGAGCGGCGCATGCTGTTCACATGCATTTCAGCGGCCTGCCGCTGATAAGGACCAATATGGCTACTAAAGTGGCTACAGAAATGAAATGGTTTCTTCTGGGATCTGTTTTACTTTCGGCGCTTATCCTCCTGTTATTCTTCAGGAGCATTAGTACCATGGTCCTGTCCCTGACCGTTGTCATTATCGGTGTAATATTCAGTCTGGCCACCATGCATCTTTTCGGATACAAGATCACCTTGTTGAATGCATTGATTCCCCCGTTGATCGTTGTCATCGGAATTCCAAATTGTATTTATTTTTTAAATAAATACCATACTTCATTTAAGGAGAGCAGGGAAAAGAAAAAAGCCCTTCATGAGATGATCAGTAAAATGGGGATTGTAACCTTGTTTTGCAATATCGCAGCAGCCATAGGATTTGGCGTATTTGCTTTTACAAAAAGCGCCGTACTGAGAGAGTTTGGCGTAGTGGCAGGGATCAATATCATGCTGCTTTTTTTTATTTCTCTTATTCTCCTGCCCTCGGCGCTGAGTTATCTGCAGGAACCGAAACCCCGGCACATGGCTTATCTTACCAACCGTTGGCTGACTACATTACTGGATCAGCTCGAAAACTGGACGCTTCATCACAAATCCATCATTTATATAGCAACTACCCTGGTCCTGATCATTTCGATAGCCGGGATCTTTCATTTGCGTTCGGAAGGATTTATACTTGATGATCTTCCAAAAACCGATCCGGTGTATGCCGATCTTAAGTTTTTTGAAAAAAATTTCAAGGGCGTTATGCCGCTGGAAATATTGATAGATACCAAAAGAAAAAATGGGCTTCGGGCGAACTCTCTGGCGACCTTTGGAAGGATTGATCAGCTTTCTGCATTCATTGATTCAAGCCCTGTAATGGCAAAACCATTGTCCATTGTGGAAGGATTGAAATTTGTTCGTCAGGCTTATTATCATAACGACAGCTCTGATTACGCACTACCCAATGATTTCGATATTACTTTTCTTGCGCCGTATCTGAATGTGAGAAGCGACAGCAACAGCCAGTCGAATATTGTTGTAAAGCTTGCAAATAGTTTCATCGACAGCAACAGGCAAACAACACGCATCAGCGTAAATATGGCGGACGTTGGAAGTCTGCGTTTACCTTCTATTTTGAAGTCAATAAAGGAAAGGTCTTCCCAGATATTCGACAGTACAAAATACTCGGTGGAGTTAACCGGTACCACGGTGACTTTTCTGGAAGGGAGTGCATTTATCATTCACGGTTTGCAGCAGAGTATTCTGTGGGCTTTTGCGCTGATTGCCGTTTGTATGATCTACCTGTTCCGGTCTTTTCGTATCCTTGTTTGTTCCCTTCTTCCTAATGTAATTCCCCTGATTATCACGGCAGGAGTAATGGGTTGGGCCGGGGTGCCACTAAAACCTTCGACGGTATTGGTATTCAGTATAGCGTTAGGAATCGCTATTGATATTACCATTCGTTTTCTAGTGAATTATAAACAGGATCAAGTGAAAGGAGAGCCGGTAAAACATGCTGTGGTCAGGACCATTCATTCCACAGGCATCAGCATTATCTACACTTCCCTGGTCCTGATTGCAGGCTTTATTATTTTTTGTTTCAGCGGCTTTGGAGGAACCCAGGCGCTGGGATGGCTCACCTCACTTACCCTCGTGATGGCAACCTTTACAAATTTATTGTTTCTGCCTGCGCTGTTGATTACGATTGGGGGGAAATTAAAAAGTAAAAATTAAAAAGTAAAAATTAAAAATTGGTCGCCTAAGGGTTTCATTTAAGCCTATGTTGAATAATTTGAGTTCCGAATAATAAACATACTTTTTACTTTTTACTTTTTACTTTTTAATTTTCACTAGTCCAACACTTCTTTAAGTTTATTTTCCAAATCATTACCGCGGAGTTCCTGGGCGATTACTTTTCCAGACGGATCAACAAGCACATTAAATGGAATGCCCTGGAAACCGAAGATTTCCACCGCCTGGCTGTTCCAGTATTTCAGGTCGCTGATATGGGTCCAGGTGAGATGATCCTGTACAATGGCTTTTTTCCAGGAATCCTTGTCTTTATCCAATGACACACCAAGGATGGTAAAATTCTTATTCTTAAATGTTTTATATGCTTCGACCACATTGGGATTTTCCATACGGCAGGGTCCGCACCAGCTTGCCCAAAAATCGATAAGCAAATATTTGCCCCGGAAAGATGAAATGGATATTTTTTTCCCATTCACGTCTGGGAGGCTAAGATCCGGAACTGATTTGCCCACCCAGGAATCTCCGGCGGATGGTTGTGCCGCCTGTTGCTGGGCCTTATTATTTTTTTCAATGTCCGCGAGCTGCGGATTGCCCGGGAATTTTACCTTCAGGTTTTTCAAGGCCGTGTCCAACTGGTCAGGCGAAAAACTCCGGGAGGCCCAACTGAGGGAAAGAAATGCAAGGGTAGCATTTGGGGTCGATTGCATAAAACTTTTCAGATAATCATTCAATTGCCCGATTGATTTGTCTTTTTCTGTATTTGCAGCCAGTAGCAGGCTGTCGGACGCATTTGATTTCCTGAGGCTGTCAAGCATATTAAAGGATCTTTCAATTTCATTATTTTTCCTTCCCACATTATCGAGCAATTCCTCAAGTTGTTTGGAAGCCTCTGATCCCGTGACTGTATAAAAATCACTTTTTTTTGACAAGTCAGCCTGAATGCTGATTTTCCGCACATCGTTGATCAGCGGAAGAGCCAGCAAATTTTGGCCGAAGACCAATTCATAAATGCCTTCCTTTTCTTCCCTCCCTGTAAGTCCTACATTTCCGGTACTACCGCTCAGTTTTGCTGAATCCACAACGACGGGAGGCTGATCCTTTCCATAAACAATTTCTTCCAGATAAACCCATACAGCACCGGTACCCGGAAATCCCGGATTTGCCTCAGTCAATTTGTTAGCGTTTGTATAGGAAAGGTTCACTTCAAACCCGTTTTTCGGCGTCTGTTTACAGGCAAAAATCAACAGTACTGCAAAAAATAAATGAGTTGCAATATATTTTTTCCGCATAATTCAAATTTGATTTGTTTACTTCTCCAGCGTTTTTATGAGCAGCTGATTAGTGAGCTTGGGATCAGCTTTTCCTTTGGATATTTTTTTTACTTCTCCCATAAATAAACCCAGCAATCCTTTTTTCCCTTTTTTATATTCTGCTACTTTCTCCGGCATGCTTTCCAATACCTGGAGCACCCATTGATGAATCAGGTCTTCATCGGCCGTTTGCAAAAGGTTCAATCGAACAGCGAGTTCCAGAGGATCCCCCACTGCCCCCCGAGCAAGTTCGGGAAAGATTCTGGATGAAGCGATGGAAAAGTTGATTTTCCCTTTTTCCACCAGCAGAATCAATGAGGCCATCACGGATGCAGGAATCGGAAACTGGCGGATCGAAAGGTCATTTTCATTGAGAAAAGATTTTACCGGGCCGAGGAGCCAGTTTGCCGAAGCCTTGAATGTGCCGGTTTCTTTGACTAGCAATTCAAAGTAAGCAGCCGTTTCTTTATCATCCGTGATCACTTCCGCATCATAAAGCGGTAAATGGTAATCACGGGTATACCTTTCAATAAGCGCTTCGGGCATCTCCGGAAGATTTTCCTCTATTGCTTTCAGAAATGCATCTGTAACCCTAAAAGGAGGGAGGTCGGGATCGGGAAAATATCGATAGTCGTTCGCTTCTTCTTTTGTTCGCATGGAAAAAGTGGTTCCATTCAGGGCATCAAAACGCCTTGTTTGCTGGGCGATGGCTTCTCCTTTTTCAATGGCCTGTCGCATCCGGAGAGCTTCATATTCAACAGCACGTTTCACATTCCGTATGGAATTAAGGTTCTTAACCTCCACTTTGGTGCCAAGTGCTGGTTCTCCTTTTTTTCGGATAGATATATTCGCATCGCAACGCATGTTTCCTTCTTCCATGTTTCCGTCACAGATATCCAAATAGCGAAGAATCCGTCTCAGATGAGTAAGGTATGCGGCCGCTTCTTCGCCACTGCTCAGGCAGGGTTCCGTTACAATTTCAATCAATGGCACACCGGCGCGGTTAAAATCCAGACAGGTAAATTCAGGATCTCTGTCATGAATGCTCTTACCTGCATCCTCTTCCAGATGGATCCGGTTGAGCTGGATTTTTTTGGTTCCTGACGATGTGCTGATCCTGACATATCCCCCCTTACACACCGGCTCACCGTGCTGAGATATCTGGTACCCCTTGGGAAGATCGGGATAAAAATAATTTTTTCTTGCGAACCAGCTGTGGCGCTCAATGGTTGAATGACAGGCAAACCCCATCTTAATGGCATAGGCCACTGCTTTATTATTCAGCACCGGGAGCGTGCCGGGATATCCCAGGGTAACCGGACTGATATGCGTGTTTGGTTCTGACCCAAACCGGTTTCTGTCCCCGGAAAAAAGTTTGGTCTCCGTAAGCAACTGGGCATGGACCTCTAGACCTACCACCGTTTCATATTTTTCATGATCACGCATCAGGATTTGTTCATCAGCTTTTTTTAAAAAAGCAAAAGCGCAAAGATCGTTGTCTTGTTCTTTGCGCTTTGCTTGAACCAGTTGATTCCTGGCACGAAGGTAAAAAAAGAGAGGAATTTTTCCTCAAAATCCTTTACAGGAATAAAGAGAAAATCCTTACCAGCCCGGGATCAGAGTTCCGCTGTTTTTAGTTTCCGGGGTATTTTTATTTCCAAATCCTGCTGTTTCCCATTGCGGAGAATTTTCACTTTCACCGATTGTTTACCCCTGGCTTCCCGGATCTGGTCCACCAATTCATTTGCACTGTTAACTTCATTACCATCGATGCTGGTGATCACATCTCCCTTTTTCAGGCCGGCCTTTTCTGCTGATGACCCTTCTACTACCTCCAACACGTTCACTCCTTTTCCTTCTTCCGGATCCTGTGCCTTAATGCCGATCTTCGGCGGCATGGACCATGGAGTTACAATATCCGGTCCATAAGGCAGGTTTTCCCAATCCGGTAAATTGTACCGGTAATTATAATTAAATGTTTCGGGCTCCATTTTTGATTTATCCAGAACAGCAGAAGTGGTCTGTTCCTTCCCCTCTCTTTTAAAAGTTATTTTGATTTTTTCTCCTGGTTTAAACTGATGTACGGTTTCATAGAGATTATCAGGACTTTCTATTTTATCTTCATTGACTTTATTAATGACATCTCCTTTTTTCAGGCCGGCTTTTTCAGCAGGACTACCCTTTGTTACTTCCAGAACTGTAGCTCCCCCTGTTTCCGCTTTGCGGGATGAAACACCAAGGAATGCACCGTTCGGTTTATGTTTGTAAGTCTTCATTCCGTTCTGCAGCATATCCAGCTTTAAATTATCTCTGTCATTATCCCTTAGAACTCTATCCTGCCACTCGTTCCCGCGAAAGGGGGAAGTCACTATGCTGAGCACGGGTCCATCCTCATCCACTTCTTTTTTTTCTATTTCAATATTCGCATCCTCAAACTTATCAAGTGGCTGACCATTGATAAAAAATTTACCATTGCGGATTTCGACGGTCACTTTACTGTCTTTATCGCCTTTCTGCCGAATAATAATCTCAGACTGATTTCCGCCGGAATCTATTCCTGACCCGGGGGTGGGAACTTCCGGCGGTGCTGGTGGTGCAGGTGACCTATCTCCACTGTCCTGGCCAATGCCCTTGAAGGCAAACGCTAAACAAATAGCTGAAATGCCCGCTATTTTATACATAAATTGTTTCATCGTCAATGGTTTTAAATTAAACTACGTTAAATTTCGTATTTCAAATATAGGGAATATTCTGAAATACGAAAATATTCGCACTGTTATATCTTATCTGGATTTAACAGATTATTAATTTTCTGGCTGGTCCCTATTAAAGAGAGTTTTTGACTTGTTTTACGATATCCGGAAACCTGCTGGAATCTTGTCCGCCGGCTGTGGCAAGGGATTTATGTCCGCCTCCGCCGCCGGAGATGAGAGGAGCCACCTGTTCTTTAATTATTTTGGAAGCATCCAGGTTATTGGAAATCAGTAAGGATTCCCCGAGAGCGACAGCGACGAAAGCCTTTCCTTCATAAACAGAAGCAAGGACAAGCAGAAGATCGGGCATTTCCTGGCACAGATCCTGGGCGAGTTTTTTGAGTCCGTCAGGCGAAACAGCATCCAGCACTGAACCAATAAAGCGGGCGCTTTTATAGTAGACGGCCTGGCTGGAAAGTTCTTTTTTTATTTCCAGAAGCCGGGAAGTTTCCAAAGATTCCAGGCGTTGCCGGATAATGATATTTTCGGAAGAAAGTTCCCGAATGCTTTTGCCCAGGTCCCTGGGATTTTTTAATTGTTCTTTGACAGAACGTAAAATGGATAGCTGGTCATCCACGTAGCGTTCTGCTGCAATACCTGCCAGGGCTTCGATCCGGCGCACACCTGCCGCTACTGCTGATTCGGATTCAATCTTAAAAAACCCCAATTCGCCCGTCCGGGCAACATGGGTGCCTCCGCATAATTCTATGGAATAAGACGGATCAATGATAACCACCCTGACCAGGTCTCCGTATTTTTCTCCAAAAAGCGCCATGGCACCTGTTTTCAAAGCTTCTTCCCTTGGCATTTCCCGGATAATAACAGGAATATTTTCCCGTATTCTCTCATTTATGATTTGCTCAATTGACGAGAGTTCGCCATCAGTCAATTTTGAAAAATGAGAGAAATCAAACCGGAGATGATCTGCAGCTACCAAAGATCCTTTTTGTGTAACATGGTTTCCAAGGATTTTCCTCAATGCTGCATGAAGCAGGTGAGTTGCGGTGTGATGGATCTCCGTGTTCTTTCTCTTCTTTACATCTACTGATGCATGAACAGGTCCATCGACCGAGAAGGGTAATTTTTCTGTGAAATGGAGAATGAGCCCATTTTCTTTTTTTGTGTCAATGACCTCTACAATTTCATTTCCAAATTTTAAACTTCCCGTATCTCCAACCTGACCACCGCTTTCCGCATAAAACGGAGTTTTGGCTAGCACGAGCTGGTAAGCCTCTTTGCCTTTGATTTTCACCTTACGCCATCGGCTGACGAGGGTGTCCGTTTCCAAATGCGTGTATCCCTCAAAAAGGCCATTCCCATTTTCGTGGATCATGACCCAATCCCCCGTATCCACCAGGGTCGCCGAGCGCGAACGCTCCTTCTGTTGCTGAAGTTCCTTTTCAAAATCTTTTGTGTCCACTTTCCAGCCGATCTCTCTTGCCATCAGAGATGTGAGGTCGATTGGAAAACCATAAGTATCGTTAAGCTTGAATGCAAATGACCCGGAGATTTTTTTCTCTGTGTCCTGGATGGAATTTACGTTGCCCATGGGGCTGCCTTCAATATATTCATTGAATATTTTCAGGCCTTTATCCAGGGTTCTCAAAAATGCCTCTTCTTCTTCGTGGATCACACGGGCAATGAAGGCCTCTTGCTTAAGCAGTTCCGGAAATACAAATTCAAACTGGATCCCGAGAAGTTTTACCAGTTGGTATAACAACGGTTCCTGATAATCAAGATAAGAATAATAATAGCGAACGGCCCTCCTCAATATTCTCCTGATCACATAGCCAGCGCCCGTGTTGGAAGGAAGCTGACCATCAGCAATTGTAAAACAAACGGCACGGATATGATCAGCGATCACCCGGAAAGCAATCTCTGACCTTTCGTTTTCAGGATAAGGTTTGCCGGTGATGGATGCAATTGCCGCGATAGTACCCGTAAAAATATCGGTATCATAATTACTATGTTTTTTTTGCAGGACGCGAACGAGTCGTTCAAAGCCCATGCCGGTGTCCACATGCCTTAAAGGCAACGGTACCAACTCTCCCGACCTTGTTCTATTATATTGTATGAAAACATTATTCCATATTTCAATTACCTGCGGATGGTCCCTGTTCACCAATTCTTTCCCATCCTGCTCTTTTCTCTCCTCGTCCGTACGGCAGTCCACGTGAATTTCCGTGCATGGGCCACAGGGGCCCGTTTCGCCCATCTCCCAGAAATTATCTTTTTTACTGCCTGAAAGAATCCGGTCTTCATGCACCCACTTCTTCCATTCCGATCTTGTCTCTTTGTCTGCGGTCAGATTTTCTGAAGCATCTCCTTCAAAGACGGTGATAAAAATACGGTCAACGGGTATCCCGTATATTTTTGTAAGCAACTCCCAGCTCCACTCCACTGCTTCTTTCTTAAAATAATCTCCGAAGCTCCAGTTTCCCAGCATTTCAAACATGGTATGATGAGAGGTATCCACGCCAACCTCTTCAAGGTCATTGTGCTTCCCGCTTACCCGAAGGCATTTCTGGGTATCAGCTACCCTGGGGTGAGCAGAAATTTTATTGCCCAGAAAAAAATCCTTGAACTGATTCATGCCTGCATTGGTAAAGAGAAGGGTTGGATCATGCTGCACGACAATGGGGGCGGAAGGCAGAATAACATGGCCTTTCGACCTGAAAAATTCCATGAATTTATCCCGTATCTCAGCGCTTCCGATCATATTTTAACAGACTATCTTTGATTGGAGGTATATAAAAGGATAATAATTTGTACAATTGCGTTATTAATCAGGCGCTGCAAAGGTACAGCAATCATCTTCGTAAACCGACTGTGTGTACTAAGGGACTGCATGAAAAAGATCAAATATTATTATAATACCAATACCCTCCGGTATGAAAAACTAGAGACTCCGCTCCGCGTGACTTTGTTGCGCGTCCTTGGTTTTTTGTCCGCTTCTATTGTTACCGCCCTGATCCTGCTGACCCTGGCTTATCGTTATTTCCCCTCCGCCAATGAGAAGAGACTAATGCAGACGAACGAAGCATTGAAGGATAATTATTATGTACTGAATGCGCAGGTAAAAAAAATGCAGGACCAGATCGGAGGTCTTGAAAAGCGGGACAACGAAGTGTACCGGGCTATTTTTGAGGCCAATCCCATTCCCGACAGTGCAAGGGCAAAAAACCTCGCCAAGGAACAGGAAATTCAACTGGTTCAGGGAATGGACCAGGAAAATTTGGCCAGTTCCATCGGGAATGCGTTAAATAATCTGGAGTCTAGGATCAATGCCCAGTCAAAATCATATAACGACATTAACGGTTTCATTAAGGATAAAGAGCAGTTGCTTGCCTGCACACCGGCAATACAACCTGTAAGCAATAAGGACCTGAAGCGGATCGCTTCCGGTTTCGGATACAGAGTGGATCCGGTATACAAAACTACTAAATTTCACGCGGGGCTCGATTTTGCTGCTCCGATGGGAACACCTATTTACGCTACGGCCAATGGAACGGTGGAAACGGCCGGCAACACCGGGAACGGATATGGCAATAATGTCGTGATTCATAACGGATACGGATACTCCACTTTATTCGGACATATGTTCCGCATAAAAGTTCATCCAGGTCAAAAGGTAAAGCGCGGGGAAGTAATCGGGTGGGTCGGTAGTACCGGTAAGAGCACAGGCCCCCACTGCCATTACGAAGTTCATCGGAACGGAGAACCCGTTGATCCTGTCTATTATTTTTATAATGATATCACCCCTGAGCAATACGACAGGCTGCTCAAACTAGCCTCCGCCAGTAATCAGAGCTTTGATTAGATTTTTCATAGAACTTTAGATTGTTTCGGAATAGTTTTTGTTATTTTTGGTGCAGGCATGGATAACTTCTCCCAAATCGCAATGAACTTCGTTGAAGAGACACCCATTCGTCAGGACCTGTCTTCTGATAAGGAGGATCAGCCGGTAAATATCGGCGTCAGGATAAAGAAATTAAAGAGCTCTGCAGATCAGGAGCCTGGGGCGGTTGCCGGATCGCCGGTTTCCAGCGAAAAGTCGTCTGAACCATATCTGAAACCCAAATCAGGCAGGGGCAGGAAGTCCATACGGCAGATCTCTGAAGAAGCCGATCTGATCCAGATCCCCGACGATGAACTGCTTTTCAGCAAACAGTATTATACTATGGGAGAAGTTTCAGGAATGTTCAGGGTAAATCAGTCCCTCCTGCGTTTCTGGGAAACAGAGTTCAGTATACTTCAACCTAAAAAAAATAAAAAAGGGGACCGGTATTTCAGGCCGGTGGACATAAAAAACCTTCATCTTATCTACCATCTGCTCCGCCAGCGCAAGTACACTATTGAAGGCGCAAAGGATTTTCTAAAAAAGAACAAAAAGGCGGAAGAGAAATTCGAATCCATCAAGAAGCTCGAGCAGGTAAAGGGTTTTTTGCTTGAGATTAAGGCGATGCTGAGATAAGGTGTAAATGTGGAAATGCACTCATGTGAAAATGTGGTAGTGATCAAACTTGGGTTAGCTTAAATGAATTTGGGGCTTCACATCGCTCATTTGCACATTACCACATTAATGCATTTCCACATTTACACATTTACATATTATTCACAATCTCCACCCTCGTACTTGCCCCGGACAATGGCAAATTCAGGGTTTCGAGCAATTTTAAGATTTCAAGGTTTACCTTTTCCTTAATCTCATTGAAATCGGTTATTGAAATGGGCGGAGTGAAATAATCTATATTCAGCAGAAAGGCCGCGCCGGAGATGTCGTTCAGAAAAACTGTTGGACTTTCTATGTATGTTTTGCTCAACAAACGCCTGGTTTCTTCGAGCATTTTCATAATTGCCGCCGGGGGTGTTGAGGAATCCAGTTTGAGCCGGATCTCCGCCTTCCTCTTGGTCCGCAGGCTCTGATTGTCTACGATGCTATCCACCATTTGTTTATTGGGGACTGTAACATAGGTCTTCTGTTCGGTCCTGATGCGGGTGCTCCGCAGGCCAATCTTTTCCACCGTGCCGCTAATATCATTCACCTTCAGAATATCGCCAGCCTGGAACGGCTTATCGAAGAAAATAATAAAAGACGCTATGAGATTCTCAATGCTCTCTTTCGTGGCCAGGGCAAGTGCGGCACCCGCAATCCCCAGCCCCGTCCACAGCTTGCTCACTTCAAAACCAAATGCGATACTGAATATCAACAGGATCCCGATAATGACCAGGATAACTTTCAAAAAATCCCGGAAGAAGACCACAAGCTGGTGATCCTTGAGGTCGCCTGCTTCGCGCGATTTTCGCTTAAGAAGCAAAGCCACGAAATCAATGATGCGAAGCAGCAGCCAGAAAAACATGATGATGAGAATGGTCTTGGCGATCGCATGCACGATTTCCCTGAACGGGATCTCATAGATTTCAAATTCCAGCGCCCGGGGAAAGCGGAGCTTTTCAATGGCCACAATGGCGATAAATGCCACGAGAAAAGTCTCAACAGGGGCAAGCAGCAATCTCACAAAATACTGCTTGTCCAGGGAAGTATCCAGTGAACTGGCGGCCCTGAACAATTGTCCGGCGATAAACCTGGAAGCGATCCGCTTAAACAATAATCCTACAATAACGGCAATAACCACATAGGCGTAGCTCTTAACCGGATTATCCAAAATCAGCTGGTTCCAGAAATCATTCATAAAATATCAATTCTTATATACGTGAATCCCATCTGTTTTCAACACATATACATTTTCTGGGCGGATAACTATTTTTATTGCAGGCAGGCAATAGGCGGGTATTTCTATTCTTTCTTTTTCCCCGGTCTTCTCCTGATATTTCATAAAGTAATGGTCTTCCCATCCCAGCAGGGTTTTATCAATCACTGAAAAATGCGCCCAGTTTGCCAGGGGGATAAACTTTTGAAATCCACCGTAATGATCGAAAACAAAAGCGCCTTTCAGTGAATCATACAAATAAACCAGCCCGCCCTGGTCTGTCAGCAATACCGGGTCGGGCAGGGAATCGGTCAACTGGCGTATATCCGTGGTTTCACTGATCAGGGTGCCATCGTCTCCAATCTTTTTTAGTATCCCTTCCAATTCATCGTAAATCCATACATTATTATCATAAGCAAGTCCGATACACTTTATCTGGAAATAATTAAATTTTCGCAGATCAATGCTGTTGATATTGCTCAACAGCCTGTCTAGCATAACAATGGTTCCAAACTCCTGATAAAATAAAAGTATCTTAAGGGGATTGGTTACATCCATATAGGAGATCTTGCCATACCGGCGAACATCGTTGTATACTGCAAGCGAGTCTCCCGCAGTATTCAGTTTCTTGAGGAGGTTGTCTGGGGTAAGCACATAAAAATTTCCAAGATTATCCACTTCGAAATCAACAAAATTTCCTGGAATAAAACCGGCCTTCGAATCGGGACTCGCCACTTGGGCGTTTCCCGAAAAAAGCACGGAGCTCAGGAGCATATAGCATACTATTTTTTTCATTGCCGGATGATCTTGTGGTTGAGGTCAGGATCAACCGAAAGCAGGCTAAGGTCCGTTCCGTCAAATACTGCAAAAGTGAAATACCTGATCCAGTCTCCGAGATTAATATACCGGCTTCCATTGGGAAAGCTAAAATCGATGGGGAGGTGGCGGTGGCCAAAAATCAGATAATCAAAATGCTCCTTTTCCAATACATTTTTACTGTAGCCAACCAGCCACTCTCCTTTTTCTCCAAGAAAATGAACATCGGTTTGACCTGTTGCCACCCTGCTTTTCCGGCTGAAATAATGTGCCAGTCCTACACCAGCCGCAGGGGGTAAAATTCCAAACAGCCATTGACAATATTTATTGCGGAAAATTTTCTTCAGGAATTTATATCCCTCGTCCCCTGGGCCCAGGCCGTCTCCATGTCCGATTAGGAATTTTTTCCCGTTACGGATAAATGTTTTCGGTTCGTAATAAACGGGAATATTCAATTCCTTTTCAAAGTAATTATTCATCCACATATCATGGTTGCCTACAAAAAACTGAATGGGTATGCCTCCATCCGTCAGTTCTGCTAATTTCCCCAGTATGCGTACATAACCTTTTGGAACTACCGTCCTGTATTCGTACCAGAAATCAAAGAGATCCCCTACGATAAAAATCTCCGAGGCCTGGTGACGGATGGACTCTAGAAACCGGATAATCTTTTTTTCCCGGTGCAGGCTGGTGAGACGATCAGGAGATCCCAGATGGAAGTCAGATAAAAAATAAATTTTTTTCCCGGCAGCGATTTGCATCGGCAAATATAAATCAGTCTGCATCTACCAGGAAAACATAAACATCTTTCGGCCCATGAACTCCCACAACCAGGGTTTTTTCAATGTCGGCCGTGCGGCTGGGCCCCGTTGCCAGGGTGATCAGAGAAGGCAATCCTTTTTTGTATTTAGCCTGCAGGAATTCCAATCCTTCCCGGATATCATACACCAGCTGACGTGTATAGGCGATGCAAATATGTACCGGAGCATACACACTAATGGTACGACCACTTTCCTGCCCCGTACTTAGCAACAGGCTGCCCGTTCTCGCGATAAGAAGTTCGCAGGAGGTAATGGAGGCGTCAGCGTCAGGCAAACCTTCCTGGGTGATTAATCCTTTTAATGGCAGATCCAATAGCAGGAGGAGCTGTTGTTCACGGCAAAAGATACGCTTCCATGCATTCTGTGCTATGAGTTGCGCGAGTTGCTGCAACATCTCGTTGTCATCGGCACAGTAAAGAAATTTCCCCTGCACCCTGCCAAATTCCTCGGCAAATTCGATCTCTTTTTCCTGGCGGGAGGGTTGGTAAACAGAGCTGTTGCCTTCACTCTGGGGAAAGGGAATAGAAGTTGGTTCAATCAGTGCCTGCCTGATTTTTTTTAGAATATTTTCCTTAGCGGGTGACAATTTCATATGCACTCAGACATGTTCTTCTTCTTTGGCTGGCGGAATGACCACGGGGGGTGCGGGCAATCCGTTATCGGCAATCTTCAGTTCCGGAACATCATTTGGAAGATCGTGCTCGGAAACATCCAGGGCCCGTTTTTCTTCATAGGGCCGTTTTCCAATCAGGGCCTCCACATCGCTCTGGAAAAGAACCTCCTTTTCCAGGAGTGCTTCCGCCAGCTTGGTAAGCTGCGTGCTTTTTTTCTGCAGCAGCTCCTTGGTTGACTGGTATGCCTTATCGATCAGATTTCGTACTTCTTCATCAATCATCCTGGAAGTTTCTTCAGAATAAGGCTTGGTAAATTGATTTTCCTGGGCCGGATCGTAGAAGCTCAGATTGCCGATCTTATCATTCATCCCGTAAACCGTCACCATGGAATAAGCAATCCGTGTCACCTGTTGAAGATCATTTTGCGCCCCGGTAGAGATCTTATTGAAATTGAGGGACTCGCTGGCACGACCGCCCAGGGTCATGCAGATCTGATCAAACAACTGATCCGTATTATAGAGATATTGCTCTTTGGGGGTGTATTGGGCATAGCCAAGCGCTGCAACGCCACGAGGTACAATGGTAACTTTCAGCAGGGGATAAGCATGTTCCAGGTACCAGCCGCAGATAGCATGGCCAGCCTCGTGGTAGGCAATGATCCTTTTTTCTTCCGGAGAAATGATCTTGTTCTTTTTTTCCAATCCTCCGATGACCCTGTCTACCGCATCCTGGAAATCTTCCATTTCCACGCTGTCCTTTCCTTTTCTGGCCGCAATCAGGGCGGCTTCATTACACACATTGGCGATATCTGCACCGGCGAATCCCGGGGTTTGTTCTGCCAGTTTGTATATGTCCAGCTTGGAGGAAATTTTTATCGGTTTAAGATGAACTTTGAAAATAGCTTCCCTGCCTTTAAGGTCTGGCTTATCAATGGATATCTGCCGGTCAAACCTTCCCGGACGCAGCAATGCGGAATCCAATACGTCGGGCCGGTTTGTCGCAGCCAGAATGATGATCCCGCTATCGCCTCCGAAACCATCCATTTCCACCAACAACTGATTCAGGGTACTTTCGCGCTCATCATTGCTCATGATGGCATTTTTGCCCCGGGCACGTCCGATCGCATCAATTTCATCAATAAAAATAATGCAGGGTGCTTTTTCTCTTGCCTGTTTAAACAGGTCCCGCACCCGGCTGGCTCCAACACCCACGAATAATTCAACAAAATCTGATCCGCTCATTGAAAAAAAAGGGACCTGGGCTTCACCGGCCATAGCTTTCGCCAGTAGTGTTTTACCCGTACCCGGAGGACCAACGAGCAAAGCACCTTTTGGAATCTTGCCGCCAAGTGCAGTATATTTTTTTGGATTTTTTAAGAAATCAACGATTTCCATCACTTCCACTTTGGCCTCGTCGAGTCCCGCCACATCGTTAAATGTGATATTCACTTTTGTGCCTTTATCAAACAAAGTGGCTTTTGATTTGCCTATATTGAAGATACCGCCGGGTCCACCACTGCCACCCTGGCCACCCATTTTTCGCATCAGCATTACCCAGATGAGCAGGATAATGAGAATCGGCAAGGCAATCTGCAATAGACCAGGGATCCAGTCTCCTTCCTGAATCGGAGAGTAAGGGACTTCCAGGGAGGGGTTTTTGGCAAAAAAATCATTCAGTCTTTTTTCGAATTCATCGATTTTGGTAACCTGGAACTCAAACTGCGGTCCTTCTGTTTTCACGATCTGGTAATTCTTTCCAAGCTTGTCCTTGTAATAAGGCTTATCCAGACTATCCTTCTTTATGTAGACCCTGACCAGGTTCTTATTGGTAACCAATACCAGGCGGGCCACATCTCCTTTTTCGAGCATGTTATTCCTGAATTCCTGCTCAGAGTCAATCCGATGAGCATCCGCGGTAAAGGCAGCGCCAAAGAAATTATAGCCGAAAAGTATGAGCGCAATAATACCCCAAACCCAATAAATACTGAATTTGGGGCCCTTTTTAGGGCTGTTGTTATCGTCTCCGTTCTTAGGTCTGAATCGCGAAAATCCAGGCCTATCATTTTGTTTCATATTATTTTGTGGCATATGATGTTCTTCCTTGTCTTAATAATTAATGATTGGGAAATAAAAAAGTTCGGAAAATCCGTTTTAAACATAGATTGGTATTGATTATCCTTCTTCTTCCTCCATAACGGCATCGCTCCACATTTCTTCCAGTTTGTAGAAACGCCGGGTTTCGGGTAGCATGATCTGAACAACCACATTAACGTAATCGATGATCACCCATTGTAATACCTGCTTTCCTTCGTGCTTGTAGGGAAGTTCTCCGCAGTTATGTTTTACTTCAGTTTCAACGAAATCCGCTATGGCTTTCACTTGCGTGGTACTGCCCGCCTCACAGACAATAAAAAAGTCCGACACGGCTTCATGAATCTTCCGGAGATCAAGAGATATGATTTTTTCGCCTTTTTTTTCCTGGATGGCCTGGATAATGGTTTTTAAAATTTTAGAATTCTTCGCTAACCGGAATGATTTATTTGGTTTCCGGCTAACCAACATTGACAATTGTTCCAATAATCAGATTATTTTGATGATGAATAGTATTCTCCGGTGATGGTTCAACTTACCTTAGGAATGCTAAATTCGCAATGCCCAAAAATAGTAATCTTTTGCCACATCCCGATATGGAGAAGCCCCCGGAAACAACATTTGACAATCAGTTGATTGAGCTGGAATCCGCCGATAGCACCAACAACTATGCCATGGCACGGATACATGCTGGATTGGCTAGTTCCGGACAGGTTTATTTCGCACACCGTCAATGGGCCGGAAAAGGCCAGCGCGGAAAAGTCTGGATCAGTGAACCAGGGGAAAGTATCAATATGAGCCTCGTGTGGAAACCATCCCTGAGTCTGGCCAGGCAATTTCTGCTCGCAGCTGCGGTTGCTGTTGGCTGTCTGGAATCCATGCAAAAATATGCCCCGGACTGGAAAATCAAATGGCCCAACGACCTGTATTGGGGTGACAGAAAGGCAGCAGGAATCCTGATTGAAAATGTAGTCAAAGGAAATGACTGGCTCTTCGCAGTGATTGGCCTAGGATTGAACCTGAACCAGACTGCATTTTCACCTTCCCTGCTCAATCCGATTTCCCTGAAGCAGATTACGGGAGAAAATTATCAGCCCCTTCTGGTGGCGCGTGAAATCGTCGATCGCATCAGCCTGATCACAGAAGTTCTTCAAAAAGATCCGGCCGCCGTCTTGTTAGAATATAACCAGGCCCTTTACAGGCGCGGCGAAATGGTAAAGCTGAAAAAAGGACGTGCCCGCTTTGAAGCACAAATCGAATCTGTGAACGAGCAGGGAAAGTTGGTGACGGGAGAAGGAGCGTTTGCATACGGAGAGGTCAGCTGGTTGATCGTTGATAGTTGATAGTTGATGGATAGTTGGTGCGGATTCGCATCTAAAGTCGGCTAACCATCAACCATCAACAATAAACCTATCTCGCGAAATTCAAAACACGCTCGGCCCGATTACCCGCTTCATCCTCCGCGGTAACCCTTAGCTCATGCCTGCCGGGCGGACAATGTTCATCGAAATGGTAAACGAATGCTTTTTCTTTATCGTTGGAAAATAGAAGCCAATGTCCATCAAGTGTTGCTCTGAAGTTTTTGATTTTTCCGTAATTATCTCGTACCGATACAACTATGCGCGGGCTTCTCTGCAGGTTTGCATTTTCAACAATTCCGGGAAAGCTAATCTGGGGAGGCACTGAATCCATAACAAGCTGAAAAGCACCGAAGCTCCGGAACGCAGCTGTTGCCCAGTCCCCCTGCCATCTGACTGCTTTTACAGTTGACCCGCCATTATCCATCTGCTCCATCAGCACCTGGCTTTTTTCGCTTACGGGTTTGGTCAGTTTTATCCTGACGGTCATTGAATCCCCTATGGGAACCGAGGCGCTGCCGATATAGTGAACCCGGGAAACAAGATCGGGAGCATGCCCATCCATGGCCAGATAGGAGACGTGAACAGAATCATAAAATGATCCTTCTCCCAGATAAAAAGCACAGTCATCCGTTTCGTTGCCGTCAATCATGGATGGATAAAACATTTTACCGGCAAAAAATAACCTGGATTCCTGTGCGGGCTGGAATTGTACTTTAAACCGCAGATCGGATTTATTTCCGTAAGCATCCTGAAGTTCAATTTGGATTTCATGAATTTTTCCGTCATCAAGTCTGATATAACCATCCTTTTCCTCACGATATATAGAATGAATATACCCAGGCAATCTAAATAATAACTGGTAGTAAGGGCCCCCGATGGATTTAGTACGGTAATCAATATGCGCATTAATGCCACGCGTATCGTTATAGCTTATGCTATCCATCCTGAATCCGGAAACCGGTCGGCCGTTATCGAATATTATACCCTGATAAATTCCATTCGGATTGCCAGATCCGGTTTTCGTATCAAATCCGGAAATACCAAAACCCACATTGGTTGTATGCACTTTGATCAGCGGCTGGGTCATATAATAATCAGTTCCTCTTCCGGTGATCTGGAAAAAAACAGGCGTCTGCTCGTAGATGCTCAGGTTCCGGTCGTAAACAGCAAGCCTTCGGAAAACCGGGGCGGTATTGTCAGCGATAGGCAATCCAAAGAGCATCGGATTAAAGTTCGTTTCCCCGGAATAATCCCGGATCTCAAAATGAAGGTGTGGACCCTCCGATCCGCCCGTACTCCCGCTGTATGCGATAAGGCTCCCCTTTTTTACGGGAAATAATCCTGGAGGTATATCGAGGGACACTGCCCAGCACTCAAGCTCGTATTGTTTTTTTCTGACATAGTTTTCGAGGGCCGGGGCGAAGGCATTCAGATGAGCATAAACGGTTACAAACCCGGCAGGGTGGCGGATATAAACTGCCTGCCCAAAACCAAATGGTTCAATATTAACTCTATAGATAAATCCGTCTGCAGCAGCATGTACCGGAAGGTTCTCCCGGTGCCCGGTTCTGATATCGAGACCCATATGGTAGTGGTTGCTCCTGAGCTCGCCAAAATTGGCAGCCAGGCTAATGGGTATGGAAAGAGGATTCCCGAATACCGTCCCTGGATAGTCCGCCGGCTGAAAAAGCTGCGCACGCGTGGGGCCGCAACAAAATATCATGATCAGGCAAATTCCGGATGAACGCATAACCAGTCCCGCTTTTAGAAAAGCAAAGGTCATGAATCCCAAATGAGGATCATGGAATAATCCACAAATGGATCATAAAAAAATAATGGAGGTGAAAATCAACAATTTTAAAAAAATTTCAAAATTGGTACAGCTTTTGGCATAAATAAGATGTCTTTATATTGTTGAAATTCTTGTTAAAAAGTGGGTATGATCAAGCCAAGAAACAAAGTGACTCTTTTTCTTGTCATCAGCGTTGGTTCTCTGATCGGTATCGTTCGCGGTGAAGAAGCAAAACAAAAATGGGTCTTTAAGATCAGGTCCAAGTATGACAATAAAAGACTAATCGCAGAAAAACGAATGCAGGCGAGGAAGGGGGGTGTTTTGCTTGACGATATTGAAATGGCTTCATTTCACGATAACTAAGTTGCTCTTCGATATTTTCTGAAAGTCCTGCGATTGCGGGACTTTTTTTATTTTCGGAACTGCTGATAAATTTCTCCGGGAACCTGTACAAGCTTACTTTTGCGGAATTTGTTTTGACATGCCTAAAAATCCCGCCGTCGGTTCAGTTCTCATTATCGGTTCCGGCCCTATTATCATCGGACAAGCCTGCGAATTTGATTATTCCGGCTCCCAGGCTGCAAGAAGTCTTCGGGAAGAGGGAATAAAAGTAATCCTGATCAACAGCAATCCGGCTACCATCATGACCGATCCGATGATGGCAGACAGGGTCTACCTGCTTCCCCTGACCGTAGAAAGCATTGAACAGATTCTGGAAGAAAACCAGATCGATGCGGTGCTGCCGACCATGGGCGGACAAACTGCATTAAACCTTTGTAAAGAAGCAGCTGAGATGGGGGTGTGGGAAAAATATAAAGTTCAGCTGATCGGCGTGGATATAGAAGCGATTGATACTGCAGAGGACCGGGAAAAATTCAGGCAACTCATGGTGAAAATCGGAATCCCTGTTGCGCCTTCACGTATTGCGAATTCACTCCTGGAAGGAAAAGAATTTGCCCAGGATATCGGCTTCCCACTGGTAATACGTCCCTCTTTTACCCTTGGTGGAACAGGAGGCGGCTTTGTTTGGACCAAAGATGAACTGGATGCGGCATTGGACCGAGGCCTGAAGGCATCTCCCATCCATGAAGTGCTGGTTGAAAAAGCTGTAGTGGGATGGAAGGAATTTGAGCTGGAATTATTGCGCGATAAAAATGATAATGTTGCCATAATCTGTACCGTCGAAAATATGGATCCGATGGGTGTGCATACCGGAGATTCCATTACAGTTGCGCCGGCAATGACCCTCAGCGACACGGCCTTCCAGGATATGCGCAACAAAGCCATTCTCATGATGCGCTCCCTAGGAAATTTTGCGGGCGGATGTAATGTGCAATTTGCGCTCAATCCGGAAACGGAAGAGATCATATCAGTGGAAATTAATCCTCGCGTTTCAAGGTCCTCGGCACTTGCTTCAAAGGCAACAGGCTACCCGATTGCAAAGATCGCAGCGAAGCTGGCGATTGGATATTCACTTGACGAGCTGAAGAACCAGATCACCCAAACAACATCTGCCTACTTTGAACCGGTTCAGGATTACGTTATTGTGAAAATGCCGCGCTGGAATTTCGATAAATTCAAGGGGGCCAATGATACACTCGGGCTTCAAATGAAAAGCGTAGGTGAAGTAATGGCCATCGGAAGAAGCTTTACAGAAGCAGTGCAGAAAGCCTGTCAAAGTCTGGAGAACAATGCTATCGGGCTTGGATATTATGGCAAGAGTCAGCTGCATGCCGAAGAACTGATCGAGTATATCAAAATACCCAAATGGGACCGGATCTTCAGAATCAAAGATGCACTGATGCTGGGAGTGAGCGTGAAAACTATTTCCCAGATCACGGGAATCGACCGATGGTTCTTATATGAGATCCAGAAGATCTGCGCTGTGGAAAAAGAAATTGCCAAATACAAAATGGATACCCTCCCCACCGCCCTGCTGAGGGAAGCCAAAGTTGCAGGATTCAGCGATATTCAAATCGCCACCATCATGCGGGACGGAAGCGAGGAAACTGTTTTCGAAAAAAGAAAAGCGGAAAACATCCGGCGGATTTATAAAATGGTTGATACCTGCAGTGCCGAATTTGAAGCCAAGACGCCCTATTTCTATTCCACCTTTGAAAATGGCAGTATAGATGAAAGCCTGGTCAGCCAAAAAAAGAAAATCATCATCCTGGGTTCAGGACCCAACCGCATCGGCCAGGGAATTGAATTCGATTATTGTTGTGTGCATGGATTACTAGCAGTAAAAGAATGTGGTTATGAGGCCATCATGGTCAATTGTAATCCGGAAACTGTTTCAACCGATTTTGATATTGCGGACAAACTTTATTTCGAACCTGTCTTCTGGGAACACCTCTGGGATATCATCGAGCATGAACAACCGGATGGGGTCATCGTACAGCTGGGAGGGCAAACCGCACTCAAACTCGCAGAGAAACTGCACAAAAAAGGAATCCCGATCATCGGAACATCATATGATAATATGGATATCGCGGAAGACCGGGGAAGGTTCAGTGATATGCTGAAAGAACTGGACATTCCTTATCCTTCTTATGGAACTGCCTTTACAGTGGATGAAGCTGTGGAAGCGGCACGTCTCGTTGGCTTTCCGGTGCTGGTAAGGCCAAGTTATGTGTTGGGCGGACAAAGAATGCGGATCGTGATCAATGACGATGAACTGGAAAAGGCCGTCGTAAGCCTTCTCAAACATATCCCCGGAAACAAGATCCTCATCGATCATTTTCTGGACCGATGCCAGGAAGCAGAGATCGACGGTATTTGCGATGGAGACGAGTTTCATATTATGGGCGTCATGGAGCATATTGAACCTGCCGGCATTCATAGCGGAGACAGCAACGCCGTACTTCCCCAGTTTAACCTGACGCCCCTCGTGGTAGAAACCATGGAAGAATATGCACGGAAAATTGCTTTCCGTCTGAAAATCAAAGGGCTGATCAATATTCAGTTTGCGATTAAGAACGGGAAGGTATTTGTGATAGAAGCCAATCCGAGGGCTTCAAGAACAACTCCCTTCATTGCCAAAGCATATCAGATCCCTTACCTGAATATTGCAACCAGAGTGATGATGGGCGAGAATAAATTAAAGGATTTTACCTTTATCAAAAAACTGAAAGGCTATGCCATCAAAGAGCCCGTTTTCAGTTTTGATAAATTTCCAGGAGTAAGTAAGGAGCTGGGACCTGAAATGAAATCCACCGGGGAAGCGATCCGCTTTATCAAGGATCTGAAGGATCCCTATTTCAGGCAATTGTATAAAGACAGGAGCATGTACCTCAGTAAATAAGGACTATACATCTACCAGGCCGTTGCGGATGGCATACATGACGAGCCCCACTCTTGACTTTACCTTGAGTTTTTCGAAAAGGCTGTTGCGGTATTCGTCCACTGTGCGGGGGCTTACATACATTTTTGCAGCAATATCCTTATAGGTAATCTCCGTGCAGATGAGCCGAAGAAAATCTTTTTCTCTCGGTGTCAGTGGTTCAGGCTCGTCCGTCCGGTCAGCATCCTTATGGAGACCGCTAATGATCTTGCCGGATATATATTCCGAGAGATAAAAATTTTTCTTCATCACAGAATCCAGTGCATTCTTCAGTTCATCGGGATCTATGTTTTTTAAGATATATCCCTTCGCCCCCATGCGCAGCATCTTGATGATTGTTTTTTCATCACTAAACATCGAAAGAGCAAGTATCTTGATTTTGGGATAATTTTTATTCAGCCAGCCCGCTGTTTCAAATCCGTCCATCTCCGGCATGTTTACGTCCAGCAGAATCAGGTCGGGGACAATATGCTGCGAGATCTTATTCTTAATTTCTTTTCCATTATCGGCTTCAAAAAGCACCATATAGTCTTCAAAGGAATTGATCAGTTTACCCAGCGCTCTACGCAGAAGGGTATGGTCGTCTGCAATAGCCACCTGAACCTGCTTTGTAACTGAAGCCATAGTGTTGCTTAAGAAGATTGATTCAATGCTAACGCCACGGATATGATCGTTCCTTTACCAGGTTCACTTAACATAGTCATATTTGCACCTATCATTTTTGCCCTGTTTCTCATACTTTTCAAACCCAACCCGCTGGAACCGCTGGTTTGTTCCTTTTTTTGCTGCATATTGAAACCGACTCCGTCATCCTTTATGGTCAATGCAAATGTATAATCACTTGAATAAACTATTGATACATTTACATGGGAAGCTTTTGAATGTTTGAGGATATTGTTCATCATCTCCTGGTACATCCGAAACAGGAAAATGGACTTTTGCTCCGGAAAATGGAACTCATCTCCCTCCACGTCATAGTCAATTTCCATCAAGCCTGTTTTGCGGATGGATGCAATATCAAACTTAATTGCTTCCTGAAGGCCGATATCTGAAATCCGGTCTGTATGCAGGCTTTTGGTGAGATCTGCCATGTCGTGAATCACTTTGTGAAGCATATCCTTGGAATTCTGGACACCTTCAAAAGCGGGATGATCCTTTTCAATCGGGGCAATGGACATCCAGAGCTTGATCACGGAAAGGGTCTGGCCAATATTATCATGCAGTTCCTGGGCGATTGTCTTTAGCGTCGTTTCCTGGATCTCCAGCTGCGAACGCAATACCTCCTGCTCGTACTCTTCCTTCATTCTGACCATTTCCTGCTCCTGCTTCTGACGCTTCCGCTGATAAAGTAAGAACATGCCTAAAATAAAGCCTACCAGCAAAATAGCCAGCAGGGTGCCCATGAGGATTACAAAGTAGATTTCCTGATTCTGATCCTGCATAGAAAGGCGATGGTAAATAATGAGTAAGATAAAATATTAATGATCAACAGGATGGTTTCCAGTTTCTTTAAAATAAAAGGAGGTGCCGCACTCAGGAAACCAACTAATCCCCAGAATGGAAAGGTGCAGACATAAGAAAAAAAGATTGCCGTGCAAATCCAGAATGCAGGTTCTCTTTTAAGATCCAATGTTTTCGGAAGTTGAAATAGTTCGACAAAATAAACAATACAAAAAATAACGATCAAAGAACATCCTATCCCATAATTCACTGTATGGAAAGTTCCACCCTGCCTGAAAAAAATAAGATTCAGGGCTGCAGTTAAGGAATATAAGATCAAAATAATAAGAATCACTTTTTTTACCTTGTTATTCTGAATGATAAACCTGAGAACAAAAAAATAGAAGGGGAATTCAAGCATAGCATAGATGCTATATAAAATCGCATTATGAATAGAATGCTGACTCAAATATATTCCAATTTGCTGAACGAGTAGAGTGACAAGAAAGTAAAAAGGGAAAAGTCTTAAGTAAAAGGGGGAGGGCTTTTGGAAAAAGGCTGTGATGCTTGCAATTGAACAAACTATCAAAAAAATAAAGTCAACAGAAACTTTCATCAGGGGAACTTTTATGTAAACAAAAAAACCTCCAAAAGGAGGTTTTTATTGTGTAATAATAAGGTGATATTAAACAATCTCCAGGCCCTTATCTCCTTTATCAATAACAGCGATCCCCAAATCCATAATACCAGTGCCACAAAAAGGAGGGCAGAGGCTGGCCATATTCAGAGCCATAATGGTTGAAGTGCCGTTCTTCGTGATATAAACATCCTTATTTACGGTAGCACCCATCTTGTTTACTTTTGATTTAGTTGCCACCATAACCAGGCTTTGGCGACCTGCGTATTCTGGTTTTTCAGAGAAATCTGTCGGATAAGCCATAAAATAAAATTTCAGACCATCGGCGCCATACTCTTTCATGTTGGTAATAAAGTCTTCAACATCCTCAACGCTGTACCAGGCGCTCAAAGAATCTTCCTTACCGATCCGTTCAGTATTGTGAACCCATCTTTCTTTTTTGTACTCTCTTAAAACGGTGTCTACGAACTCAGTGTTGACATACTTGCCAACTTTTGCTGATTTTTTTTCTTTTGTGATCATTAGTTTGAAGTTTTCAGGAATGAATAAAAAAAATTACTCCTAAAAATATTCAAGTCAGTCAAGCTACTGACCTACAAAGAAATGTCAGTCAACTAATTACAAATTAATAATATTTGTAAGATGAAGATTGTCAACCAGTACCGTTAAAATACGGACAAAAATACCGTCTTTTAACGGGGCATTTACCGTTAAAACAACATAAATCTTACCCGTATAAAATTTGGAAATCACTTCTGGTTTAGGCAGTAAAATGGATTGCTTCGCAAAAGGGAAGGTTTTACGTAGAGACCCGGGAGAAGCAGTCGTCATCATTTTTTGCACTGAAGGTTCCTGAATATTGCAGCCTGAAATTATATCCTTTAACAAGTTAACGGATTCGACAGGTTTTTCCTATAGGAGAAAGCCCTTAATGGTTTACTCTGTAAAGCTTCCTTTAAAAACCGGATCATGGCAAACTTGTCTAATTCCCAAATTTGGAAGGAAGCTCCATTCATCCGATTGCTTATTCCGCTGGTTGCCGGAATCCTATTACAATTTTTTTTCCCAATAACCAAATCTCTGAACGGTTTGAACCTGGCTTGTTGCGCTTTGGCTCTCCTTTTATCCCTGTTCGTCCCCATTGATTCCCTTTTCGGGTTGAACTGGATGGTGGGCTTGGTGATTAACCTGGCATTCATTGTTTTGGGGCGACTATTGATTGTAAGTCAGGGGGATACGCCCGTCTCCCGGTATTTTCAAAACCAGATTCCGGGTAAATATTCATTGATTGCGGGGCTGGATAATGACCCGGTAAGAAAATCCGGTTCATTCAAGACCCTATCGACGGTCCGGTATCTTTGCGGCAGAAACTGCTGCTATGGGGAAAATGAAAAAATTTTCATTTATTTTCTCGGAAGACGTCTGCCTCCGGACCTTGCTGCAGGAGCAGTGATTATTTTCAACAAATCCCCTTTACCCATTAAAAATTCCGAATTCCTGAAGGGATTTGATTACAAGGATTATTGCCGTATGAAACACATCTATTCCCAGGTCTTCCTGGGGAGATCAGACTATCGTGTGCTTGGACAGGAAACGGAAAATGAGGTGAGGTCGGCTTTGATCTCCTGGAGAAGGAAATTACTTAGGGTACTCGGGAAATACATACCGGACAAGGAAGAAAACGGACTGCTGGAAGCGCTGATGCTGGGATATACCAACGACCTTGACCCTGAGCTTTTTCAGTCATATTCGAACACCGGCGTGGTTCATATCATTGCCATTTCCGGGCTTCATCTGACCCTGATCTACCAAATCCTTCAACTGTTGCTGCAAAGAATAAATGGGCAAAAATCAGGAAGGTGGGCAAAACTGATTCTCCTTCTCGGATCATTGTGGACCTTCAGCTTTATTTCCGGGGCTTCCCCCTCTGTGATCCGCTCGGCAGTTATGTTCAGCATCATGCTGCTGGCACGCAATCTTTCCCGCGAATCAGTTGTATACAATACATTGGCTTCATCCGCATTCCTCCTGCTCTGTTTCGATCCTTTCTGGCTTTGGGATACCGGTTTTCAGCTGAGCTATACGGCGGTGCTCAGCCTCGTCATTTTTATGAGACCCATACAAGGTCTGATTCATCTGCGAAACAAGTGGTTAAGCACTCTATGGAGTTCCGCATGTGTAAGTCTGGCTGCCCAGATCCTCACCACACCCATTAGTATTTATTATTTTCATCGTTTTCCAAATTATTTTCTTTTTTGCAACCTGCTTGCCGTGCCATTGTCAAGCATCATCCTGGTCGGCGGAATCCTGCTTTGTTTTTTCTCTTTTTTTCCCCTCCTCGCCAAAGGCCTTGGCTGGGTACTCATTAAACTCATTGATTTGCTGAATGGATTTGTTCAATACTTGTCCCATCTCCCTGGTGCCGTCACTAATCAGCTGAACATAAATATTCCGCAGGTGATATTGCAATATCTACTGATCTATTGCATGTTCCGTTTTTTTAATAAGGCTGAAAAGAAATGGTTTGCTCTGGCCCTGATCTCTGTTTGTGTTTTCCTTTTCATCCGCATTTTAACCTGGAATTCCTGAGTATACAGTTTCCAGCCGACCCTGATCTTCTTCCTTTTGTGAAGAAAATCAATTGCCCTAAATTTGCGGCTCCCGGATTTCCGAAAGAATTATTCTTTAGCGGAAATTAATTTACATATATGAATAAAAAAATTCAATCAGCGCTCATCTCAGTTTTCTATAAAGATGGCCTTGAACCCATTGTAAAATCATTACACACGCTGGGCATCAGCCTGATCTCTACGGGCGGTACAAGAGGCTTCATCGAGTCCCTTCAGATTCCCTGCACGCCCGTCGAAGACCTGACCCACTATCCTTCCATACTTGGCGGTCGGGTGAAAACCTTGCATCCTTCTGTGTTCGGAGGAATTCTGGGAAGAAGGGAAGACGCACAGGATCTGAAAGAGATGAAGGAATTCCAGATTCCCGAAATTGATCTGGTGATTGTTGATCTTTATCCGTTTGAAGAAACAGTGGCCGGTACAAAGGATGAAAAATCCATTATTGAAAAAATAGACATCGGCGGACCTTCCATGATCCGGGCGGCTGCAAAAAATTTCAGGCATGTGGCAGTGATCGCGCATAAGAAGGATTATGTCTGCCTGGAAAAATTATTGAAAGAACAGCACGGTGAAACTACCCTGGAACAAAGAAGGGATCTTGCTGCAAGAGCATTTGATGTGGTGGCCGGATACGATTTGGCTATTCACGATTATTTCAATCCGGGGAAACCAGTTTCATCATCCACTCCCCCGGTTCATTTGAGATATGGCGAAAACCCCCATCAGCAGGCATTTTTCGAAGGGCGCTGGAATAGTATCTTCCAACAATTAAATGGCAAGGAGATATCATACAACAATCTCGTGGATATTGATGCAGCCATTCAATTGATCTGTGAGTTTGAAGAGAAAACCGTTTTTGCAATCATCAAGCATACGAATGTTTGCGGAATTTCTTCCCGAAATAGCATGGTAAATGCCTGGACAGCTGCTCTGGCCGGAGATCCTGAAAGTGCATTTGGCGGGGTGTTGATTTGTAATGATGAAATTGATCTTCCTACTGCGGAAGCCATTAATGAATTATTTTTTGAAGTATTGATTGCCCCGTCTTTTTCCTCCGAGGCCCTGACGATTTTGAAATCCAAAAAGAACAGAATAATCCTTCAATTGTTCCCTTACAAGCAGGAAAACAGGCAAATCCGGAAATCCCTGCTCAATGGAGTTCTGGTGCAGGGCATGGACGAGGGAAATTTTCTGAAGTGGGATGAAGTTGGCGGAAGGCCGAGTTCGGCATCCGAAAAGTCAGACCTTCAATTTGCAAACCTGGTTTGCAAGCATCTGAAGTCAAATGCCATTGCCCTGGTAAAGCACAAACAATTAATTGGCAAAGGTTGCGGGCAAACAAGCCGTATTGACGCGCTAAGACAGGCGATTGAAAAATCGAAACAATTTAAATTTGATTTAAAAACTGCCGTTCTGGCCTCGGATGCATTCTTTCCTTTTGATGATTGTGTGCGCATAGCAGCTGCGGAAGGCATTACAGCCTTTATACAGCCAGGCGGCTCCATCAGGGATAAGGATTCAATTGAATTTTGTAAGGACCAGGGACTTGCGATGGTTATTACCGGAATGCGGCATTTCAAACATTAATCTTCGCAATATCACATATCCCAGTATACCTCATCCTTCAGAAAGATTTCATACACTTCTTTCCATCCCCTGAACAAAGGGTCCGTTCCAAAAAAGGAATTGTGCCAGATGGTTATCATAAGGCCATTTACCCGCCTGATCCTTCTGTAATACCCCATCAGTTCAGTCAACGCCTCATTTGCTGTTAAATGATTTTCATAAAAGGAATTGGCATCCATAAAACAAAATGGGAAAAGCATCAGCGTGGTTTGCTTTTCCTCTTCCAGGTCATACCAATAAAAAGAAGATGCTATGGAAGCCCGGAATCCATTGGCTCCGCCATATCCCATTGAAAAATCCTTTTCAATGCCAGCATTGATCAGGGTACGATAGGTGCGCGGTAAGCTCATCCGGATATAATGCTGGCGGCTGTATTTAACAGTAAGTCCGGTAATATTTTCGAGGCAATCTATTTCCTGACGCAATAAATGCTCATCATCACCACTTTGCCAGGAGGGATGGATGCCGACAGTATATCCTTTGGAATGATAAGCTACGAGGGTACTCATTTGCCGGCTTGCCGGTGATACATTCTTGTCAACCCCTTTTTGGTCCCGGGCGAGCAGAAAAAAATAATAAGCGCGTGTGCGGCAATAAAGATGCAGGGAGTCCAGCCATTCATAGGCATCAAAAGGATCCTTTTTTCCATGGAACAACACATCCCATCTATCCAGCAACCTGCTCCATTCGCCTTTCAGGAAAGACCGGGCAAAGCCGCCGGCATTCCGGAGAAAGCCTTTGTATTTATATGAATAGGCCATATCAATATCATAGGTTGGCAAATATTTGAAATCCTTTAACCGCAAAAGAAGTAGCGGGAATTTTTCATGCAATATTTTTTTGAAGTCTTCCAGCCAAAAATTAATAAGGGGTGTTTCCAGAAACCCTTCCCGGGATGCCAGTGAATCGCGAAACGGAAACCTCCCGTATTCGTCCGGCTTAAATGAAAGGTATTCTTCATAGCGGCTCAGTAAATAGAAAGCTGCTGCAAAAATGTCGAAGGGATAATCAGCTTCCGTTCCAAAAAAAGCAGGCATCTCACGGAAGAAAAAACAAATAATTGTATGTTCCCGGATTCCCGTTTCAAATAGTAGGGTATGGCTGCGTATAAAAAATTCATCAGCATTCAAACGGGAAGTCGAATAATTGATTTTCGGTCCGGGTTCAGCAAGAAACGAAGTTTTGTCTGTAGTCAGTCTGACCGGCTCATAGAAAATCTCATTCCCGATCAGCTCAATTATATACGATAACCGCGGACTTGTATGTTCGCAATAAAGCAACATTTCTTATGAGATCTTCCTTTCGTTCCAACGTTCATTAAAACTCTTTTCCGGAAAATGAAGATCTGCTCTTTGTCTGGTCCATCCTTTAAACATTCTGTTGACAATCCAGTTCTTCATTTTGTAATTACCCATATTCATCCTGTTCCTGTGCAGACTGGCCTGTTTCCATGCATGCCAGGCAAGTTTTTCCATCCAGCCTGCAGCACCTGTTTGAACAGCTTCGTGCCTGTTTTCGAGCAGTATTTCATGAAGGTTGATTTTAACTGCACACACTTCTGTGCAATTTCCGCACAGTGAAGACGCATAACTCAGGTGCTTCCATTCTCCCATTCCCCGGAGATGCGGAGTAATGACTGCGCCAATCGGTCCGCTGTAAGCAGTTCCATAACTGTGTCCGCCAATATTTTTATAAACAGGACAGGCATTCAGACAGGCTCCGCAGCGGATACAATACAGGCTTTCACGTACTTTGGCATTGGCCAGCATATTGGTTCTTCCATTGTCCAGCAGGATAACAATCATGTCTTCCGGACCGTCGTATTCTCCGGACTGCTTCGGACCCGAGATGATCGAATTGTAGGTCGTCAGGCGCTGACCCGTCCCGAAGGTGGAAAGCAGGGGCCAGAACAGGGCAAGATCAGTGAGAGACGGGATCACTTTTTCTATTCCGGTTACAACAATATGGGTTTTTGGAAAAGAGCAACTCAATCTGCCATTGCCTTCATTTTCAGTTAAGGCAATGCTTCCTGTATCGGCGATTATGAAATTCGCCCCCGTGATACCTATGGAAGCGTTCAGGTATTTTTTGCGAAGAATATCCCGCGCTACCATGGTCAGCTCAGCAGGAGAAAGATTGGGCGCAGAATTCAGCTTTTGATGGAAAAGCTTTGCAATATCTTCCTTACTCTTGTGCATCGCCGGAGTTACAATATGATAAGGCGGCTCATGGTCGAGCTGCTGAATGTATTCTCCAAGGTCCGTTTCGATACTTTCAATGCCGTTCTCCTCCAGGAAATCATTGAGATGAATTTCTTCAGTGACCATGCTCTTGCTTTTCACAATGCTCTTGCAATGCTTCTCACGGCAGATAAGCAAAATCTCCTTCAGTGCAGTTTCCCCGTCTTCTGCCCAGATCACCTTTCCCCCTCTCTTCCTGAATGCCTCCTCAAAACGTTCGAGCTGCTGATCAAGGGTTTCCAATGCCCTCCATTTAATATTCTTTGCACGTTCCCTCGCCAGGTTTACATTGGCAAATTGTTCCTTACCCCGGGGCACAATAGCATCGTACTGGCTGATATTAAAATTGATTTTGTTGCGGTGATCCATATCCACCGCCTTAATATTGCTCCTGGTTAAAAAGTCAGCTTTCCGGTCAGTTGTGCCCATGAGATGAAGGTAATAAATAAGGATGAGGGACCTGTATGCCTATTTGTTGTTCATACCCGTAAGGGTTTTCATACTGTCCACGCCCCCGGTTACACGGCATTTGAAAATGATCCTGACCTCATATCTGCGGATTTGGTCCTTATCGTGCGAATTTTTTTGGTAAAACTTCTTGTAGATCGCATGGTATTCTCCAATAATAACTTCCCCGGCAGCAAAGCTGGGGTTCCTGTACAATTTGAGTGATTGGCTCACAGGTTCCTCGAGAATACTTTCCAGATAAATACTATCGTCCAGGGATTGCTTATAAACCAGTTTATTTTGATTGTTCGCATGCAGGGATCCTGTAAACTTGCCACCGTAAATTTTTATTCCGACACCGATCCCGACCGATGAGCCCAATCCGCTATTGAGCAGTAAGGTATCATCATATTTGAAACAAAGACAGCCGGCAGGGAAAAAATCATGCTGGAATTTTTTTGGCGGTTTAACCAGTTCTCCGTTTCTATACAAATAAAAATCAGCAAGATTATTTTCCAGCCCGGCTTTCTTTTTATTATGGAACAGTTTACCGGAATTGAGGGCATATGAATGAGCAGGTTGTACCCGGTATGCCTTCCAGGCCTCAGGCGTCTGTGCCGAAACATAGAAACTGAAAAACAGGAAAATGATAGATAAAAAAGCTGAAGGGGAAATTCGCATAAAACAAGATCAGGATTTGTTCCTTTTTAGGTGTTTGGCGGTTGTTTCAAGGCTATGATAAAATTCAATTCCATACTTCCGGATAATAGCTTCTCTTAAAAATGAATATACCGGAACTTTCAATTTTTTCCCCAACTTACATGCGGCCCGGCAAAGATCTTCCCGCGGTTCATAGTTTACATATTCAAGGTCCTGACGCTTACTCCGGGTTATTTTTATCGGGAAAAGATGACAGCTAATGGGCTTCTTCCAGGATATTTTTTTGTCGATATAAGCTTGTTCAATCCCACATTTGATAACCCCCCGCCTGTCCCTGAATCCATAGGCGCAAATCTGTCCGCCAACCGTAGGCGTGACCCAGCCAAACTCCTGATCATAAGTATAGAGCCCATCTTCTTCGAGAACTTTTATTCCTTCCGGTGTAAGATAAGGCTTTACTGAAGGGTAAAGATCGCGAAGGGTCTGAAGCTCCGTATTTTCGAGTGGCGCGCCCGTATCTCCGTCCTCACAACAGCCTCCTTTGCAGGAATTGAGGTCGCACACAAACTGCTCAGACGCCACCTCATCGCTGATTAATTTATTGTCTATGGCTATCAAGGGGGGAAATTGATGATCCGCGCAAAGTTAGGAGAAAAGGCATATGAATGGCAATCACTTTTGCGCGTTCTTCCACTTCAGGGTGTTTATAAGATGGTCCATATCCTCCTGGAGAAACTGATTCACAATATTCAGGGAATCCTCATTTGGGGTGCTGTCAAAATACAAAGCACCTCTCAGAAAATGTTTTACAGAATCACTTACGAAAAACTGATTCGCAGTAGCAGCGTCGCCGCCTACATGAAAAAATACGCCGTGGACCCCAAGCGGAGTTGCAAATGGAGAGTCTGCAATGGAAGTAGCTTTATATGTATTCTTATAGGTCATTTTATAAGCATCATCCCTCAGCCTGGAGAAATTATTACTATCCACGTTTTTATAGCTCATATAAATTCGCGCATGGAAGCGCGGAAAATCAACGTTGATCCAGTATGGATTTTCAGGCTTATCACCAAAAAAAGAAGTATCCCTTACGATCATCCCATAAACCGGATAGTCAAAAGAATAGGGAAACTCCGGATTGTTGAATGACTGATATTCATGTTTTGGAAAATCAATCCGGAAATAGCCACGGGGCTTTGGTGTATACACACTGTTGCACGCAATCAGGATATTGAAAAGCAACATGCAGAAAATCGGGCCGGATCCTTTGAACAAAATGAATTGTTTTTATTGTTTAATGCTCACTTTAACCTTCTTAATTCGACTGCTGTCTGCCTCCAGAATCGTAAACTGAAAATCACCGCAGGCGATCACGTCGTTAATTTTTGGAATTTCTCCGGCCAGTTCGAGGATAAGTCCTGCAAGCGAGTCGGAATCCCCCTTTACCAGATCAAAGGTATCGACGGGAAGGTTCATCACTTTGCACACGTCATTCATCATCATTCTACCTTCAAATACAAAGCTTCCGTCCTCCTGTTTGGTGGAGGAACCATCATCCTCGTCAAATTCATCCTTTATATCCCCGATCACTTCTTCCATTATGTCTTCAAGGGTAACAATTCCGCTCGTTCCTCCGAATTCGTCAACAACAACGGCAAAATGGATGCGGTCTGTCTGGAATTCCTGCATCAGGTCTTTGATCATTTTGTGTTCATGAACAAAATACGGGGCCCGGAGCAGTCCGCGCCAGTCGAATGTATCAGACTCATTCAGATAAGGAATGAGATCCTTTGTATGAACCATACCGCAAATTTCATCCAGGCTTTTCTTGTATACCGGCAGGCGAGAATAATGTAACTCCTCCACCTTTTGTTTCAATTGCCCGAAGTTAAGCCTGTCTTCAACCCCACTCACATCCAGGCGGGTCTTCATGATCTGCTTCACTGTAATATGGCCAAATTTGATGATGCCTTTCAGGATGTTTTTTTCTTCCGCCGTCGTGTCATTGTCAATCGCGTGGTCCAGTTCCTCCAGGCTGTTCGCTGCTGAACGCTGACCGCCAAATAAGCGTTCCAGTTTTTCCGACTGAAAGGCGAGCAGAATCCCCACACGTTTAAAAAGCAAATGAATGACTTCCGTTACGCCTGAAGTATAAAAAGCAAACTGGAGCGTATTCTGGCTTGCCCAAACCTTTGGCATAACTTCTCCAAAAAGAATAAGGACAAAACTAACCATGATCACTTTGATCAGAAACTCAAAAAACCAGTAGTCCTGCTTAAAAGGAATGACCTGGTCAATGAGAAAATTGGAAAGAATAATGATACCGATATTCAGCAGAATATTTGCAATCAGCAGCGAAGCCAGGAGGGCCTTGGGGTCATCCAGCAGATTTACGATCCTTCTCCATGAACTGTCTTGTTTTGTTTTCAGTATGTTAATTTCCTTATCACTGAGAGAGAAAAAAGCGATCCGGGATCCGGAAACGATAAAAGACATGACTAGAAAAAAGAGAATGAGAATTACAAGGACCGTTGTAGCCTGAACATTGATGATGAGCAGAAAATCAGGCAACCCGTTTGCTGTTGACATGTAAAAAGGGTGATCCAAAATAGTCCGGTTTCGTTAAAGGTCCATGGTCGTCCGCCCGACCGGTAAACTCCGTCCAGTTATTTCAGGACGGTAAATTTATATAAAATCTCCGGCTATTTCCTTCAATAAGGCAAATCGGGTGAAGGTTCGCCCACGGATGGTCCGTCGGCGCCATTCATTCCTTCCATTCCTTCCCGGGGAGGCAGATGAGAATGAGCAGCATCGGATCGTTTATCAAGCATGATCAGATTGTCGCCAACCACTTCAGTGGCAAATTTTTTATTACCCTCTTTATCTTCCCAGCTGCGGGTTCGCAGCCTTCCTTCTATATAAACAAGGCTTCCCTTATGCAGATATTTGCTGGCAAGTTCCGCCAATCCTCTCCAGAGAACCACCGTGTGCCATTCTGTTTGCGAAATCAATTTACCTGCCCTGTCTTTGAATGTTTCCGTTGTAGCAAGCGAAAATTTAGCGACACCGATATTTCCTTCCAGGTACTGGACATCCGGATCCTTGCCCAAATTTCCGATTAGCATTACCCTGTTTACTCCCCTCATACCCGATGTTTTAATTTAATATTGCTGGTGCTGACGGCCATTTCTGTTTTAAGGAAAACCCGGCAAGGATTATCCGGTAAATAACCATCAAAACCTTTACCAGAATTCAGGCCAGCAAGTGAGCGTATTCTTTCAGATAGGTCCGGATTAGCCGGGGAAAGGGATATTGGTTAAATTGATCTGCGGCTATAAGCCGGTATTCAGGCAGGCTCTTCCGCCGCTTATTCAGCCTGATGTGGACAAAAAGTCCATTAATCGTTTGATGAGTAAGCGTTTGGGTAATCATTTCTGAGATATGAAGGATCCGGAAGCCGGCTTTCCCAAAATGTTCCTGCACAAAGCCGGAGTTTTGAATTCCGCTTTGAGGCATTATTTGCCCAGTTTCCCACAAAACAAATTCAAACAGATTCTCCCAGATATCCTTTTGCTTTCGTTCCCTGATCCAGTATTTTCCATCGCCGGCGTCTGCAACGAAATAATAAAACCAGCGTATTTTTCTTGGGGCGGCTTTTAAAGCAAAAGGCAGCAAACCGACCCAATGATGCTGAAACGCCTGGCAATTTTTTGACAGAGGACAATGTGCACACAAAGGATTTTTCGGCTTGCAGACTACCGCGCCAAAATCCATGATGGCCTGATTATAAATTGCCGGATCATTCTGATATAAAAGGGCCTGGGCCAGCGATTGATAAAGACTTTTCCCTGCAGCTGATTGAAAATCTGCGCTGATTCCAAAATATCTGGCCAACACGCGTTGCACATTTCCATCAAGCACGGCGTAAGGAAGTCCGAAAGCAAAGGAGGCAATAGCCGCAGCTGTGTAGGGACCGATCCCAGGCAACTCCAGGATTCGTTCCAGGGATGATGGAAATCTTCCCTGATGAACGGATGCTATTATTTTTGCTGAGGATATGAGGTTGCGGCAACGATTATAATAACCCAATCCTTCCCATAGTTTAAATACTTCTTTTCCCTTCGCCTTCGCAAGTAATTTTACAGTCGGATATTTGGAAACGAATTTCTCATAATATGCCAATCCCCGGTCCACACGGGTTTGCTGAAGAATGATTTCACTCAGCCAAATCAGGTAAGGGTCCTTTTCTCCTTTCCAGGGCATCTGGCGCGTATTTTCAGTGGAGTTCCACAAGAGTAATTTTTTACTGAAATTCAGGGAAATCATATCGGAAAAAAAGGATTTATATTTCTTAGATTGCTGATTATCAACTATTTATAATTTATTGAAAAGCAGGGGATTACAAGCAGCAATTTTAAAAAAAACTTGTTGCCGAGAAATTGGTTGTGGATTAATTTTTTTGTTATATATTTAAAATCAGAAACTTATAAAACAATTGAGCCATGAGAAAGGCAGACCTCGTTAATCAAATTTCGGATAAAACAGGGATACCTAAGGTAGACGTTCTGGTTACGCTGGAAACTATGTTTAAAGAGGTTAAAGAAACGCTCTCCAAGGGAGAAAACATTTATATACGTGGATTCGGAAGTTTTATTACCAAAAAACGGGCAGCTAAAATTGGGCGCAATATAAAAAAGAATATTGCGGTTCATATTCCCGAGCATTACATCCCTTCTTTTAAACCGGCAAAAGAATTTGTTGCCGAGGTGAAAAAATTGCAGGCCATTAAGGATAATCAGCCAAACCCTGATGAAGAGATGTAATTTCGCCGGATAAAGTCCTCATGTGAAGAAAGAACAATTTATCGTTGCCGGATGTGGAATACTGATCCTGGTTGTTTTTTATTTTTTTGGAAATACAGTTCCTTCTCTTAAAAAACCGGAGACACCAAGCGGTTCGGCGAATACCGCTAAAACGCTTGATATCAAGGCAATCCTGGAAGAAAGCAAGTCCAAACTAAGTCCATCACAACTCGCCCATGTGAACCGGCTTGAAAATTCGGTTGTCAGGGGAGACGTGAAAAATCAGCAGATAGCGGCTTATCATCAACTGTCGGATTTCTGGAAGGATTCCGTCCAAAATGCGCTTCTACCTTCGGCCTATTATCTCGCAGAGGCAGCAAAATTGGAAAATTCTGAAAAAAGTCTCACTTTTGCAGCCCAATTATTTTTGAGCAACCTGCGGGCGCAGGATAATTCTGTATTGAAAAGCTGGATGGCAAATCAAAGCCGGGACCTCTTTGAAAGAGCAGAAAAGCTGGATCCTGCCAATGATTCAACGATAATCGGACTCGGTGCTACTTATATTTTCGGTAGTAACGGGCAGGAGCCGGCGGATGTGATGAAAGGAATTCAGCAAATCCTGGCTGTGGCCAAAAGGGATTCGCTGAACATGTATGCACAATTGATTCTGGGCCTCGGAGGAATGGAATCCGGGCAATACGATAAAGCGATCCTGCGCCTGATGAAAGTAGTTCACTATGATCCTGAAAACCTCGAAGCCATCCTGAGTTTGGCCGAAGCCTATGAAAGAACTGGCGACAAGGCTTCCGCAAGAAAGTGGTATACCGCCGCAAAGAAGATTTCGAATAATCCTGACCTGGTCAATGCGATCAACGAAAGACTGGAGTCATTAAAATAAACGCTCCGGAGAGCGGAGAAAAAATATTAGTTCACTAAAAAAGCATTCATCAATGCCTTGTGGTAAAAAAAGGAAGCGACATAAAATTGCGACCCATAAAAGAAAGAAAAGATTGCGTAAGAATCGTCATAAGAAAAAAAATAAATAAACGCACTCCGGACCGGATGCCCTACCGGTCTATTTTTCCAGCTGAATCAATTTATTTACTTACGCTACATAAATGCTTACATGCATCCATATTGGCGCTTAATTAAATCCTCTTCAGCATTTGGATTCCTTTTTAGTGATGTACAGGTTAAGAAGTAAATGTTACGTAAACATTGAATAAGGAACTGATCATAAATGCAGCCCCCCAGGGAGTGGAAATAGCCCTGCTGGAAGATAAAAAGCTGGTAGAATTGCACCATGAAAAAGCTGATGCCAGTTTTGCAGTAGGTGATTTATATCTTGGTAAGGTAAAAAAACTCATCCCCGGACTGAACGCTGCTTTTGTTGACGTGGGATTTGAAAAAGATGCTTTTCTTCACTATACCGATCTCAGCCCTTACGCACGTTCCCTGCTCAAATTCACCCAGCAAAGCATTCAGGATAATACCCACGAAAACGGGTTTGATTTTGGTTCGTTTGCTGTTGAACCGGAGATTGTAAAAACCGGGAAGATTAACGAGGTGCTGAGCGGCAAGCCGAACGTGCTGGTGCAGATTCTAAAAGAACCTATTGCAGCCAAAGGCCCTCGCCTGAGTTGTGAAATTTCACTGCCCGGCCGTTTCGTGGTGATTACCCCATTCAATGATATCGTCGCGGTTTCCCGAAAAATTCATTCATCAGACGAAAGAAAGAGGCTTCAGAAAATTGTGGAAGCCATCAAGCCAAAGAATTTTGGCGTCATCGTACGTACAGCGGCGGAAGGAAAAAACACGGCTGAGTTACATGAGGATCTTACCGATCTGGTTGCTACCTGGAGGCTGATCCAGCATAACCTGAAAGGAGCCGTTGCTCCGGCCAAGATTCTCAGCGAGCAGACCAAGACCACCAGCATGCTCAGGGATCTCCTCAACGAAGATTTCAACAAGATCGTGGTTAACGACCGCAATCTCTATAACGATACCCGCACCTATATTCAAAGGATTGCGGCTGATAAAATTGATATCGTCGCCTTCTACAATAACGGTTCTCCGATATTTGACCATTTCGGAATCACCAAGCAGGTGAAAGCCGCTTTTGGGAAAACTGTCAACCTTCCCAGCGGTGCTTACCTTATTGTTGAGCATACGGAAGCCCTGCATGTGATCGATGTGAACAGCGGCTATAAGAGCGTCAGCAATAACCAGGAGCAAAATGCCCTTGAAACCAATCTGGAAGCGGCGGAGGAGATCGCACGTCAGCTGCGCCTGCGGGATTTGGGCGGAATTATCGTGGCTGATTTTATTGATATGAAATTCCCCGATAACAAAAGGAAACTGGTCGAGGCCATGGAATCCTTCATGCGTACCGACCGCGCCAAACACGCAGTTCTCCCAATCTCCAAATTCGGATTGATGCAGATTACCCGGCAGCGGATGAAACCGCAGATCACGATTAATACCCAGGAAATATGTCCAACCTGCAATGGCACGGGCAAAATTTCCTCGGCCCTGATCCTGGAGGATGAAATTGAGAAAAACCTGAGCTACCTGCTGAATCACCAGCATAAGGACCTGATCCTGACCGTTCACCCCATCATGCACGCCTATTTAACCAAGGGCGGCTTTTTCTTCAGCAAGAGATCGAAATGGCGCTGGAAATATAAGCAGCAGGTCCAGATCAAGGCAAATACTAACTACCACATGACTGAATTCCATTTCTTCGATAAACAGGAGGAGGAAATCAAGCTCTGATCATTCATCCTGACAGGCTCCAAGCTTGTTTTTACTCCCCGGATTCCTGGTTTTTATATTAAAAAAAATCTAATATGAAGTTTTCGGAAGAATATTCTTTTTTCGCAGCAAAACAAGAATTTCCGGTCATATCCATGGCTTAATTTTCAATCAATTACCCATGGAGCCCGATTCAAATATTAAGTGTAAATACCTAGTTGACAGCCGTTTATGAGTCGTCTAAATGCTGAAAGAACTGGCTTGCCGGTGGTTTAAAGTTATTCACAGGAACAAAAATTAATTTTGTTATGTGACCTGATTTTGTAATTTAGTGGAAGAATTTAATGGGTTAGTAAGTAAAAGGTCAGCTCTGGTAGCTGGCCTTTTTACTTTTTGGGATTTGAGCCACTACCTTTAGCGGATGAGCAAAATTAAAACTGCTTTTTTTTGCAGTAATTGCGGATACGAGAGTGCAAAATGGCTGGGTAAATGTCCATCCTGCGAACAATGGAACACTTTTATTGAAGAAGTGATCACCAAAGATGAAAGATTGGGCGAATCCGGCTGGAAAAATTATACTCCCCAAAAAAAAGAAATCAAAACCATTTCTATTCATGATGTGCTCAGTGCTGAGGAAAAAAGGATCGTTACTCAGGATGCTGAATTAAATCGGGTGCTTGGAGGAGGCATTGTTGCAGGCAGTCTTGTGCTTGTTGCCGGAGAACCCGGAATTGGTAAAAGTACTTTGTTCCTGCAGATCGGTTTAATGTTAAAAGAAATCCTGACATTATATATCAGCGGGGAAGAAAGTGAACAACAGATCCGGATGCGCGCCGACAGGTTGAAGATAAAGGACCAGCGACTGATGAATAATCCGGATAATTTTTACCTGCTCACCGAAACCTCTACTCAAACGATTTTTCAGGAGATAAAAAAATTAAAGCCCCAGTTGGTGATCGTGGATTCCATTCAAACCCTCCAGTCATCTTATATTGAATCAACTCCGGGGAGTGTTTCTCAGATAAGGGAATGCGCTGCAGAATTTCAGCGCTTCGCAAAAGAGACCGGCACGCCGGTTTTTCTGATCGGTCATATTACCAAAGATGGAAATATTGCAGGACCAAAAATATTGGAACATATGGTAGACACCGTGTTGCAATTTGAGGGTGACCTCCATTATACATACCGGATTTTACGAACATTGAAAAACAGGTTTGGGAGCACGGCAGAATTGGGAATTTATGAAATGACGGATCAGGGCATGCAGGAAGTAAATAATCCCAGCGAGATTCTCATTACACAAAAAGAAGATCATCTCAGCGGGACTGCAATCGCGGCCAGTATTGAGGGTCAAAGACCTTTATTGATAGAAGTGCAGGCGCTCGTAACACCTGCAGTGTATGGAACTCCCCAACGGACAGTCACCGGATTTGATCTTAGAAGACTGCAATTATTATTGGCGGTTCTGGAAAAAAGAGGGGGATTTCACTTTGGCGTAAAGGATGTTTTTTTGAATATTGCAGGCGGACTCAAAGTGGAGGATCCTTCCATTGACCTGGCTGTTCTCTGCGCCCTCTTAAGTTCTTTCGAAGATGTTCCGCTGGCAAACGATACCTGTTTCGCAGGTGAAGTTGGCCTGAGCGGAGAGATCCGCGCAGTAAACAGAATCGGCCAGCGGATTGCAGAGGCAGAGAAACTCGGATTCAACAAGATCCTGGTATCCAGGTATAATCAGAAAGGATTAAAAAATCAACCACATCAAATTGAAGTATTGATGATGGGAAAAGTGGAAGAGGTGTATAAACATTTATTTTAATTGGGCCGAATGAGTGCCCGGCTTTTTATGAATCCCGGCATTTCCTTATTACCCGCACTCGCCCATCTTTTTTTCCCGCATGTCTGCTGCGGCTGCGGCACCGATCTGGTGGAAGAAAATAAAATATTTTGTATTTATTGCATGGGCTCCATGCCATTTACCGGATTTGAATTTTGTGCCGGAAACCCGGTGGAAAAAATTTTTTGGGGCCGCGCCGAAATTCAAGCTGCTTCCGCGCATTTATATTTCACAAAAAAATCAATTGTTCAGCAAAGTCTCCACTGGTTTAAATATAAGGGAAGAAAAGAGATCGGATCCTATTTTGGAAGTTGCATGGGCCACGCGCTTAAAAACAGCGGACGCTTTCAGGATTGCCAACTGGTCCTGCCCTTGCCATTATATACTTCCCGGGAAAAAAAACGGGGATATAACCAGGCAGCGATTCTGGGAGAATCCATTTCGGCAGCAATGAATATCCCGCAATTTGCAAATTGTCTGGAGCGCATAAAAGGAACTGCAACCCAAACTCATAAAAACAGGATTCAGCGCTGGCAGAATATGGAAGATAAATTCAGAGTCAAAAGAAAGGACCTTATATGCGGCAAACACATTTTGCTGGTAGATGACGTAGTCACCACCGGAGCAACTCTTGAAGCCTGCGCCCGGGTCCTGCTCCGGATAGAAGGAGTCACGCTTAGCATAGCCACACTCGCACACAGCGTATCCTCATAATTTATCAGGCTTTGACAATCGTGCTGATGTTGCTAATTTTGAGCAACATGTGTAAGTTGCTGGTCTTATGGATTTGTGTTGGATCGTTCCTGATATCCTGCAAAAAAGATAGTTATATCAGCGGCAATGCCTTTCTCATTCTTTCATCAGATTCTGTTTCTTTCGACACCCTTTTTGCTACAACAGGATCCGTGACCAAACAAGTGAGGGTACTTAACAATAATGGCCAGAAATTATTGATTTCCGATATCACCCTGATGGGCGGGAAAAACTCAGCCTTTATTTTGAATATCAACGGCTCACCGGGGCCTTCTGCCATGAACCTCACTCTGGACGCGAATGACAGTCTTTACCTTTTCATTTCTGTTTTTATAAATCCCAACAACAAACCACAGGCTTTTATTTTGCAGGACAGTATCCGAATCCGTTATAATGGCATGGAGCAATTTGTCCGGCTGAGTGCATGGGGACAAAATGCCCATTTTCTCAACAACGCAGTCATCCAGGGTAACGTGAGTTGGAGCGATGACCTTCCTTATGTTATTTCCGGAGTCCTTCAGGTCGACAGCAATGCAACGCTGACTATTCAGGCCGGGTGCAGGATTTTCTTTCATGCAGACGCACCAATGCTCGTGGATGGTACGCTGCTGGTTTTGGGCGAAGCCGCCGATAGTCAGCGCGTTTATTTTAATGATGACAGGCTCGATGAGCCTTATGCGTCCTTTCCCGGCTCATGGCCTGGTATTTATTTCAGGCAAGCAAGTGCTAATAATGTTTTGCAATATGCCATCCTGCGCAATGCTGATCAAACCATTGTTGCAGAGGGCCCTTCGATAAACGCATCGCCAAAACTCCAATTAGACCAATGCGTTATTGACAATTCCCTGGAAACCGGAATCCTGGGTATACAAACAAGCATCGATGCCGTCAATTGCCTGATCAGCAACTGCGGAAATAACATAGGTATTGCCCTGGGTGGTACCTATCATTTTACCCATTGCACAGCGGCATCTTATTCAAATCCTGTTCTTCAGCATCAGCAACCGGTGTTAAGTGTATCAAATGCAGGTGAGGTTGGAAATCAAGTACTGCTCAGCGATCTGCAGGCCAGTTTTACCAATTGCATTTTCTGGGGGGACAGCGCAGTTACCGATGAAGCCCAGATTTCTCAACAGGGAAATACCGTTTTCCAAGTGGTCTTTGATCATGGTATCCTGCAACAACAGAATTATCCGGATCATATCGACAGCATTTCTTTGTTACTTAATATGGATCCCAAATTTGTAAAAACTGACAATCAGGACCGGCTCTATGATTTCCATCTTCAGGCCGGATCACCCGGATTGGGAATGGGTAAAGATCTGGGAATAGGGGTTGATCTGGATGGAAACCCAAGAATTCCCGGTAAACAAGACCTGGGATGTTACGAGCGGCAGTAAGTTCGACCTTGATTTGACTTACCTTTGATAGGTTCCTCTTGAAATTATTCTTCCTATTATTAAATAAAAATTTTATGCTACGCTTATTACTCATTCCACTCTTCCTGTTCCTGAACATGAGTGTGTATGACTTTAAAGTTCCTGCGCTCGACGGAGGTACCATTGATTTGTCTTCTTACAAGGGGAAAAAACTGCTGATCGTAAATACGGCATCTAAATGCGGATTTACTCCACAGTATGCTGATCTGGAAAAATTATATGAAACATACAAAGACAAACTCGTGATCGTTGGATTCCCTGCAAATAACTTCGGGGCCCAGGAACCAGGTACCAACTCTGAGATCAAGGAATTTTGCAAGAAAAATTATGGTGTCACATTCCCCATGGCTGCCAAGGTGGATGTTGTGGGTGATAATATAAGTCCGGTGTTCAAATACCTTACAGAACAAGCAAACGCCCTGGGTGTGGAATCTCCCGTTATCAAATGGAATTTCACCAAATTCCTGCTTGACGAAAATGGTAAGCTGATTGCCGTATTTCCAAGCAAGGTTACACCCATGAGTGAAGAAATAACGAAGTATCTCAATTAAATTCCGCTATATTCCGGAATGTTTTTCAAACAGGTGATCGGTCTGGAAGTGATCAAGAGCAAGCTGAGATTCATGGTGCAAACCGGCCGCCTGAGTCATGCTATTTTATTAAGCGGATCCGAAGGAACAGGCGGCCTTCCCCTCGCCCTTGCATTCTCCCAATACCTGGTATGCGATCAGGTACGGTTCAGTGCACAAGTACTTCCGGCTGAAAGCTGTGGTGTTTGTGCTTCCTGCATAAAGGCGGCACAGCTCATTCATCCGGATATTCATTATGCTTACCCTGTATTTCCCCGGAAGCCAGGTGACAAACCACTGAGTGTTGATTTCATTTCGGAATGGCGCGAATTCATTTCCCTTCACCCTTATGGGAATTTGTATGACTGGCTCCAGTTTATTCAGGCGGAAAATAAACAGGGAAATATCAGCGCGAATGAATGCAATGATATTACCAGAAAGCTCAGCTTGAAAAGTTTTGAGGGCGGCTACAAGATTCAGATAATATGGATGCCGGAATATCTCGGGAATGAGGGAAATAGATTATTGAAGCTGATTGAAGAACCTCCTCCCGACACGCTTTTTATTTTGGTAGCTCAGAATGAGTCCCTCATGCTTCCTACGATACTCTCCCGATTACAGATTATCCGATTGCCAAAACCGGATATTCAGGAGATTGAACAGGCTCTGATTGAAAAGGGGCAGATTCCAGCTGCCCAGGCCAGGAAACTCGCGGCCGTAAGTCAGCAGAATTATCATGAAGCATTAAAATTATTACAGGAAGAACCTGATGACTGGCAGGGCCTGCTCAGGGATTGGCTGAATGGAATAATGAAAACCGGACCGATCGCCCAGGTGAAATGGATTGAAGATATCAGCAAACAGGGAAGGGAGCGGCAAAAACAATTCCTGCAGTATTTTAGCCATCTCCTGGAACAGGCGGTCCGTTTCCGGATGAACGGGGAACGTGCTGATGGATTGCCGCCTAACGAACGGGATTTTGCATTGCGTCTCAACAAGACAGCAGATATAAGCTGTCAGCTGGCAATTGTCGAAGAAATAAACAATGCCATATATTATATTGAACGTAATGCTCATGCGAAAATGCTTTTTCATGCCCTCACCATTCGTTTATATCATATCCTGATGAACCGGGAAGTAGCGGTGGTAACCTAGGAACTTAGTATATTTGACAATTGCTGGTTAATCAATACATATGGGATGTTCTAATTGTGGCAGTGCCAATGGCAAGCCAACCGGTTGCAAAAGCCATGGAAGCTGCGGCACCGGAAGTTGTAATCGGATGAATGTATTTGACTGGCTCTCAAACCTTCCTTTTCATGACCCGGCAAGCGAATGCCGGGTGGTTGAGATAAGTTTTAATCAGGGCAGCCGGAAAGATTTTTTCCGGAATCCGACGATGCAGATCTTCGAAAAAGGAGAACTGGTAAGTGTTGAAGGAGTCGGCGGTTTTGATGTTGGAGAGGTAAGTTTAACTGGAGAGCTGGTCAGGATTCAGATGAAGAAGAAAAATGTGGATGAGTACCATCCGGACATGAAGAAGATCATGCGCCACGCCACTGACCGCGACCTGGACCTGCTTCGTCAAAATAAGGGGCGGGAAAAAGAAGCCGTGATCCGTTCCCGTGCCATTTCCCGCCAGTTAAAGCTGGACATGAAAGTATCTCAGGTGGAGATTCAGGCCGATGGGCGGAAAGCCACATTTTATTATATAGCAGATGACCGGGTGGACTTCCGCGAGCTGATCAAAATTTTTGCTTCAGAGTTCCGGGTAAAAGTTGAAATGCGGCAGATCGGTGCCCGTCAGGAAGCGGGAAAGGTTGGCGGAATCGGAAGCTGTGGCCGCGAACTTTGCTGCAGCACCTGGCTTACGGATTTTAAATCAGTGAACACAACCGCTGCCCGCTACCAAAACCTTTCTATTAATCAAAGTAAGCTAAGTGGCCAGTGCGGCCGCCTGAAATGTTGCTTAAATTACGAGCTGGATACTTATCTCGACGCGCTTCAGCAATTTCCGGATAATACTGATACACTCCAGGTTGCCAAGGGAACCGCTCTACTCATTAAAAAAGACATTTTCAAAAACCTCATGTGGTATGTATTGCCGGATAGCAACAAACAATTTCCATTAACAATTGAAAGGGTAAAAGAAATTAAGAAACTGAACCAGCAGAATAAGGTCCCGGATGACCTTGGTGCCATAGAAGTGAATACAGGAAAACCAAAGGAAGAGGAATTGGTTAACGTGGATCTGGCAGGCCAGTTCAGTTTGAAAACCCTGGATAAGGCAGACCGGAAAAAGAAAATGCAAAGGCAACTGCCTCCGCATCAGCGCCGTAATAACAGGCCTCCGCAGCAACCGCCCCGCGGAAAATAGCATATAAAATTGCCTTTACTTTTTCGTAAATTGCATCTCCTAAACGAATCTAACTATGGCTATTTTTAAATCTGGTAATCCAGCACTAAACGTGTTCCAGAATACTGTCAGCATCCCTGGTGAAGGCACGATGACGGAAACAGGAACACTAAACAAGTTCTTTCTATTGTTTCTCCTGGTAATGGCCTCTGCCTCACTGACCTGGAAGGCCTTTTATGACGGTGTTGCTGTTATGCCCTGGATGATTGGATCTGCAATATTGGGTTTTATCGTTGCGATAACAATCACTTTTAAAAAGGAATGGGCCGCTTATCTGACTCCGGTTTATGCTTTGTTTGAAGGCGTTTTCCTCGGAGCTATATCCGCCACTTATAATAATGTATTCGCAAAAACTGCTCCCGGCATTATTACACAGGCGGTACTGCTGACTTTTGGTGCAGTCATCGCGATGTTCCTTCTTTACCGCTTCCGTGTGATCAAGGCAACAGAGAAATTCAAATCTATAATTTTTGTAGCCACAGCCGGCATCGCAATTTTCTATGGGTTGTCTATCGTGTTGCGCATGTTCGGCATTGACATCCCTTTTATTCATGAGGGGTCAGCCCTGGGTATTGGTTTTTCATTATTCGTGGTTGCCATTGCAGCTCTTAACCTGATCCTGGATTTTGATATGATCGAGAAAGGAGTGGCAGCAGGATCTCCCAAATACATGGAATGGTATGGTGCTTTTGGTTTGCTGGTTACCATTGTATGGTTGTATCTCGAAATCCTTCGCTTGCTGGCCAAACTTTCCAGCAGGAGATGATCTTATATTATTGCAGTGAAGCCGCGAAAGTTTGATTAGGATTCAAACTTCCGCGGCTTTTTCATTTGCATCAGAACCAGGATCCGGCCCATATTTCATCCACGCGGCCGCCGGCGGCCCTTTTTCTTCTACTCTTTTCTATAAAATGCCTGACCACGGTAATCGGAATAAATATCAGCAGGAATATAAATGTCAGTGGCGGAATTCCCAGCAGAGATATCCACTTGCCTCCGAAGTATCGGCGCATCGGCCGCTTCAATCTTTCTGCGATCAGGTACATGCTCGGGAGAATCACAAGGGTCATGAAAAAAGCAAAAGCGAGCCCGAATATGATTGTCCAGGACAAGGGCTTCCAGAATACTGCACTGTCTCCTCCGAAAAAGATGTGCGGATTGAGTTCGGCAAAAAGACTGACAAAATTGATATTAAATCCGATGGCAAGCGGTATCAGTGCAAGGATTGCGGCCAGTGCGGTAAGCATGACGGGAATTATCCTTGTCTTTCCCGCCTTGATAAGTGCTTCCCTGGTTTTCATGCCCCGGCTTCTTAATTCGTCTGCGAACTCAATAACCAGGATCCCGTTTTTAACAACGATACCGGCGAGGCCAACAACGCCCAATCCCGTCATCACGACGGAAATGGTCATTCCGGTGAATCCAAATCCAAGCAATACACCGATCACACTAAACAAAATTTCAGTCAGGATAATCACGGGCTTGCTGATTGAATTGAACTGGAGAACCAGGATGAAAAGGATCAGCATCAGGGCAACCATGAGTGCTGAACCAAGGAAGGAAGCTGTTTCTTCCTGCTGTTTCCCTTCTCCGGTTTGAACAATATTGACATCATCGGCCTTTTGATTAAAGTTGTCAATGGCATCTTTCAATTCCGAATTCACTGCGGTAGGCGTATAGCCCGTGAGCACATTGGAATAAAGTGTGATGACTCGTTTCAGGGCTTTTCGTTTAATGCTTCCGTAAGTACTGGTATAATCTACTTTAACCAGGTTCGCAATGGGAATTTGCTTGATGCTTCCGTTGGAAATATCGCGAAACACGATCTTCATATTCAGTAACCCGGTCAGGTTCTGGCGCTGCAGTTCGTTATTGCGCAACTGGATTTTATATTCATCCTTATTGTCTTTGATCTTGGATACTTCCCTGCCAAATAAAGCTGTTCTGATCTGCTGCCCGATCTGTGATGTGCTTACACCCTCGGTCATGGCCCTTTCCCTGTCCACCGTAAGTGTGATCTCCGGATTGGTAAGATCCACATCCATCTTAAGTTCTTCCACACCGGGCGTCTGCAGCGAATCCAGGTAATTTTTCAATGCTACAGCGGTCTTAGTCAGGTCATCAAAATTATCACTGCTGATCTCAATATTGATTGGTGGATCAGTAGGCGGCCCGTTTTGTTCCTGATCGACAGATATAGTGGCTCCCGGAATACCTTTCAGCACGTGCCGGATCGAATCCAGATAAGGGGTGGTATGCTGACCGTTCCTTTTTGCAAATTCCACAAAACTAACCTGAACGCGGCCAAGTTCCGGCTGCGTGCTCCGGTCGCCGCTCTGCGGATTGTTTGCACCTATGGCTACGTTGGAAATAACACTCTCCACAATCGGATTTGACTTTCCGTTAGCCATATCCAGCACCTTGTATACCCGGTCTTCGAGCTGATGCGTAACCGAGTCAGTATAATCCACATTGGTACCTACAGGAAGTTTCAGATAAACAAAAATAAAATTGGGATCTCCCTTTGGAAAAAATACGACAGGCACTTTTCGCACAAAAAGAAAAACCACTGAAAATATAAGCAGCAGGAAAGTGGCGATGAGCAGCCAGACCGGCCGCCATCCCTTTAAGGCCCATCTCAACAGGTTTTCATAGTGACTCATGATCCAGGGAAGACTTTTGTTTTGAAAAGTCCGGATCATGCCTTCAAAAACATAAGTATTCAGCAGCATCAGGAAAGCAAAAAGGATCAGGATATTTCCGCCGAAAGTGAAATGCCCCAAATCCATTAGAATTCCCGCGAACAGGATTATCCAGAACAAGGGCTTTCTGAAAATCCGGGACTTGGACCTGGCATTACCAGCTTCAGGATGGTTCATGAAATCCACCGCAAAGATCGGGTTCATTAAAAATGCCACGATGAGTGATGCGGTTAGCGTGAAGATCAGCATGACCGGAAGATAGATCATGAATTTACCAATGATGCCCGGCCAGAAAAGCAAGGGGAAGAAAGGGGCAAGCGTGGTAAGTGTTCCGGCCAATACCGGGATAAAAATTTCGCCTGCCGCAACCTTTGCAGCAATCACGGAATTAATTTTGCCTTTCCCCTCCATAAATATCCGATGCGTATTTTCAATGACCACGATGGCATCATCCACGATAATGCCCAGCCCAAATAGCAACGCAAAAAGCACGATGAAATTTAACGTAACGCTGCCACCGATAATTAAATCCGCAGCAGGTAAGAAAAGGAAGGCGAGGAACATGCTGAGTGGCACGGAAAGGGCCACAAAAAACGCGTTGGTGACACCCATAAAAAACATCAGGATCAGCAACACGAGAATAAATCCGATCACGATGGAATTCACCAGGTCGTTAAAGGAGCTGCGTGTGCTTTTGCTTTGGTCTCCGGTAATTACCACATTCAGGTTTTTCGGAAACTGGGATGCACGCAATTCCTCAACTGAAGCCTTCACATCATCCGAAGTCTGGATCAGGTTCTCTCCACTGCGTTTAATGATATTTAAGGTGATCACATTTTTCCCATCCAGGCGGGCATAGCTTTCACTTTGTTTAACAGTGTCTTTGATCGTGGCAATATCTTTCAGGTAGATGGGCGAACCGGATGTATTCCGAAGTACGATCTGTTCAATATCGGAGGCCGACTTAAACTGCCCTTTTAATTGTAGCGTGCGTTTCATATTACCCACGTCGAGGAGGCCGCCCGAAATATCCAGGTTTTCAGAAGCTACAGCGCTGGCAATATCGTTGAAAGTGATATTTGCACTTTGCATTTTGTAATTATCCACGTTGATCTGGAACTCACGTTCGGGAGCGCCCACTTCGTCCACACGATTTATCTCGGAAAGCTCTTCCAGCTTGTCCTTCAGATCGTCTGCATATTTCTTGAGGTGCTGCATATCATAATCACCACTTACATTTACATACATGATCGGCTGGTCAGACAGGCTCACTTCCATTACATCGGGTTGGGTAGTAAGATCCGTCGGCAGGTCCGGTTTCGATTTATCCACCGCATCTTTAACTTTCTGGAGCGCAACATCCGTTTCCACTCCTGTTTCAAACTCAACGACTATGGCTGAATAATCCTGCATTGATGTGCTTGTCAGCTTGTTGATTTTTGCCCCGGTGATTCCCTTGATCTGTTTTTCAATCGGACGCGTCACCAGATTTTCAATGTCTTTCGGGGAATTGCCGACATAGGTGGTTTGCACATATATAGTGGGAATAACAATGTCCGGAAATTGTTCTTTCGGAGTATTGACAAATTTGTTGACACCCAAGATCGTTACAAATATGATCAGCAAATAAACCGAAGTCTTATTGTTGATTGCCCAGCTCGTGGGTTTGAATTCCTTGATCCTTCCTTTAAAATTTTCCAATGCGCTCATAAAAAGATATTCTGTGGTTGAATAATGAGAAGGTGCCCGGAATCAGGATTGGGTACTTAAGGGCTGCCCATCGTACAAACCCTGGTATCCGTCCGTTATAATACTGTCGCCTGCCTGGACTCCCGATTTGATCTCGATTTTATCATCATAGGTCATTCCGACAGTTACCGGTTTCTTATGCGCAACGAGGCGGCCACCTTCTTTTGTTGCGATCATTACATACTTACCATTTTCATCATTCTGCAGAGTGTTTACGGGAACTGTTATGGCATTATGTGCCATATAGTCCTGAATCCTGATCAGTGCAACCTGGTTAGGATATAAATCCTTCTCGTATGGAATTTTAGCTTCCACGTAAAAACTTCTTGTATTCTGGTCAATGAGTTTACCCGTAACCGATATCCTCGTCAGTATCGTTTTATTATTCAGTTCCGGGATCAGCACCTTTACATTGCTGCCTACGCTGACCTTGCTCAGATAGACCTCCGGCACCTGGGCTACGGCTTTCAGGTTGCTGGTATTTACAATTCTGATCTGATTATTACCGTTAAAAAATTCTCCCATCCGGATATTTACCTGATCGGCAACACCGTTGATATCAGCATTTACCCTCGTTTGGTCTATCTGCTGATTGACAATATCTACCTGGCGCTGGGCCTGGTCAACCTGATTTTTTGCAGTTACCAGTTCCACTTCGGTGCCGATCTTATCCGCCCAGAGATTCTTCCTTCTTTGGTAAAGATTCTGTGCAAAAGAAAGTTGCTGCTTTGCTTGCGCAAGTTGCTGAACCAAAATGGCGTCATCGAGTTTTAATAAAAGTTGCCCTTTCTTCACTGCATCCCCCTGCTTTACATAAATTTCCTTTACCTGGCCGCCCACGCCGTTTCTCGGTGTTACATAAGCAATATTCAACGCATCTATCTTTCCCTGAAGATCTATGAAGTGGGTAAAATTTCCGGGAGCAAGGGCCTGAACTGCAACCAGCTTTGTCTTTTCTTTCTTAGCGGCAGAAGTATCCAGCCTGGACAATTCATCTTCTGCCTGAAGAATTCTTTTGGATAAAGCCGACTGTTCATCTTTTAATTTTTGCAACGCTTCTTTCTTCTTTGCAACGGGATCACCGGATTGTCCGCAGGAAACAATCAGAAAGGCGCCGGTAAGGATAAATGATAAAATGATCTTATTCATAAAAAATTTGTTTGGCGTTTATATTTTTCCAATGGATTTGAGATAATCAATTTTGGCGATGATAGCATTGTAAAGCGCATTTACGTAATTGGTTTGGGCTGTAATCAGGTCCGTTTGCGCATTGGTAATATCCGTATTGGAGGCAAGGCCCGATTCGTATTTCTTTTTGGTTTGATCGTAGACCGATTCTGCCAGGGCTTTGTTTTGCTTCTGATTATCGACCGTGATTATAGCAGTCCGGAAATTATTTTGCGCCTGGGCGATATCATTGTCAATCGAAATTTTCAGGTCTTCAATCTGGTTTTTTACCTGCAAGGACTGGAGGCGTGATTTTTTCAGATTCGCATCTTTCGAAAATCCGCTGAAAATCGGGATATTAATATTCAGTCCGATGTATGAAGTCGTGAACCAGGAACCACTTTTGTTGAAAAAGTTGTACGTATTACTGAAAGCATTCTTTTGGAAAGCGCCATTCAGATTGACTGTAGGATAATAACTGGACTTGTACCTCTGAATATTGAAATCGTTCAGTTTTTGCTGGAGCTGAAGACCCTGGTAGTCATTTCTATCTTCATATTTGTGGGTCGTATCCGTCAGCATGCTGCTTTTAACGTCTTCTTCCGTGAATTGATCCGTCAGCACCAGGGAATCCCCGATTGGCATACCCAGCAGATACTTTAATCCGAGATAGCCGTTATCAATGTTATTCTGGGTGCTAAGTTGCTGCGTCTTTAAATTAGCCAGTTGTACGGTTGCCCTGTCCACGTCCAGTTTTTCTGAAAACCCGTTGGCATACATTTCGCCTGCATCGTGCAATAGTTTTTCTGCACGCATTATATTGGCATTGATCTGTTCAATCATGGTTTTACCCACTACCAACTGATAATATAGTTTGTAAATATTCACCCGGATATTCTCTTCTGTAAGATCTATCGCTTTCCGGGCGTAATCAATGGATGTCTTTCTTGCCTTCAAACCCACGAATACCTGACCGTCAAATAAGGTTTGCTGCAGCGTGACACCGCCATTTGCGCTATATTTCTGGTAAAGCGAAAATGGGAAAACGGCAGGTTCTCCGGAAGGCATCGTGATCGGATTACCATTGGCATCCTTGACCCCTTGCTGAACAAGTACACCATAAATTGCCGGCGTGATAAAGTCCGAAACCGGTTGAACCGGAATGTTAAAATAATCGGTGGTACCAGCGGTCGCACTCACCGTGGGTAATGCGCCGGCGGCTATGGCCTTATTGCTTTGTAACTGGATCTGGAGGTCGAGGATGGCATTTTTGATACGGGCATTATTTTTATGCGCGTAATCAATGGCATCCTTAACCGAAAAAGCATGGACCTGCTGTGCCTGCAGGTAAGCGGCTCCCGAAAGGAGTATGGCAATGATTAGTGCTTTTTTCATACCAAAGTTTCTATTCATAGGTAGTCTTTTGTCTGTCATTCAAATATTTGTCGATCAGTTTTTTGCCCCTGGAATTACATATGCTATGCAGGTATAAGAGGGCAAGCTCCTGACAGGTCTGGTTCATCGGAAATTTATTCTGCGGAAAAGCATCCTGATTAAAAATCATGAAGGCGGATTCAATCCGGTGCCGGGTTGTGATGTCGGGATTCAGGTCACTGCGGTAAATCTCCTCTTTTATTCCACGTTCCAGATTTTCTTTAATCATGGTATATAAAAAATGATACTTGTACTGCTTTAACCTGCGGTAAGCCCCGGGATGATGTTTCTCCAGGTCGTACATCAGCTGGGGGTTCATGGTTTTCAGCATCTCCTGCATGTTTTCCATGGTCAGGAAAATTTCATGAACACCGTCCTCTGCATTTACTTTGAATTCTCTGCAGGCCTCCTCATTTTCTTTCATTTCCTCATCCACCACGGCTTCAACCATCTCGTCCTTATCCGTAAAGAACTGATAAATCGTTTTTTTGCTAATGCCCAGTTGTGCCGCAATTTCATCCATGGTAATCGACCGGATGCCATAGCGCATGAAGAGATCCGTCGCTTTTTCCAATATCCTGCCCTTGCTTTCTATTTTCTCTTTGTTTTCCATTTTCTTTAACTCCCTTAAGAATGCAAAACTATGGAAACTTTTTTTGTTACCAAAGTTTCCTAACAGAATTTATATTTTTTTACAATTCAGGCTGAAAGTGCAGGTTCACAGCGTGTTTTATACATGGAGCCGGCAGAATGTTTGTTTACTTTTGAATCACAAACCATGGGTTATGAAACTTAAAACCGCTGCAGGCAAACTGTTCAGATATTTTTTACAGGGATTGATCATCCTGGCACCCATTACCATAACCATTTTTGCTGTCATATCGATATTCAATTGGATCGACAACATTCTGCCGAATTTCATTCATAGTATTTTCCCCCGCCTGGCGCTGGATGAGAGTGGCCAACCAAGGCGGATACCCGGACTTGGATTTATTTTAGTGATCCTCATCGCACTGATCGTGGGCTATGTTTCCTCATCCTTCATTGTAAGCAAACTGGTTGAGCTTTTCGATAGTATTCTTGAGAAAACACCAGGCATCAAAATCATTTATACCACAATCAAAGACTTCTTTGAAGCTTTTGCGGGCAATAAGAGGAAATTTGATAAATCAGTCCTGGTTTCCATCGAAGCCGCAGATGTGTGGCGGATCGGCTTTATTACTCATGAGGAATTAAATGAATTTGGTTTGCAGGACTATATTTCCGTTTATGTTCCGCAGTCCTATGCTTTTGCCGGCCATCTTTATTTTGTGAGGAAAGATAGAGTTCGGATCATAACTGATATCAGCTCAACAGAAGCCATGAAATTTGCGATTTCCGGCGGCGTCACACAGATCGAAGAATGATCCTATGGCTCAGTGGCTAATCACGGACTTTTTGGTTAAGGAACGATTAGCCGGTAAACCCCGCCAGGTAAATCAAAGTTCAGGAGTCTTCAGAAAACTAAGTTTTTTATGAAGAAGGGAATTTTATCTGCCGGCCTGTTACTTATATATAGCCGCCTTTTTTGCTGGGGATTTTACATGCATCAGCAGATCAACTACCACGCAGTGTTCCTTTTACCACCGCAAATGATGATCTTTTTTAAACCGAACATCGGATATCTCACCGAGCACGCCGTGGATCCGGATAAAAGACGGTATGCCGTAGCTACAGAGGGCGCGCATCATTTCATGGATATAGATCACTACGGTGCTTATCCTTACCGGGATCTTCCCAGGGATTATAAATCGGCAGTTGAAAAATTTTCCGCTGATACGCTGCGGGCTTATGGCATCGTTCCCTGGTGGATACAAACCATGCTTGGCCGGCTTACAAAAGCTTTTCGCGAAAAAGACGCCAGGCTTATTCTGAAATATGCTGCGGATATCGGACATTATATTGCGGACGCACATGTTCCATTGCATGCCTGTAGTAACCACAACGGCCAGTTAACGAATCAGCAGGGCATTCATGCATTCTGGGAATCACGTGTCCCGGAACTATTGGCCGCAGATCACTGGGACTTCTTTATCGGCAAAGCCGCATACATTGAGGATCCGCCTTCCTTTATCTGGGCGCGACTTCTGGAAAGTGCAGCCGCAGCAGATACTGTGCTTCGCTGTGAGCGGGAGGCCAGCCTCCAGATCCGGCCGGATCAGAAATTCGCATTCGAAGAACGGAATGGAATTCTGCTCAGGCAATATTCAACCACTTACGCCTTATTGTATAACGAAAAATTAAAGGATATGGTCGAAAGGCGCACGCGCCAATCCATTTTTGCCGTAGCCTCTCTCTGGTACACTGCCTGGGTTAATGCGGGGCAACCCCCGTTAGATCGGCTGATGAACGGCAGTCTTTCCCTGGCCGATCAACAGGAATATCAGTTGCTCAACCTGGAATGGAAAAAAGGAAAAGTGTTAGGGCGCGATTGCGGAGAATGATTCGCAGATCCGGTCGGTTCTTAATCGAAAACAGAAACATATCGATCCGGCGAGCGTCAGCCTAAACCTAACATCCATGGCATATAAGGAATATTCAGGCACTTTTTACGGAAAGCCCGCTAATGCCGCTTGAAATACTGGATCTCCTTCTCGTGTTTTTTTGCAGCATCCATACTGCTGAAAGTGCCCAGGTTGCGGCGTTTCTTCGTTTTCGGATTCATTTTGCGGGAATAAAGCCTGTATTCCCCGGATTTTAATTTACGGATCATATTGCTTTTTTCAAATGCAAAAGCAAATATAATGCCCGGGGTATTCACCAAAGCAACGTTACTCAGTCTTGATATATTTTGTTCCACAGGGTTCGATGCAGCCACCCGTCAGGGTTAATAAGGTCCCGGAAATATGGTATTCAATTTTAAAGTTTTCTGAATCTCTTAAAAAAATTATAGTACTGTCATTCGGCAGTTGATAATGATCAGCATCATATATACCTGGTGGTGAAAAACTCAAGGTACCGTCAACATTGAATTGCAGGTAACCCGGATTTGATGGGTCCGGGCAAAAAGTTGCTTTTAGATTCGGGTTCATTCTAATCTCTACTTCTTAAATCCAATTCTTTCGCGTTCGTTCCATTTTTTTTGGGCTGCTTTTTCGTCCAAAAGGTTTTCCATGGCATCATAAATCTGGTTTAGCTGGATATCATGTTCCCCCACCCGATCCATGATGTGCCTGAGATGGGATTTCAAATCAATTTGATGGAAACTTAGACGCCTTATTTCAATAAATGTTCTCATTATTGCAATATTCATATTTATTGCCTTATCGGAATTCAAAACGCCACTGAGCATAGCTACGCCCTGTTCCGTAAAAGCATATGGCAAGTACCTTGTTCCTCCTCTTCCCTTTGAGGTTTCATTTTGCAACCTCAAAGAATTCCTTGTTTCTGAGGTTTCAATTTGAAACTTCACAGAGCTGAATTCCTCGGTGGTGAGTTGAAACATAAAATCCTTGGGAAACCGCTTTAAATTCCGTTTTACTGCAAGGTTCAAGGCTTTGGTTTCTGTTTCATACAAGGCAGCCAAATCCCGGTCGAGCATAATCCTTTCACCTCGTATTTCGTATATCCTGTTCTGGATGCTTTTAATGATCTCCATAATAGGTGGGTTTAATGTAGAAGCACAACATAACTCATATTTCATACCATAATCATGCTGGTTTAATTCTTTCATTAAAAAAAGGAAATCAACCGGTCTAAAATGTAGATTTATAGAAAGGGAAACCTACTCTTTCTTATTAGCTTTTTCTTGCGTCATCATCTGCAAACCATAAAAAAGCATCCTTGAATAACGTCTGGCAGCCGCCATTTTTGTAAATTTGCAACTCTTTCAGGATAAATGTTGATCTATGAAGCATAATTTCAATGCCGGGCCGAGTGTTTTACCAAAGGAAGTGTTTGAAGAAGCCAGTCAGGCCGTTCTTAATTTCAGGGATACCGGTCTTTCCATTCTCGAAATTGGCCACCGGACGCCGCTGTTTCAGTCTGTAATGGATGAAACGATCAGTCTCACGAATGAACTCATGCATCTCGACAGCGACCACTTTGTTTTATTCCTTCATGGGGGGGCAACAACGCAATTCTTCCAGGTACCTATGAACCTGCTTGATGAAAATGAAACTGCAGCCTACCTGGATTGTGGGGTTTGGGGAACCAAGGCCATCAAAGAGGCAAGAGTATTCGGTGAAGTAACCATAGTTGCATCATCAAAAGATAAAAACTACAGCTATATTCCGAAGGGATACCGGATAGCTGCTGATGCAAAATTTTTTCACTATACCAGCAATAATACGATCGAGGGCACGGAGATGTTTGAAATTCCTATAACTAACCTGCCACTGGTAGCGGATATGAGCAGTGATATTCTCAGCCGTGAAATGGATTTTAACCGCTTTGCCCTGATCTACGCCGGTGCCCAGAAGAACATCGGAGCAGCGGGTGCAAATTTGGTGGTTGTCCGCAGGGACATACTGGGAAAAGTCAACCGCAGGCTCCCGGGAATGATGGATTACCGTCAGCACATCGAAGCGGGATCCATGCTCAACACACCTCCTGTTTTTTCAATCTATGTTTGTTTGCTCACATTGCGATGGTTGAAAAAACAAGGCGGGGTGCCGGGCATAGAAAAACTGAACAAGGCAAAAGCGGATCTTCTGTATAAAACGCTGGATTCACGAGAAGGATTCGAGCCAACAGTTGCAAGAGAAGACAGGAGTCGTATGAATGTCGTGTTTCGTATACCTGAAGCCAGGCTGGAGAAAAAATTCATCGACGCCTGCGAAGAGCAGGGGATGGTGGGCGTAAAAGGTCACCGGAGTGTTGGCGGATTCAGGATTTCACTATACAATGCAGTGGCGATGGAAAGCGTAAAAGCAATTTCCAGCCTGATAAATGATTTGTAATTTCAATCCCGCATGGCAATAATTTCTCCTTTTCGCGCCTTGAGACCTCAGCCGGCCCTGGCTTCCCGGATTGCCTCTCCACCCTATGACGTGTTAAACAGTGATGAGGCCAGGCTTTTGGCGGAAAATAATCCCTATTCGTTCCTTCATATCACCAAGGCAGAGATTGATTTGCCCGAGGGAACAGATGCACACAGCGAAAAAGTATATCATAAAGCGGCGGATAATCTATTTATTTTCCGGGACCAGAAAATTTTGTTTAAAGACGAACGGCCATTTTATTATATCTATGAGCTGACTATGAATGGCAAAAGCCAGACGGGCCTGGTCTGCGTCAGTGCCGTGGAAGACTACGAAAAAAATATCATAAAAAAGCATGAGCTGACGCGTCCGGAAAAAGAACAGGACCGCATTCAGCATATGCGGATCATAGGTGCGCAAACCGGAAATGTATTTATGGCTTACAAATCCAATAAAAGGATTACCGATATTGTCGGAGCATGGAAAAAATCCCATCAGCCTGTTTATGATTTCCTGGCCGAAGATGGGATCTCCCATAAGGTATGGGTGGTTGACGAGGAGGATACCATTCAACAGATCAGTTCTATTTTTGAAAACGAAGTCCCTTTCACCTACATTGCCGATGGCCATCACCGCGCCGCATCCGCTGCCAAAGTGAAAAAGGCACTGGGTGATGAAGCTTCTCCGGAATCTGATTTTTTTCTAACGACGCTTTTTCCTTCTGAAGAGCTTCATATAATGGATTACAACAGGGTCGTGAAAGACCTTAACGGATTGACGCCCGAAACTTTCCTCGAAAACCTGAAGAAAAATTTCAGGGTTGAAAAAACCGATACCGCTTTTTCTCCCAGCCGGCTGCATACATTCGGGATGTATTTGGAGGGTAGCTGGTACCGCCTGGAAGCAAAAGACCAAACCTACCGTGAAGACCCGATCGGTATCCTGGATGTTACCATTCTTCAGGAAAATATCCTGACTCCTCTGCTGGGTATCGGCGACCCGAGAACGGATGACAGGATAGATTTTGTGGGTGGCATGCGGGGATTTGCTGAATTGGAAAAAAGAGTTAATCTCGGCAATATGAAAATCGCATTCAGTCTGTATCCCATAAGTATGAACCAGTTGTTTGATATTGCCGACAGTGGCGAAATCATGCCTCCCAAAAGCACCTGGTTTGAGCCTAAACTCCGTGACGGACTGTTAACACATCTGATAAGGTAGGCATTCGTATTTTTGAGGAACAATTATTCAAGCCGGAAGCCGTTTTTGAAACGTTCGGCCTATATTCATTGCATGAAAAAAGTCCTGTTCTTTGCCGGCCTCTTTTTGAACAGTATTTCTGCTTTCACCCAAACAGCAGATTCCCTTCACAAGGTGGCGAAAAATTATATGTGGAATGGCGATTATTCAAATGCCATCATTGTTCTAGGCAATGCGTTAAAGGTTGCACCGGATGATCTGGCGATAGAAAAAGACCTTGCTTTCACCTATTATCTCCAGAGTAATTACAGCGCATCCGTTGAAGAAGGAAGAAAACTCATTGAAAGAAAAGACGCCGACGAACAATGTTACCAGATTCTGGGGATGGCCTATAAAGCCATTGAAGAGAAAAAAGAAGCAGACAAAATGTACCGGCAGGGAATCAAAAAATTCCCGAACAGCGGCGAACTTTATAATGAATACGGAGAAATGCTCTGGATGAAAAAGGATCCTGAAGCCATTCGCCTTTGGGAAAAAGGCATCGAAGTGGATCCGTCTTACTCATCGAATTATTATAATGCCTGTAAATACTATTATTTCACCTACGATAAAGTGTGGACCCTGATATACGGCGAAATCTTCATTAACCTGGAAAGTTACAGCAGCCGTACGCCTGAAATAAAAAGTCTGCTGGTTGACGGATATAAGAAATTATTTATGGATTTGAAAGCCCCTAAATCACAGGCCAATAAAAACCCTTTCGTTGCCGTATACCTGAATGTAATGGCGGATCAGTCATCTGCCGTTTCCCTGGGTCTGACACCGGAATCACTAAATATTCTGCGCAGCAAATTTATTTTGGAATGGTTTGATAAATACGCCGGTAAATTCCCCTTCCGGCTTTTTGAGTATGAACAACAACTGATGAAGGAAGGTCTTTTTGATGCTTACAACCAATGGGCTTTCGGCGCATCCATGGGACTTGCAGCTTTTCAAAGCTGGACGGCAACCCATGCGGATGACTACAATCGCTTTATTAGTTTTCAAAAAGGAAGGGTATTTAAAGTGCCCCCGGGCCAAAATTACAGGGCGTCTACAGCAAAATAAATATGTATGATTAAACCCGCAAGACTCTTTGACTGCATTGATTATCAACTGGAAAAATTTGCGAAAGAAGATATGCTTGTCGCCAAAGAAGAAGGCAAATGGCGAAAATATAGCACCGTGGAAATTGATCAATCCGTCGACCGGCTTGCTGCGGGACTGCTGTCACTGGGTGTTTCCGGTAACGACATGAGTGTTGAGCGGCAGGACAAGATCGGGATTATCGCCAATAATCGTGCAGAATGGCTGATCACAGATATGGCTGTGCAGAAACTTGGTGCCGTGCTCGTTCCGATTTATCCAACGACCAATCCCCTGGAAATAGAATTCATTTTTCAGGATGCTGCAGTGAAGTATGTTTTTGTAAGCAGCGAAGAATTGTACCGCAAGGTCCAGGCTATTCGTCCCAGAGTTCCCTCCATACAAAATGTTTTTACTTATAACCGAATATCCGGCGCCGATCACTGGTCATCCCTGGTTGCCAGGTCCACCCCGGCCCTAATCGAACAAGTGCAGGTCATCAGCAAAAACATCCGTCCGGAGGATCTCGCTACCATCATATATACATCAGGAACTACGGGAACACCGAAAGGCGTCATGCTGACGCATAATAATATTCTGAGCAATGTGCTATTATCAAAAGAAAGTTTCCCTTTCGAAGACCGTCCTGAATTCAGAACGCTGAGCTTTCTGCCGCTGAATCATATATTCGAGAAAATGGTGAGCTACATCTATCTCTTCAGTGGCAACAGTATTTATTATGCAGAGAGCATGGACACAATCGGACCAAATTTACTTGAAGTAAAACCGGATATTTTCTGTACGGTACCGCGTTTACTCGAAAAAGTATATGAGCGCATCATGGCAAAAGGTGCTGCGCTTAAAGGCATAAAAAGAAAATTATTTTTCTGGGCCGTTGAGCTCGGGAAGAAATATGACAACAATCACAACCTCGGTATCTGGTATAATTTTCAATTATCGATTGCAAACAAACTGATATTTAATAAATGGCGTGAAGCGCTGGGGAACAATATCAAATATATCATCACCGGCGGAGCCGCCTGCCAGGACAGGTTATTGCGCATATTCAATGCGGCCGGCATCCCAATATATGAAGGCTACGGACCGACAGAAAATTCCCCGGTGATTGCAGTAAACCGGCACGGTAAAGGACTAAATAGATTCGGAACGGTAGGGCCCGTGGTGAATGGCATGGAAGTGCGACTTGAACCTGACGGGGAAATTTGCGTCAGGGGTCCAAGCGTGATGAAAGGATATTTTAAAAGACCCGATCTCACTGCGGAAACCGTTATTGACGGCTGGCTCCATACGGGAGATATCGGGCAGTTTGAAGACGGCAAGTTCCTGCGCATCACCGACCGGAAAAAAGAATTATTCAAAACAAGTGGCGGAAAGTATGTCGCCCCGGCGGCCATTGAAAATAAACTGAAGGAATCGCGTTTTATCGAGCAGGCCGTTGTGGTTGGTCCTGACAGAAAATTTGTGGGTGCGCTGATCGTCCCTGCTTTTGACAATCTTAGGGATTGGTGCGAGGAGCATCAGCTTTCTACAGATTCCCATGAAGCCATGATCAGGAGTCCGGTAGTGCTGAAGTTTTACAGAGGGATCATTGATCATTACAACGAGCAATTCAATCACGTGGAGCAGGTTAAGAAATTCGAATTAGTGACCGGGCCCTGGAGTGTTGAAACTGGCGAGCTTACGCCAAAATTGAATATAAAAAGGAAGGTAATCCTGGAGAAATACAGGCCGTATATTGATCATATTTACGATTGATTTTCCGGCCCCGGGCTATTGTTGTCATAATCGGTGTACATGAATGCAGAAAACGAACGGCTTTCGGACTCCTCCTGGAAGAAATGGGGCCCCTATCTGAGTGAACGTCAATGGTCAACCGTAAGGGAAGATTATAGTGCCGATGGTCAGCCCTGGGCATATACATCTCATGATATGGCCCGCAGCAAAGCCTGGCGCTGGGGCGAAGAAGGGCTGGGTGGCATAAGCGACATCAACCTGCACCTATGCCTCGCCGTTAGTCTGTGGAATACAAAAGATCCGATCCTGAAAGAAAGGCTTTTTGGATTGGGCGGCCCGGACGGCAATCATGGGGAAGATGTAAAGGAATTGTACTATTACCTTGATGCCACGCCTACGCATGCTTATCTGAAAATGCTGTACAAATACCCGCAAGGCGAATTCCCTTACGAGAACCTGCTCACAGAGAATCAACGCCGCAGCAGGAAGGACCCCGAATACGAATTACAGGACACCGGAATCTTTAACGAGAACAAATACTTTGATGTTTTCATCGAATATGCAAAAGCTTCACCAGAAGATATCCTGATGAAGATCACGGTCCATAACCGCGGCCCTGTGCCTGCTCCGATTCATGTATTGCCTACGATCTGGTTTCGTAATACCTGGGCCTGGGGCTATCCGAACGGAAATGAAAAACCAGGCATGAATGCCAATCTTCCAAACGCGATTTCGATTTATCATCCCAGCCTGGGAAATATGGTATTGTATTCCGAAGCATGTGATGAGATTCTTTTCTGTGAAAATGAAACCAATACGGCCAGGCTCTACAATGCTCCGCCTAACCATCCATTTTATAAGGATGGCATCAATGATTATCTCATCCACGGCGCGAAATCTGTCAATACTGAAAATACCGGTACAAAAGCGGCTGTCCATTTCAAACACACGGTTATGCCCGGCAAGCCGGAAGTGTTCCGTCTACGGTTGACCAGGAATAAAACAGAGCGTCCGTTTGAATCATTTGAAAAAATATTTACCGAGAGGATCACAGAAGCCTCACTCTTCTACGCGGAATTGCAGGCTGCCATTCCGGATGAAGAATTGAAAATTATACAGCGGCAGGCTTTTGCCGGCATGATCTGGAGCAAGCAATACTATTATTACAATGTGAAAAAATGGCTGGCAGGCGATCCTGCAGGTCCAACTCCGCCCGGCGAAAGATTGAAAGGACGAAATCATCAATGGATCCACCTCAATAATTCAGATATCATCTCCATGCCCGATACCTGGGAATACCCCTGGTTCGCTGCCTGGGACTGGGCTTTTCATTGCATCTGCTTTGCCACAATTGATCCGGCTTTTGCCAAAGAGCAGTTGATTATGCTAACACATGAATGGTACATGCATCCGAACGGTCAGCTTCCTGCTTATGAGTGGGCTTTTTCTGATGTTAATCCGCCTGTACATGCCTGGGCTACCTGGAAAGTTTATGAAACGGATAAAGCCGCTCAAGGGAAAGGCGATACCAGGTTCCTGGAAACAGTTTTTTTAAAACTCATGCTCAACTTTACATGGTGGGTAAACCGGAAGGACAAGGAAGGGAATAATATTTTCGAAGGCGGATTTCTGGGCATGGATAATATCGGATTATTCGACCGCAATGCCCTTCTTCCGGATGGCATTTTGCTGGAGCAGTCCGATTCAACGAGCTGGATGTGCATGTATTCCCTGAATATGATGCGCATTGCCCTGGAGCTTGCGAAATCGAATCCTGTTTATCAGGATATGGCAACCAAATTTTTTGAGCATTTCTTATATATTGCATATGCCATGGCCGGGATGGGCAATACCAATACTGATCTTTGGGACGAAGAAGATGAATTTTTTTATGATGTCCTTAAAAAGCCCGGATCCCCATACAAAAAATTAAAAATTCGCTCCATGGTGGGACTGATCCCACTCCTGGTGGTGGAAGTGCTCGATGACGAACTGTTGAATAGTCAAAAAGATTTTGCAGAAAGACTGCGGTGGTTTCTTTTGAACCAGCCGCAGATGGCAAACCTGGTTTCTAGATGGGGTGAAAAAGGAAAAGATGAAAAGCATTTGTTATCTCTTTTGCGGGGACACCGGATGAAAAGAATCCTTTACCGGATGCTGGATGAAAATGAGTTTCTCAGTGACCACGGTATCCGTGCTCTGTCGAAATATCACGAAGCACATCCTTATATAATGCAAATTGATGGTACAACCTTCTCCATTAAATATACACCGGGCGAATCGGATATTCCGCTATTTGGTGGCAACTCGAACTGGAGGGGACCTGTATGGATGCCTGCAAATTTCCTTATCATTGATTCGCTGAAACGCTTTCACGATTATTACGGCGACGATTTCAAGGTGGAATACCCGACCCATTCAGGAAACTTTTTTACGCTGAAAGAAATTTCAGACAAATTAGCCAAAAGGGTAATTTCCCTTTTTACCAGGGATCCAAAAGGTAACAGGCCGATATACGGGAACAATCCATTGCTGCAGTCTGATCCGAACTTTAAAGATCATATTCTTTTCTTTGAATACTTCCATGGAGATTCTGGTCTTGGGCTGGGCGCCTCCCATCAGACCGGATGGACGGGGCTTGTCAGCCAATTAGTTCTCCCTCAGTAACCCGCTGAATCAGTTATCTTTGCTGCCCGAAATTATCCAGTGGAAAAAAGCAATTTTGTAGATCAGATCAGGGTTTTCTGCCGGAGCGGACATGGAGGTCCGGGTATAAAGCATTTTTTACGAACCAAATACAATGCGCTGGCGGGGCCTGATGGCGGAGATGGCGGGCGCGGTGGTCATATTATTTTGAGGGGAAATAAGAACCTCTGGACCCTGCTGCATCTGCGCTATTACAAAAATGTCCTGGCCGAAGACGGAGAGGCTGGAAGTGGAAATAAATGCACCGGACGCTTTGGAAAAGATATCTTCATTGATGTACCCCTGGGTACCATCGCCCGCGACGAAACCACAGGGCGAAAAGAGGCGGAGATCCTGGAAGAAGGACAAGAAATTATTTGGGTGAAAGGAGGCCGGGGCGGATTGGGCAATGCGCAGTTCGCGACCCCGACAAACCAGGCACCCGAGCATGCACAGCCAGGTGAACCTGGAACCGAGGGTTGGAAAGTTCTTGAATTGAAAGTGCTCGCTGACGTAGGGCTTGTAGGATTTCCAAACGCCGGAAAGTCGACCTTGCTATCTGTAATCACAGCCGCCAAACCCAAAATTGCGGATTATGCATTTACGACGCTTGTGCCGCAGCTAGGCATGGTGGAATACCGTGATGGAAAGAGTTTTTGTATTGCGGATCTCCCCGGTATCATTGAAGGTGCTGCATCTGGCAAAGGTTTGGGACATCGATTCTTAAGACATATTGAAAGAAATGTGGCATTGTTATTCCTGATTCCGGCTGACAGTCCGGATCATCGAAAGGAATTTGAAGTTCTTCTAAGTGAACTCGAACAATTCAATCCTGAACTGCTCCACAAACGTTTTGTGATTGGCATTAGTAAAAGCGACTTGCTCGATGAGGAGTTGATTACAGATATTGCAAAGGAATTGCCAGCCGGAATTCCTCACATCTTCATTTCCTCGGTTACTCATAGGGGAATTCAGAAATTGAAAGACCTGCTCTGGAACATAATGAATGAAGATAAATAGCTCACAGGGCCATTTTCGAATTTTCTTATCTTCACTTACTTCAAAGACAATGAACAAGCGCTGCAGTCTTCTCGCTCTTATTGCTCTGCTCCTCCTCCCGTTTCAGGGAAGCACGCAAACCGACCAGGATGCAGCAGATTCCATTCGCATCATTCGCGGAGTACCTGGCCTGGCCTACGCTGTATTTTCAGAAGACAGCATCCTGGAAGAACAGGTTGTTGGTTACCGGGCATTTAAATCGAAAGACAAAATCAGCCTGAAAGATCGTTTTCATATCGGTACAAACACAATAGCTTTTACAGCATATATTGCCGCCAGATTGGTTGAGGCGGGAAAAATAGAATGGACAACCCCATTACTGAAATTGTTTCCTGAATTCAAAAAGAAAGCTTTTCCTGTTTACCAAAACATTACCCTCGCGGATCTGCTCACAAGCCGGACCCGCATTCAGCCTTTCACGACCATGGCCGATTGGTCACGCATTCCGGATTTCAGGGGAAATATCATTGCAAGAAGAAAGGCATTCACATTTTATATGTTGCAGCAGAAGCCCGATATGGAAAACTTTCTTCAGAAGAAGATCGTTTTTTCGCTTGCGGGATATATAATGGCGGCCTCCATGCTCGAGAAAGTGACTGGTAAAGCCTGGGAAGAATTGATTTCCCAGTATATTCAAAAACCATTAAAAATTACCATTCATTATTCCTGGCCCCTGCTTTCAGACACTGCCTCGCCCGCCGGCCACTGGTCCCAGGGTGGTTACTTCCATTCGGAGGATGCCCATACCTGGGTTAGAATAAATCCCATTCTATATCCGGCCCAGGAGATTAATATCAGCATGCCTGACTATATAAAATTCATGCAGGAAAATCTTTCCGGATTGATTGGCAAAAAAGCGCATCTTTCCCAGGAAACGCTCCAATTCATACATTTCGGAACGATCGATTACTCTATGGGATGGAATAATGGAAGCATGAATGATCAATCCTTTTCCTTTCACGAAGGAATATCTCTTTTATTCGCCTGCAGGGCAGAAATCCTCAAGGAAAAGCATCGCGGTATACTCGTGTTTTGCAATTCCGGCGACCGGGAAGGACGGGGAGCCGTACTTGATCTTACCCGCTTCCTGGAACAGGAATATTTCTGAATACTTCTGTTGCTGCAGCTCCATCATCTCTATATATTTCCGGTACGAATTTTCCCGACCGGCACACTCACCGGGCGACTGACTCAAGTGATTATTCTGGAATCGCTGCACTTTTAAACCAGTGTATTTGGGTCCCATCTTAAGTGTTTGGCAAGTCGCCGGCATGCATGACTTCGTTCTTTAACTATTGGGATAATGATGGCAGGTAATCCTTATTACAATTTATATAATTGTAAAAATTTACATTTGCGAAACGGTCTCCATGAATTGCGCTGCTCTGATCCCGGCCCGATATGCTTCAACCAGGTTCCCAGGCAAGCTCATGCAGGTGCTCGGTAACAAGACGATCATTCGACATACATATGACAATACCCTGGCCACCGGCCTTTTTGACCAGGTGCTCGTGGTTACTGACAGCGATGTCATTTATCAGGAAATAACTGGCCATGGCGGTAAGGCAAGGATGAGCAGCAAATCCCATGAAAGCGGAAGTGATCGCATCGCCGAAGCTGTGGAATCCATGGATGTGGATATAGCTGTGAATGTTCAGGGAGATGAACCTTTTGTACAAAGAGCTCCACTTCAGAAATTGCTGCAGGTTTTCAAGGATGATGAGAAACAGCTTATCCAGGTGGCTTCCCTAATGCAGGAAATAAAAAACAAAAACAATATCGAAGATCCAAATTATGTAAAAGTGGCTGTGGACATCCACATGAACTCTCTTTTTTTCAGTCGCAGCGTAATCCCTTACCCCCGAAATAAGCCGGCAGGGATTTCTTATTACGAACATATCGGTGTATACGCATTTAGAAAACAGGTATTGCTGAATTTTACCAAATGGCCGGTCACTCCGCTGGAGGCAACCGAAAAAATTGAATGCCTCCGGTACCTTGAGCATGGCATACCCATCAGGATGGTGCTCACGGAATATATGGGCATTGAAATCGATACGCCCGAAGATTTGCAGAAAGCCAAACAACTATTGGAAATAAAACAATAATTCCAGATCCTGATATAAGAGTAGCCCGCAAAAAATAAACCATTTGGCAAATCAGGTCCGGTTAATCTGAGCAATATGAATGAATCTTTGTGGGGCATTGACCTCGGCGGAACTAAAATTGAAGGCGTCATTTTGAAAAGTGAACATGAGCCTGTGCCGTTGGTGAGAACTCGTGTGGATACAGAAGCTGCTCAAGGTTACGATCATGTGCTCGGCCAGATCGGTAAGCTGATAACAAAAATGATTGCAGAATCAAAACAGGTTCCTGTAAGTATCGGGTTTGGAACGCCAGGCATCCTGGATCCCATTTCGCAAACGCTTAAAAATTCCAACACGACCGTTTTGAATGGCATGCCGGTGAAGAAGGATCTGGAAGAACGTCTGCAACTAAAGGTAATCCTGGCCAATGACGCAAATTGTTTTGCGCTGGCAGAAGCCACATGGGGAGCAGTAAAAAAGAAGGCCCCAGGTGCACGCATGGTCTTTGGCATTATCCTAGGCACGGGCGTCGGAGGCGGAATTGTAATGGATGGAAAGATATGGAACGGGCATCATGGCATTGCAGGGGAATGGGGACATAATTTTCTGGATGATTCGGGTGGTCCATGTTATTGCGGAAAAATCGGCTGCGTGGAGAAAATTCTTTCCGGTCCTTCGCTTCAGAAATATTATGAAAATCTTACGGGCGTTAAAAAATCACTCAAAGAAATTGTCTCCCTGCAAAATCAGGATTCTGCTGCAAAACAGACCATTAGCCGCCTTGCCCATTTTTTCGGAAAAGCAGTTTCAGTAATTACGAACTGTCTTGATCCGGATATCATTGTAGTCGGGGGCGGCGTTGGAAATATAGATGAGATCTACAGCGGCGGCGTTTCATCGCTGAATGATTTCATCTTTAACAATTATTGCAGCGTCCCGGTAATCAGGCCGGATCTCGGAGACAGCGCTGGCGTTTTCGGGGCGGCTGCCCTTACAAACTCCAGCCTTCGCTGAAAGCGGATAACTTTGCAATCCAAAATTGAAAATCCATGAATTTCAGAAATTTTAAGATGGTTGGCTTTGTTGTATACGGCAGGGGAAGCTTTAATCAACTGGACGAAATTCTAAAGCCTCACCGGAAAGAAACAAAGCCCATGATCTTCCTGGTGGATCATTTTTTTGAGAAAAAACCGTTGGCCGCCCGAATCCACTTGCAGGGCAATGATAAGATCCTGTTTGCTGACGTGAATGACGAACCAAAGACAAAACAGGTAGATAGACTTGCCGCCCGGCTTAAAGAGGAATTCGGTTCGATAAGCGGCATAATCGGCATTGGCGGTGGATCAACGATGGACCTTGCCAAAGCAGTCGCTTTGATGATGACGAATCCGGGCTCTTCGGCCGATTACCAGGGTTGGGACCTGGTGAAGTTCCCCGGCGTGTACAAGGCTGGCATCCCCACCCTGAGTGGAACGGGAGCCGAGGTTTCCAGGACAACCGTCCTAACAGGTCCAACCCGGAAACTGGGAATGAACTCCGATTTTACGCCCTTCGACCAGATTGTTCTTGATCCGGAACTTATAGCGCATGTTCCGGCAAATCAGCGTTTTTATACCGGAATGGACTGCTACATCCATTGCATCGAAAGCCTCACCGGCACCTACCTGAATGAATTCAGCAAGGCGTACGGAGAAAAAGCCCTAAGTCTCTGCGAAGAAGTATTTCTTGATACCGGGGAATGGACACCCCAACACGATGACAAGCTCATGATGGCTTCCTATGCGGGAGGAATGAGCATTGCCTACTCCCAGGTCGGTATTGCCCACGCTGTCAGCTATGGTCTTGGATACCTGTTGGGAACCAGGCACGGAGTAGGTAATTGCATTGTCTTTGATAAACTGGAACCTTATTATCCCGAGGGCGTAAGGGAATTTAAGAAGATGGTGGAAAAGAACAGGATTGAAATTCCTCAGCATATTACCAAGGGGCTTACGGAAGCCCAGTTCGATACAATGATCCAGGTTGCACTCGGCATGAAACCCTTGTGGGAGAACGCCTTAGGCACTAACTGGGAACAGATCATGACCAGGGAAAAGTTGCGTTCATTGTATGAGAAACTATAAAAATGCGGAATACCTAAGGAAGGAGTTGGAAGCCTTGGTTGATGGTTAGGGCACTCCCTGAATCTAAGCAGGATTTTTTCGGTTTTCGCAAAGAGGCAAGCGTTAGCATTTCCATTGAACGTTTGGTCCTCAGGGCTATTACATAATCTTAAATTTGATAACAAACGTGCTAACTGCCTTTTAATTAGATGTTAACGCCCAAAAGAATACTTGCGCAATTGGAAAACCGGCATTAATTTTGTTTCCCATTTAGACTTATCGGTACCCCAGTCCGTTCTGCGCACCTGATTCCTGTTTTTATTCTAAGAAATTCGAAAGCAATATGCGGATCGCGTGTATTTTAATGGCTCATAAAGACCCTCAGCAAATTGAGCGCCTGATAAAAAAGTTTGAGCACTTCCCATTCGATTTTCATATCCATATCGATAAAAAAACAAATCTCAAACCTTTTCTTTACCTGGCAGAAATCCCTCATGTGCAATTTGTACATCATCGCATTAAGGTGAGATGGGCTTCATATAGTTTCTTACACGCCGTACTGGAATCCATCAAAGAGGTTTTGGACAATGACAGGCATTATGATTTTATAAGTGTAATGAGCGGTCAGGATTATCCCATCAAACCAGTCAGCGCCATTTACGCATCACTTGAAAAAAGCCGCGGAAAGAATTTCATCTGTTATGAGGAAAGGGATGAGTGGTGGAGTCACGCGATCACCCGCATCAACAAATATCATTTTACCAATTTCGGATTCCGGGGGAGATACAGACTCCAGTTCTTCCTAAATTCCTTTCTTCCGCAAAGAAAATTTCCTCTTCCTTATATATTGTACGGTGGGCCAAGAGCCATGTGCATGACCCTGGGAGCCGATTGCGCGAAATACGTGGTGGATTTCGTCGATTCAAACAAGAGATTGCGTCGCTTTATAAGGTTTACCTGGGGCCCCGATGAATTTCTGATTCCCACACTCATCATGAATTCCAGGTTTCGTAATTCGGTTGTAAATAATAATTTCTATTATATCGACTGGTCACGTGGCGGCCCCAATCCGAAAACATTAACGGTGGAAGACTACGAAACCCTGCGCTCTTCAGATAAAATGCTCGCGCGCAAGTTCGATATTGTTGAAGACGCGACAATCCTGGATATGTTGGATAGTACAAAATTTGCGGGATGAGAAGAGGAATGTGGAAATGGGGTTAATGTGGAAATGTGCTAATGTGCTAATGTGGAAATGACTTAACCTTAATAGAGCGTACAACTACCAAATTCCATTTATTACAAAATACCCAACCAGGTCCTTTCAGAAAAAATTGCACTTATTACTTGAACTTAGACATTTCCGCATTAGCACATTTCCGCATTTCCACATTAGCACATTTCCACATTAAACCCATTACCTCACCAGCGTCCTGAACACCCCCTCATCCACTTTCACGGGATACTTCTTTTCTAATTCAGTAATCCATTTGTTTTCCAGTTCATTCTGATAATCATTAATAACCATTCCGCGCGCATCTGCGAATGTTCTGGGTTCCGGGTTGGGGAACTTCCTGATCACATAAGCAAATTGTACTGTCTTATCATTATTCGTAACCATGCTCGTAAAATAATGATCGTTTGTATTTCCGTTTCCAGGAAGTTGTTTCATTTCAAAACGGCCCGAATCTGCCTGGACCTGGGCTCCGAGGCTATCCACCATAGCGTGCCAGCTTTGAATCCCCGGCCCCAGATCTTTTTGCAATTTTTCGGCAGCAGACAAGTTGCCGGCATTGAATATAATCGCGTCCGCACTGGAGTTCCACCAGTAATTGCGTTCGTGTGATGCATAAAAATTCCTGAGTCCTGCAGTATCTGCACCTGCTTTTTCCCAAACCTGCTTTTGCATGATCTCAAATAATAAATTCCCGTCTTTGAATTCATTTATCTGGTAAGCAAAGATCTTATTATATTTTTCCAGGTGCGCCTTGTAATAATCGAAAGCGACGGTTTGGCGGTATTGATCTAATAATTCCGGATTGGTCTTCCCATTCAGGATCGACGGAACACGACTGATCGTTTTACGATAATTGACCCAGTCCGCGACGGTAATTGTTTTATCGGGAAAACGAAACAGCATACTATGCAAGGTCAGGTTTGGAAACAGAGGTTCTTTTTTGCCCAATAGCATGCTGTCAGTAAGTACGAATAAACGATCTCCGGCGGGAATATTTTCCCTGAATCCCGTTTCTTTTAAAATAGTTTGCAGCAATTCTTTTCTTGAAACTTCAATCCTTTGGTCGGCCTGAACTTTCTCCTTCAATGCCTCCATTGTTTTTTTGTCCCTAGTGGTAGAAATAGGAATTCTGGCGATCCGTTTCAGAATATGGTAGCCGAAACTGGTGGCAAAGGGCGGACTGATATCTCCGTCTTTTTTGAGGCCAAAGGCGGTTTGCTCAAATGGAGATTCATATTTTCCTATGCCAAACTCCGGTAATACCCCGCCCAGTTGATAAGATAAATTGTCGCCACTGAATCTTCGGGCCAGCTCTCCGAAATCGGATCCGGAGCGGATTGCATCAAACAGGGAATCCGCTCTGCGTCGGGTGTCGGCCTTCTCCGCATCATTCGCCTGATATGGAAAAATAAGAAGGATCTGGGCAACCCGCATGCGGCCCGCTGCTGGCCTTTCTGCGGTTTTCTTTACGATGAGATAACCGTCTCCCGTTCTGAAAATAGGGGAATATTTCCCAACAGGCGTCCTATAGGCAATGTTTTCTATGGAATAAGGCAGGCTAAAAACAGTAACAAATCCAATATCGCCATGGCTGGTCTTAACAAAAGGGTCTTCTGAATAAGCGAGTGCGGTTTCTTCAAAATTCTCATTTTTTTTAAGCGCAGACAAAGCTTCATTTATTTTGCGCCATGCCCTAAGCGTATCTGCGGGCGGAGCCGTTTTCGGAGCCAGAACAAATATGTAAGAAATGCGTATGTCTTTCTGGCTTCTTAGAAAAGCTTCTTCAACCATTCGGTTAAGGCTGGTTTCGTCGTTGCTGTATTGATCGGCAATCTGGCTGCGGAAATTTTGCATCTCGGTCACCTGCCCGGGTAAAGTATCCATCTTGTTGTCATATGCTTCCTGAACCTTAAGCCTGTACCGGATATATAATCCGAGGTATTCACGATAAGATTTTTCGGTCGCTTTTGTCTTTGTATTGTTTTTTCGGTATGCCTTCAAAAATTCATCACGGGTAATCGCATGATCGCCATAACGCGCCAGCGTTTGACCGAAAAATGATTTTGAAAAGACCAGCAGGACGATACAGAGGACAACCTTCTTCATATCATGAATTAACCTTTTTCAGTTTGAGGCTGATAACCTCATCGAGTTGTTGGTAGGTAAGCTTTTTAGCAATGATCCGTTTGTCTTTGTCCAGCAGATAAAGAACCGGAGTCTGGTAAACATCATATAACTGACGGTAGTCGGGATGTCCAGCCGAAGCTTCTGCGTCGTGCTGGGCAGTTGTCTGGTAAACGTTTATCCAATCCTTCAAATTGTGGTCGCGAATAAAATTGAGCCAGTTGTCCTTCCCTCCGTCAACCATCACACCGACTACTTTTACTCCCTCTTTCTTCCATTTCGCCTGGTAAATAGAATCCACTTTTGGAATTGTTTCTTTACAATGACTGCAGGTGGGGTCCCAAAAACAGATCAATACAAAATCGGCCTTTACATTGTAAAGCGACTGCAGTTTCCCAAGTGTATCGGTCATTTCCAGATCCGGCGCGGGTGCACCAAGCAAATTTGCCATCAGGCTGTATGCCCGGTCATCCACGAATTTGCGGTATTTCTCGGTAAAGAAATCGGCCTGGCCGGTATTGATATATTTTTCAAAAAGGTGTACAAATACAGCATCCTGCCCCATGTATTCGGGATTGATATACTTCTGTACGAAATGGATCAGCAGGTATTTGAACATTTCTTTGTTGGTGCGGGAGTACAGGAGCATGTGATCTATCTCGCGATCGATCGAATCGGGATCAGGCGATACGAGATCCTTATAATACCGGTCCAGTTTTGGTTCAAAAACCGGCGTACGGATCAATCGTTCGTCAATGAAGGAAATATTGTCCCAATAATGATCTTTATAATACCTGTAGGCAAAATTGCTGTCAGCCTTCCCGTTCGCATTAACCGGCGCCGGGGGAATTACGGGTTCTTTAAGCGCCAGCAAAAGTGTACTCAGCAGAGAAGTGGGCTCTTTATTTTCCACTTTCTCCCGATAAGATTTTATTTCCTCACTCGCGTTCCGGATTTTTTGCTGAAGGGCAAGGGAATCCTTTTTGGATTTTGTTTGGGAGAACTGGGACTGCCAGGCGGTGATTTCTCTGCCCCTGGTGTTCATGAAGGCGGTATATTCCTGGAATGCGCTATTTTCCGGCGAACCTGAAAAATTTATGCTTTCCGGAATCCTGGCCGTGTCTGCAGACACTGAAAATTGTTGTTGCCGGCCAATCAGCAATTCGAAAAGAATTACTTTTTTTGGTGAGACAATAAAATAAACGCCTTCGGGAAGCTTATCCTTTCCCTTAAAATCGCCTGCGGCGTTTTCGTCCAGCAAGACGGAGTCTGCCACTGCTTTTATTTTTCCGTAATGGTACCCGAGATATACCGTACTATGAGCAAAGGGTTTCAGAACAAGGTGTATGGCATAGCCTTGCGAAAAGCCGGCCTGGGCCAGGAGCAATAAAACGAATGGTAAAAAAGCTCTTTTAAACAGGAGGTTGATCATAGGAATGCTAAATTAAGATAATCCTACATTTGCCGCCGTGGGAAAAAAGAAAAATATTGTTATAGAAAATCTACTGGTCACCGGGTATGCCGCTGAAGGAAAGAGCCTGGCCAGGTACGAAGGGAAGGTTATTTTCATCGGGCAGGCGGTTCCAGGGGATGTGGTTACCGTAAAGCTGACCAGAAATAAAAAGGACTGGGCTGAAGGCCATGTGCTTTCATATGAAGAATATGCGGAGGAAAGGATAAGACCTTTTTGCTCGCATTTCGGCATTTGCGGTGGATGCCAGTGGCAGATGCTTCCCTATTCTAAACAGCTGGAATTTAAACAGGATCAGGTATGGCAAAGCCTGAAGCGCATCGGGAAGATGGAACTGCCGGAAATGATGCCTATTTTAGGGTCGGACCAAACCACCTGCTATCGAAATAAGATTGAATATACCTTCTCGAACAGGAAATACCTTCTCAGGGAAGAATTAAAGGATACAGGCATATCTGCCACCCAGGATGCCGCAGGCTTTCATGCCCGGGGAATTTTTGATAAGGTGGTGGATGTGGATACCTGTTTCCTGCAGGCTGAGCCGACGAATCTTCTCCGGAGAGAGATTAAACAGTGGGCCATAGAGCACAAAGTATCCTTTTATGATATACTACGACATGAGGGTTTTCTTCGCACGATGCAGGTAAGGCTTTGCCGCACTGGAGAGCTGATGCTGAATATCGTTTTGGGATATTTTGATGAAGGGCTGTTAAACGGGCTACTAACCCATATGATGGAAAAGTTCCCTTCCATTTCCACCCTGCTTTACACGATCAATCCAAAAAAAAATGATAGTCTGGCCGGGCTTGATCCCATCGTTTTTTATGGCAAAGGATGGGTTGTAGAAAAGCTGGAAAGGTTTTCTTTCAAGATAGGACCCAAATCTTTTTTCCAGACCAATACCGCGCAGGCGGAACGCCTATACCAGGTAGCCAGGGCCTTCGCGGGTCTGACCGGAAAGGAAACAATATATGATCTTTATTGTGGAACGGGCAGTATCGGAATTTTTCTCAGTGATCAGGCATCGAGGGTGATTGGCGTGGAGCTCGTGCCGGAGGCCGTTAGCGACGCAAAGGAAAATGCAGCATTCAACCGGGTGGAGCATGCAGATTTCTTTACAGGCGACGTGAGCGAATTGTGTAACGACTCATTTTTTCAGGCCCATGGCCGTCCGGATGTTATTGTCACTGATCCCCCCCGAGCCGGGATGACGGAAAAACTCATTAAAAAGTTACTGGAAATCGCAGCCGAAAAAATAGTTTACGTGAGCTGTAACCCGGCAACCCAGGCCCGCGACCTGCAGCTCCTGTCTGAAAGGTATGGGGTTTCTGCAATACAACCCGTGGATATGTTCCCGCATACCTATCATATTGAAAATGTTACCAGGCTTTTTTTAAAGCACTAACTTGCAGCCCAATTGCAGATGAAATATGACTGAATTTCGACCGGGAAGCTTTCAGGTTATTCCTCCCGTAATCAAGAACCTGATCATTATTAATGCACTTGTTTTTGTAGCTCAAAAAGTATTTGAGAACAATCCCAGTTTCAACATTGAAAACCTGTTTGCACTTCATGATGTCCGATCCGTGTTTTTCCGCCCCCACCAATTGGTCACATATATGTTCCTGCACGGCAGTATTTCGCATATTTTTTGGAATATGCTGATCCTCTGGATGTTTGGAAGCATCCTGGAAAATTTTTGGGGACCCAAGCGTTTCCTTATTTTTTATACAGTCTGCGGAATCGGAGCTGCCATCCTGCATCTGGTAGTATTGTACCATGAACTGACCCCGTTATGGCAGGAATTGGCCACATTACCTTATCATCAGCAGGAAATTATTAAGTATACGAATCCTGACTTAAATTCAGCAACGCTTGGCGCTTCGGGTGCAATTTTTGGTTGCATGGTTGCGTTTGGTTTACTTTTTCCCAATAGCCTTTTATACCTGTATTTCTTTTTCCCTATAAAAGCTAAATGGGCGGTCTTAGGTTATGTGTGCATCGAATTATTCATGGGTATCAGAAATACGGCTGGCGATAATGTGGCTCACTGGGCTCATTTGGGCGGCGGTCTGGTAGGTCTCTTATTGGTATTTTACTGGAAAAAAACAGATAGACGGAATTATTAATGAACTCATATCAATTCCAGCTGTTAATAAAACAGTCCTGATGTCAGGCCCCTACTCTCTGCAGTAACTTACATTGAAGACCCATGAATGTGAAAGAAGACAATTACCGGAAACGAATGAACCTGGGCCAGGATGGAAATGCGCTGATCCAACTCCTTATCCTGAATGCAGTCCTATTTGTTATCCTGAAATTTATTTATGTTGTCTATCTGGTGAGTAACGCCATGGCTCCCACGTTTTACACTCAGGTGTACAGCTGGTTTTCGCTGCCTGCCGCACCGGGAAAAATTGTCATGCGGCCCTGGACGCTGATCAGTTATATGTTTTCTGATCACGAGGTATTCAGGTTTATTTCCAACATATTCTGGCTTTGGAGTTTTGGTTATATTTTGCAGGACCTTACAGGGAACAGAAAAATCATTCCAATTTATCTTTATGGAGGCCTTACCGGGGCCGTTTTGTTTGTAGTCTGCCATCTCATACTTCCTGATCTCCGTGGAAAAATCGATCTGGATACACTCTCAGGCGCAAATTGCGCCATCGCTGCGCTGGCCATAGCCACCACCACGGTTTCTCCGGATTACCGGATCTTCCCCATGATCAATGGCGGCATTCCCCTCTGGGTATTGACCCTGATATTTTTGCTGATCAATTTTTCCAGCATTGGGTATGGCGACACAGGGTCATATACCGCAAATGCAGGTGCAGCGGGCATCGGGTTCCTGTTTGTTTATCAATTGCGAAGAGGGAGAGATGCCAGTATCTGGATAAACCAGTTTTTCGACTGGCTTAATGACCTGTTCAATCCAGATAAAAAGAAAAAAACGAGACCCAAAGACGAATTTTACTATCATGTGGCAGGAACCCAGCCATTTAAGAAAATACCCAATATCACTCAGAAAAGGATTGACGAGATCCTGGACAAAATAAATCAACAGGGATACCGCTATCTTACCAGCGAAGAAAAAGACATTCTGAGGCGGGCAGCAGAAGAGGAAGATTTGTAACTTGGGCCTTCCATGGCATCACTGCGGAAATTTACCAAACGCTTCGTCATTCTGCTGAATATTCTGATTTCATTGCTTTTCCTGATCACCTGCTGCAATGCCTTTCTTCATCCGGATAAATGGTGGTTTATTTCACTACTTGCCTTTTTTTTCCCAATATTCCTTTTGATCCTATTGTGTTTTTTGTTTCTCTGGCTTTTTATTTCTCCCAGATGGTCACTCATTTCGCTAATATCCCTGATCATTGGCTGGCAGAATATCCATGCTTTCTTCGGAATGAATCCGGGCAGGAAAGATTTTTATCATAAGCATGAAAACGCAATCCGGATCATGACCTGGAACGTGCGCAGGTGGGACGAGTTCATCACAAAAAAAACCGGTGCGTCCGGTCATCGGCCCCGCATGCTGGACATGGTGGACAAACAACAAGCCGACCTGCTTTGCTTTCAGGAATTCTATGAACCCGATGATTCTTCATTTTCCAATATCCGGTACATCCGGGATAAGCTGCATTTCCCCTATTACTTTTTTTCGCGCGATTACCACAACAGGATAGCTAAATATACGACCGGCTTAATTATTTTTTCCAGGTATCCGATCCTGAGAAATGAAAGGCAAACATTTGGTCAGGATACTTCGGGCAGCACGGAAAGCCTTATTGATGCGGATATTGATGTGAATGGGAAACGCATCCGGATATTTACCGTTCATCTGCAATCGGTACTTTTCAAACCCAAAGATTTTCGCGATGTAGAAATCATCCGAAATGCAGAAGACAGCCTGTTGCAGGCTTCCCGATCTCTTGCAAAAAAATTGAAATTTGCTTTGAGCCTGCGCGGATACCAGGCGGATACTGTGAGAAGACATTTGGATGCGAGTCCTTACCCGGTCATCATCTGCGGAGACTTCAATGATGTTCCGAATTCCTATACTTATTTTCACATCAGGGGCAATCGTCAGGATGCTTTCATTGCGAGTTCCTTTGGGATTGGCAGAACATATATTCATATTTCTCCCACTTTACGGATTGACTATATTCTGCCGGACAAATCATTTAATATTTTGCAATGCTCGAAAATAGTATCTCCATTTTCAGATCACCATCCGGTGTTGGCAGACCTTCAGCTACAGGACTCAAAGCGATAAATGTTTATATTTGGGCGAAGGCATGAGCAACTTAAAAGTTTATAATTCATACAGCAGGCAAAAAGAGGAATTCTTTCCATTAACTCCGCAGCACGTGGGAATGTATGTGTGCGGACCAACCGTCAGCGGGGAAAGCCACCTGGGCCATGCCCGGGGATTTATCACTTTTGATGTGATCTACAGATATCTTTTGTACCTGGGTTATAAAGTACGCTACGTGAGGAATATCACCGACGCAGGCCATTTTGAGGAAGAGGGAAGAGCAGCCGAAGACAAGATCTCCAAAAAAGCAGTGATCGAAAAAATGGAACCTATGGAGCTCGTGCAGAAATACACCAATCTCTTTCATTGGGCTATGCATCAGTTCAATAATCTGGATCCGAGTATTGAGCCCACAGCCACGGGCCATATCGTGGAGCAGATTGAAATGATCAAACAGATTATAGCGGCAGAATATGCCTATGTAGTGAATGGATCCGTTTATTTCGATGTGAAAAAATATGCTGCAAAATACCCTTACGGAAAATTAAGCGGCCGTAAGCTGGATGAACTGCTTGAAACCACGCGCGACCTCGAGAGCCAGGAAGAAAAACGCAACCGTCAGGATTTTGCATTATGGAAAGTTGCACCTCCCGGCCATATCATGCGGTGGACAAGCCCATGGGGAGAGGGTTTCCCCGGATGGCATATTGAATGCTCCGCAATGAGCACGAAATACCTCGGAACTGAATTTGATATTCATGGCGGCGGCATGGACCTGATGTTTCCACATCATGAAAGTGAAATTGCTCAAAGCACCATTTGTAATCACCATGTGCCGGCCAGATACTGGCTGCACAACAACATGATTACCATCAATGGTAAGAAAATGGGAAAAAGTTATAATAATGTGATCCGCCTGACGGACATGTTCACCGGCAACAGTCCGCTGCTTACCCAGGCTTATCACCCAATGACCATCCGTTTTTTCATTTTACAAACCCATTACCGGAGCACACTGGATTTTGGCAACGAAGCTTTACAGGCCGCAGAAAAAGGACTCAAACGACTATGGGATGCGTACCTGGAACTCGGGAAGATGACGAGCGATCCTCTGAAAGAAATCAACCCGCAGCTCGAGACGCAGTTCAATTCATTATGCCTGGAGTTTGATGATTTCATGAATGATGATTTTAATACAGCCAGGGTGCTGGCCAATATGTTTAATCTCGTCAATCATATCAATTCATTCCGGAGCGGCGACCTGGAAAAAACAACCCTTTCCCCTGAAACCTTGTCTTATGTTAAGAAGCAGTTTAAAAACTACCTTGAAGATGTCATGGGCCTGAAGGATGAAAACGGACAGGATTCCGGGCGGCTTCAGGGTATAATGGACCTGCTGATCGATATCCGGAAGGAAGCCAGGTCCAAAAAGGACTACCTGACCTCGGACCTGATCCGGAATCAATTGCTGGAGATCGGGATCCTTCTCAAAGATGAAAAGGATGGACGGGTGAGCTTTACCCTGGAATAAAAATTATCTGGCCAGCATACCGAAATTCATTTTTTTACGTATTGCAGACAAGGTCATTTAAAAATGCACAGCAAACTGAAACAGTATAGCGTATGAGAACATTTTCCGGCAACAGGCTCATCTTATTTCTTCTGATCGCTGGTGCCTTCCTTTCCGGGTTGGGTTGCAATAAGAAGAATCCCCAAAGCATAAATTATAAAACATCCACCATATCCTATATCCTGGCCAATGGCACCAATACGACCCTTTTTGAATCTGCCATCAAACAGGCGGGATTGGATTCCACGTTCAATGGGGCCGGACCATTTACCGTATTTGTACCCACAGATGATGCGATGAATCAGGCGGGGATCAACCAGTCTGTCATCAACAGCACTTCTCCTTCCCAATCAAAGGACCTGGTGCTTTATCATACAATTGCCGGTGCGGCCATGACATCCTCATCACTTATAGGCACAAAGGAGCTGAAAGTGGTAATGGCAAACGGAGACTCTGTTTTTATTACCGGGGATTCCAACGCCATTTGGATAAATGGTGTTCCTGTGATCGCGGTGGATCTGATTGCAGCCAATGGCGTGCTTCATGCATTACAGGGCATACTAATACCACCCTCAAAAAATCTGCTGCAACTGATCAATGCCGATACCTCTCTTAGTTTTCTTTCCAACGCAGTCCAGCTGGCAACGGCGACTCCAGATAGTTTGACCACGGATCTTGTTTCCGGCGGACCTTATACTTTTTTTGCGCCTGATAACGATGCTTTCCGAAAACTCGGTTATAATTCTCCTCAGGATTTGAACACAGTAAATCCTGATTCCCTAAGATTATTCATTACATCCAATTTGGTTGCCCAGCGGTTATTTAGTTATGATATTTCAGACAGCAGCACCCTGCTGACAGTGAACGACAGTACACTTTATTTTAATTTATCCGGCGTTGCGGCCCAGGTTCAGTTAAAGGCTCATAGCAATTTCTCCGATATTGTTTCAGTAAATCAAATGGCAACCAATGGTGTATTGTTTAAGGTCGATGAAATCCTGGTTTACTAATTGACTTAAATTACGGACATGCCATCTTCAACATTTCCCTACATTGCGCATCTTTCCAAAGATAAAAAGCTTGCAAAATTACTTGCGCGGCAGGAATCCGTTAAGCTAATCAGGCGCACCCAGATCTATCTCCATTTGTGCGGTTCCATCATGAGCCAGCAACTCTCCACAAGGGTGGCTGCCGTGATCCAAAAACGGTTTATAAAATTATATTCAGGTAAACCTACACCGCAAAAAATACTGGATACATCCTACGAGATGCTGCGAGGCATCGGCCTGTCCGGTGCAAAAGTGAGTTATATCCAGAACGTAGCCCGGTTTGCCCTCGAAGAGGGCATGGACCATAAATTGCTGAGTAAAATGGATAATGATGAACTGATTGAACACTTCACGCAGATTAAAGGAGCAGGAAGGTGGACGGCAGAAATGTTATTAATGTTTAGCCTGGGAAGAGAAGACGTGTTTGCGGTGGATGATCTCGGTATACAAAAGGCTATGGTAAGAATTTACAAGCTTGATAAGGCCAACAGGAAAAAACTGAGAGAAGATATGCTCAGGATTTCCGCAAAATGGGCGCCATACCGGACCTTTGCCTGCCTTCATTTATGGCGCTTTAAGGATAATACCCCCCTATCTGCCTGAGCAGGCCAGTTTAGGCAACCCTTTAACTCTATTACCGTATAAATTAAACAGAGCCGGGGCTGTAAATTAATCTCCGAAATGTGATTTAAAGTTTCTTGCGGAAAAGCTAACTTGCAAGATATTCATTATTAAAAAAAGCAAAATGAAAATTAGCAGATTGATTCTCATCCTGAACTCCGTTATCGTGATGGGTATGGTTGGTTGCAGCAAAAAAGGGGATCAGGGTCCCATTGGTCCCCGGGGTCCGGCCGGACCAGACAGCGTGGTTTATTCGCAATGGATAACCCTGAACAGTACCTATAATGCTGATGACACCTTATTTGAAGATACGCTTTCCGCCCCCTCAATAACACAGGGGATTCTTGATAGCGGAATAATACTTACCTATGTCAACTTCCAGGAAAGCAATGGAACTTATCACGTCGTTCCCGTTTCTTCCCTGAATTACTTTATTTCCGAAGATTATTCCCTTGGACAGATTAATATCATAGCGACATCTGATGTAACCGGTTTGCCTTATAGATATGTAACGATCCCCGGTTCGAAAATTGAAGGCAATAAGTCCTCGGGCACTATTCAGGGCCATACGATACAGGAAATGAAAACCATGCCATTCGCGGAAGTACAAAAAATAGTCGGGACGGGCGGAAATTAATAAATAATAAAACTTTCTCGGGAACCGGCATGAGCAATGCCGGTTTTTGTTTTACTGATACTTTCAAAGCTTCTTCAGGCCGGGCGACTGATTATTTGTCGTATCGCCTTAAAACATCCAGTACATAAGGATCTTCGTGGTTGGCTGTGTCGGATAAGGGTTTGCCAAAAAAATGGGTTTCATATTCGTTGCGGTAAACTCCGCCAGCTTCCGTCCTGGCAAATATTTTCCTGTTTAGGGAAGTGTAAGTCATATATATCATAGATACAATGCCGAATGCTGTGTACAAAACAAGAAAAACCGAAGCTATTATCCTGAAAGATTTATTTTCCTGAAAGGATGTCTGTGCGATCACGGCCGCGATCAACGGAATCACGGGAACCCAAAAGCGCGGATCATAAAATGGCCAGTTGAACATCAGGACCATGTAGAAAAAAAGATAGGCCTTAACGATAAAGGGAATCCTGTTTCTTTTGATAAAGCAGATGTAAATGAATCCGGAAAAGCATATCAAGCCGGCAAATAAAAATATTCCTATGCCCCAGGGGGGAGGCAAATAACCTGAAAATTTAATTGAGGATGTATTGATAAAAAGTTCACCCCATTCCAAAAAATGCCATTTCAATATCTGGGAAAAATGGACACCTTCCTGGAATTGTTTGGACATCACACCGGTATAGTGGTTGAGCCCCAGTTGTTTTGAAAAAATCAGCACGGCAATCAGGCAAAGTGCGAGAATCGCGACAAGGATTTTGTTTCTTCTGATTAATCCAATCAATTGCCTCCGGAATTCCCAGATCAATCCCGCGCACAAAGCAGCCAGTAAAGCAACACCTACGGTTCTCGTCAGGAATGCAAGCGCCGCAAAAAGAAAAGCCATCAGGAGATTGATCATCTTTTTATTTCCGGAGTATTGATAAAAAGCGTAAATGGATGCCATTGAAAAAAAGAGGTATTGTAATTCGGACAAGGGATGGTCAACAAATTTAATGACCGTCCAATTGAGCAATACCAGTACGAATAAGAAAAACGGAGATTGGATATAGGCAAAAATCCTTCTTACAAAATATAATCCGCACAGAAGATAAATACAATTGATAAATATGATGGAGAATGATCTTAATATTCCAAGTTTGGACAGCGCTAAGAGTAAGGCCGTGTATCCACATGGAAGGTAATCCGTGCGATCTGCTGTTGGAGGGCAATTATTTTCCAAACAATCCTTGATCGCGAAATAACGCAGCATATCTACATGAATCCGCAGCGGGCTGAAGCAATTGATGAAAAACAAAACTGCCAGCATATAAACCGCCCACTTTAGCAGCCAGGTGTTCCGGTGGCCCGGAAGCGAATAAGCAGTGGATCTTATCATGATTTCAGCTTGAGGCGTTAATAGCCACCGCAAATACAGAAAGGCCGGCAGCGTGAGCCACCAGCTGATCCAGCATGCGGAAAGCGGGGACTAGTTGATTGAATAACTTCAATTGGGCATGGGGTATGATTTTCTTCTTTAGCACGGAACCCGAATACCACCATCCCAGGATTCCACCGAAATTAAAATAGCTTGATTTTATAACGGTTAGTCCGGCCCCAGACAATAACCCGGAAACGGTTTTTTTATTATATCTTCTGTAATGTCCGAGCTCCTGATCGAAACGATTAAAAAGTGATTGACCGGCCGGAACGAGGATAATCAGAATTCCGCCCGGTCTTAATAATTTTTTTGCATTTTGAACAGCTAACTCATCTCTTTCTATATGCTCGATTACGTTCAGTGCAACTACAGTATCGAACCGGTGAAGCAATCCCGGAAACCGGGAATCAAAATCAAGCAGGGAAAGGTCAATTTGATAAACCCCCTTTAATCGGGCATTGGCAGCATATTTTTTCTCGAGGTAAAGGCAATATTCATCACGCAGGTCACTCAGGTGAACTTTTTCATTCATTTCGATCAGTAAACCGGATATATTGCCGATACCGCTGCCGATCTCCAATACTTCTCCTTTGCAAAAGGAAGAAATCTGTGCAAATAACCATCGGTTAAATGCAGGTGTCTCTGCAAAAAGTTCAAGGGTTCTCCATCCGGCAGGATCAGTTTGTTGGCCGATTCCAGGAGGCATCAGTGGAAAAGATTATATTTCAAAATACAATATATGGCCCGGAATCCGTCCCTCCACCCGATCTTTTTACCTTCCTGGTAGGTGCGACCATAATAGGATATGCCTACCTCGTAAATGCGGATATCGGGAATACGAGCCAGTTTGGCCGTTATCTCGGGCTCAAATCCAAAGCGTTTTTCTTTAAGTGCAATACCTTGGATGATGGGTGTTTTGCAAAGCTTATAACAGGTCTCCATATCCGTAAGATTCAGGTTTGTGAGCATATTACTCAACCGGGTAAGCATTTTATTTCCGATTGAATGCCAGAAGAAGAGGATCCTGTGTGGGTTTCCGCCGAGGAAACGGGAACCGAAAACAACATCGGCAGAACCGCGGATGACGGGTTTGAGGAGCTCATTAAATTCTTCCGGATCGTATTCCAAGTCCGCATCCTGGATAACCAGATATTCTCCCGTGGCTTTTTTTATCCCGGTATGGATGGCTGCTCCCTTTCCCTGATTCACTTCGTGCTTGAAATATTGAATATTCATGTTGGGATGCTGATTCCGGTATTCCAATAAAACTTCTTCTGTATGATCGGTGGAGCAATCATTCACCAGGATTAACTCCTTCTCAATGCCATTGATCAGTACAACTTCGGCCACCCTGTTGAGGATCATATGTATTGTGCCTGCCTCATTGTATGCAGGAATAATGATTGAAAGCATCTTAAAATTCTCCATACCGCTTTGAAGGTTTATATGGTAATCCAGGACCGGATTTTGAGGTGCAGATCTGAAACCAGGCGGGAATCCAGCGCTAGCTTCATAATATTCAATGGATTGAGTCGCTAAAATAGGCTTTAGTCACGGATTCTGCAAGCAGGCTCCAAATAAAATTTGACGATAAAAACCTCGCTTTTCATTTCAATGTTTAACCTTTAAGGTAGCCGGGACACCAGGTCGGACCTTGGGATGCGAATAAAATAAATTCATTTATCGTTGATGCTTTTGCGCTTCAAAATAAAAAAGCTGTTTCATAGGAAACAGCTTTTTTATTACTGGAGCATTAAATATTCTTACTCATTCAGGATTTCTTTTCATCATACTTTTTCTGTGCTTCCTGTGCTTTATGGAAATCCAGAACAACGCCATTTATGCAAAAGCGGAGTCCCGTTGGCGGAGGCCCATCATGAAATACATGGCCCAGATGCGATTTGCATTTCCCGCACATCACTTCAGTTCTTTCCATCCCAAGGGAATTGTCATTTGCATAAATGACGCTCGTTTTGCTGATCGGTTCGTAAAAACTTGGCCAGCCGCATCCCGCCTCGAATTTGGTATCGCTTTTAAATAAGGGATTTCCACAGACGGCACAATAATAGGTGCCAATATCCTTGGATGTCTCGTACTTGCTGGAATAAGGCCGTTCAGTTCCTTTTTGTCTTGCAACATAATAAACATCTGCAGGAAGGATTTTCTTCCACTCAGCATCCGTGCGGTTTACACCCGATGTATCTGTTTTTGAAGCGTCCATGCCGACAATTTTATTTTTGTTTGAAGTCTGCGAATAGCACTCCTGGAAAAGAAATGCCAGAAGCAAAATACCGGAAGTTTTTAAGATTTTGATCATGACTTGCATATGAATAACAAATGAACGTAGTTGAGGTTCGGACGGTTTGTCCTCACCTGACAACAGGCCTCGATATAGTTTCTTTTATGTGTGAAAATTGCTTTTAATCAATGATTCCTGCAAGGAAAAGGCTGCTTTGTTAAAGGAATTATAAGAATGCTGCACTATATTTGTTTCTAACCTAGTCATCATGTTTAACCTGATTCTCTTTGGTCCTCCGGGAAGTGGCAAGGGTACGCAATCCGAAAAGCTGATTGCAAAATTCAGCTTAAAGCATCTGAGCACAGGCGACATCCTGCGTAGTGAGATCAGGAACGGTACCGCTCTCGGGCTTGAGGCCAAAAGTCTGATGGATCAGGGACAACTCGTTCCGGATGCGGTGGTTATCGGCATGATCCGTTCATCTCTTGAGCACAATCCGGACGCCAGGGGATTCCTGTTTGACGGATTTCCACGCACCAATGCGCAGGCGAATGCGCTTGATGCCCTGCTTGCTGAAAAGAATACTTCCATCAATATTGTGCTTGCCCTGCAGGTTTCCAAATCAGAACTGGTAAAAAGACTGCTTAACCGGGGGCTTACTTCCGGACGAACTGACGATGTGAATGAATCCATCATCGGGTCACGAATTGAAGAATACGAAAGGAAGACCGCAGCCGTAGCGGACCATTATAAAAAAGTTCATAAGGTCGTCTATATTTCCGGTGAAGGAACCGTGGAAGAAATTTTTCAGAAATTATGTGATGAGATCGAGGAGAAATTAAAAAGTAAAAAGTAAAAATTGATCCCGGAAAGTTTTGGATTGCGGATTTGTTAAGTAATTTACGTACCCAACAACAATGAACGTACTTTTTACTTTTTACTTTTTACTTTTTACTTTCTAATTAATCCTCCAATTCCCTTCTCTTCAATTCCCTCTCAACCCGCACAGATATCCTTATACTGATTTCGTACAACAGGATCAATGGAAGGGCTACGATGGTCTGACTCATCCAGTCAGGCGAAGGCGTAATGACTGCCGCCACAAACAGAATGGCTACATATGCATATTTGCGGTAAGTGCGCAAAAATGCAGGCGTGATCAGCCCGATATGTGTAAGCACATAGCTGATCAGCGGAAGTTGGAAGGCAATCCCCGAGCCGATCAGAATATCCAGCAGGTTATCGAGGTAATCATCAAGTGTCGGGCGGGTAATGAGCAGGCCGCTCATGCCCAGTTTATAATTGGAAAGAAAGCTAAAAGTAAAAGGAGCCAGGAGGTAGTATCCGAACGCTATGCCCAGCAAAAAAAATAAAGTGACATAAAAAATGGATCCACGCGTACTTTTGATTTCCCTGGCGGATAAAGCAGGTTTTACAAACCTCCATAATTCCCAGAATATATAAGGGAAAGCAATGATGAATCCGCAAACGAAAGCTATGGTAATGCTTGAGATGAACTGCGAACCGAAAGCAGTAGTCTGTAATTGCACATTGGCAGAGGGGAGACAAAGCGTATCTCCCATATGGAGGAAATGACTTAGTTTGCAAAGACCAACGACCGACAAAAAGTTCTTTTGCAAGGGGCCCATGATGATGTGTTCAAAGAGCCAGTCGATCTTAAGAAATGCCAAAACGGCAAGAATCACAATTGCCAGTACCGATCTTACTATATGCCAGCGCAAAGCTTCGAGATGTTCGATGAAGGACATTTCTGACTGGCCGGGGTTTCTGTTAAAAAAATTCAACGCCATATATCACTTGTGCCATTTATAAAAGCCCCGCAAAGGTAGTTTGAAAAAGACTTATGCTGAAATGGCGGCTGAAGTTTTCCGGAAAGGGCCGAAAAGGCCCGGATTACTTGAGCAGCTTCATTTTAACCATTTCTATCCTTGTATCGCTTACACTGAGTATTTCGAACTCATAGTCGTCTATAATAATATGTTCTTTCAGCCGCGGGATGGCTTCATGGCGGTTGATGATGAAGCCTGAAAGTGTTTCCGATTCATTTTCAGGAAATTCCATGCCGTATTTTTCATTCAGGTAATCCAGTTCCAGGCGGCCTGCGAATATAAATTCCTCATTAGATAATTTCTTTTCCTCAAATTCCTCCGTATCATATTCATCCCTGATCTCGCCAAATATTTCTTCAAGCAGGTCTTCCATCGTCACAATACCGGCCGTACCGCCAAATTCATCCACAACCCAGGCGATGCTTTTCCTTTCCCTGCTGAATTTACTGATCAGGTCTGTAGCGCTCATACTCTCGGGAACAGCCGGAATGGGAAGCAATATTTCCCTTATCAGCAGAGGCCCCCTGAAGAGATCCAGTTGGTGAATATAGCCCAGCACATGGTCGATATTCCCGTCGTATACAACCAGCTTGCTAAGTTTGCTGCTCACGAATTTTTTTCGAGCCTCATCTATTGAAAATCGGACGTCAATGCCTTCTATTTCCTTTCTGGGGATAAGGCACTCCCTGACTTTCACTTTTGGCAGGGAGAGAGCCGCTTCAAACAATTCGGTATTCAATTGCTGTTGGGGTTCCTCGCCCTCCCCCGTCTGCCGGAAGAAATTACCGAGATCGGCCTTGGAAAAAAGATCCTTTCCTTCATCTATCCTTACATTGAAAACATATTTCAGGACCCATTCGGAAATCCGCGTAAAAAAAAGAGAGATGGGGTAGAGCAGGTTGTAAAAAAATTTACTTATTGACGCGAAGAAATCCAGCAGGCTGTCGCTTTTTGCGCGGAACAAAGCTTTCGGAATCAATTCTCCAAAAAAAAGGATGAACAGTGTGGAGGTAAACGTTTCAAACAGTAACCTGAAGATATCCACCCAGGCCTGAGGAACCACCGTCTTTTTTATAATGAAATCCCATAATGGTGAAAGGGTTTCCCCAACCAGCAGTCCGAATACAACCAAGAAAATATTGAAACCGATTAGGATTGCGCTGATAAACCGGGACGGCTGATCAAGTAAGCGGGAAAGCAGTATACTGCGGCTCAGTCCCTGCTTTTTTTTCAACTCAATCGTCAGGCGGTTCGCATTGGCAAAAGCGATCTCAATGCCGGCGAAAAAAATAATCATCACCCACGCTATGATGATCCAGACGAGGGTATTGGTATTGATCATGCAAATACGAATATAGCTGGAAAAACCCAGAATTTTGAGCTGTCACCCGGGTACTCCTTCTTCCTTAAATAATCCGGAAATAATGGAGCGTGCTTCATGACAGGCCCTGTTCAGGTCGTCGTTTATGATGATGCTGTCGAAATGACTGCGAAAGGAAATCTCATAAGCCGCTTTGTTTAGCCGGTCCTGCAGAGCTTCGGGGGATTCGGTGGCACGAAGTTCAAGCCGTCGTTTCAATTCTTCAATGGAAGGGGGCTGAACAAAAATGGATAGGGACCGTTCCGTATATTGTTGCTGAACATGAATGGCGCCCTTTACATCGATATCCAGGATGGGTATTTTATGCATGGCCTTAATCCTTTGAATTTCCGTTTTGAGGGTACCATAATATTTTCCCTCATATACCATTTCCCATTCAATGAATTCGTCGTTCTGTATTTTTTTGTGAAATTCATCCAGGCTCATAAAATAATAATCCGCGCCATTGATCTCGTCGGAACGTTGCGGCCGCGTGGCGGCAGAAACGGAAAACGCCAGTTGTGGAAAAAACTGCAGCAGGTAACGCGTGATGGAAGTTTTTCCTGCCCCGGATGGTGCCGTGATGATGATCAGCATCAGATCTGAAATTTTATGCTTGAATTCTTATACTCTTTTAATCGACGCTCCCAACCGGTTTAGTCGTTCGTCAATATACTGGTAACCCCGGTCAATCTGATCAATGTTCTGGATAGTGCTTTTCCCCTCTGCACTCATGGCGGCAATAAGTAAAGAAACACCTGCACGGATATCCGGACTGCTCATCGTGATGCCACGCAATCGATGCGCTCTTCCAAGACCGATAACAGCCGCACGATGGGGATCGCAAAGAATGATTTGCGCACCCATATCCAGCAGCTTGTCTACGAAAAACAACCTGCTCTCGAACATTTTCTGGTGTATGAGTACGCTGCCTTTTGCCTGGGTGGCAACCACCAGCATCACGCTCAGTAGGTCCGGAGTCAGGCCGGGCCAGGGATGATCGTAGATGGTGAGCACGGATCCATCCAGATAGGTTTGTATTTCATAAAGGTCCTGTGCAGGCACATGAATATCGTCTCCCGAGATTTCAATCCGAATTCCCAGTTGTCGGAACTTTTCCGGGATCAAGCCGAGGTTTGGGAGGTTCACGTCTTTTATCAGGATGTCACTTTGCGTCATGGCAGCCATTCCGATAAAAGAGCCGATCTCAATCATATCAGGAAGCATCCTGTGATCCGTGCCTGAAAGTTCCTGCACACCTTCTATTTCGAGTAAATTACTTCCGATGCCAGAAATCCTTGCGCCCATGCCGTTGAGCATGTGGCATAACTGCTGGATATAGGGTTCACAAGCTGCATTGTAAATAGTGGTAGTTCCGGTTGCCAGGGATGCTGCCATCACGATATTCGCTGTTCCGGTAACGGATGGTTCTTCTAACAAAAGATACGTGCCTTTCAGTTCCGCTGCATCCAGCCGGAAATAATCATCTCCTGCGTCATAGGAAAACCGGGCTCCCAGCTTTTCAAAGCCAATAATATGGGTATCCAGTCTTCTCCTGCCTATTTTGTCGCCTCCGGGCTTCGGTACATAAGCCTTTTTAAACCTTGCCAATAGCGGGCCTGCAAGCATCACCGAACCCCTGAGGCGTCCACTCTTCTTACGATAAGTCTCATTGTTGAGATAATCTACGTTCACCTGATCTGCCTGGAAGCTGCAGGAATGCCTGGAAGAACGATCAGTTCTTACACCCATTTCCTCGAGGAGTTCAATAAGCAGGTTGACATCAAGAATATCGGGAATGTTGGAGATCGTTATTTTCCCTTTTGTAAGTAGCACGGCGCTGATCACCTGGAGCGCTTCATTTTTTGCTCCCTGGGGAGTAATCTCTCCCTTCAGACGTTTACCACCGGTAACTTCAAAGGCGTTCATTCAATATCTTTTCTTTTTGAATTTACCCCCGCGGTCGTTATTCCGGTTGTTGTTATTATTACGCTGAAATTTTTGATTGCGTTTATTGCGATAGTCGCCGTATCCATTGCTGCCACGATCACGATTTTCGTTTGGTCTGAAACTTCTTACAAAAGGCGTATTGGTAAATTCCAGCTGGCCGTCGGTAATTGCGCTCAACTCACCCTGGATGGCATCGTCATGTACTGTTTCTTTATGCCAGTTGTTGTAGGCCAGCTTCATGTAATAGGCAATGGCGTTGGCGAGTCCGTTTTTCTTATCCGGATTTTCTTCCAGCAGTGCTTTCTGAATAATCAATTCAAGATTCTTACCCAGATGGGCATGCTTCGGATATCTTTTCGGATAAGGAAGTGCATCTGATTTCGGCCTCAGGGTTTCACGGGTCGGTATGGGATAAGGGGAAGAGACTTCCAGTTTAAAATCAGATATGAGAAAAAGATGGTCCCATAATTTATGTCTGAAATCCTCTACGTTTTTAAGATGCGGATTCAGAAATCCCATCAATTCAATGACCACCTGTGCATTTCTTTCCCGCACTTCCCGGTCCTCAATCGTGAGCAGGTACTCGATCATCCGCTGGATATGGCGACCGTATTCCCGCATAATCAGGTGATTACGCGTTGTATTATATTCCATTATTTGTAGGGCTTTTAGCAGGCAAACCTACGAAAAATAAATCAGTTCACGATTACCTTGGTCAGGAACTGGCGGTTGTTACTGATATCCTGGGCCCGGAGAAAATAAATTCCCTTCGCGGGATGGCTGATCAGTTCCATATTTGCCAAGCTGTTTCCTGCCATCTGAACTACTTTTTTCTGTATAATCTGACCCGTAGTACTTATAAGTTCCAGATTAATAGTACCGGTTTGCTGTTCGTCAAATTGAACGATCACATTATTGCCTACCGGATTCGGATAGATCTGGATTCCCGGCCGTTGATCTGCCTGTTCCAGATTGATTACTTTAACAATGGAATAGGTAATATTACCTTCCGGGTCTACTCGTTTGATCCGAAAGTATATTGCTCCTGTTTCATTTGCAGACATTCGGTATTGATATTGATATTGCCCAACGGTACCTGCCGGAGCTGAGCCTGCAGGAATGGTTGCCGCACTTGCCCAGGTTTCTGCATCGGCGCTGTATTGGACTTCATAGGTTATACCGCTTTGATCGTTAGTAGCGAGCCATTGCAGGGAAATAAGACCATTATTTTTGAAGGCTGAAAAATTAGTGATCGTTGATCCCAGCGGCGTTGTGGGGCACCAATAATAGGTAAGATGTACGATTCCGCCGATAACCGTGGTTACGGCTGACCTGTAGTTGGATCCGCCGTCAAGTGTGATCATACCTCCATTTACTGAATAGGCAAAATTGACTGTACCCAATCCCAGATATGCGGCATTTCCACCCGTCATTCCAATTCCGTCCGGGTTCGTAATGATGTTTTCAGGCCCGTATGTGATGGTATCCGTAGGATCTCCATTGGGTGCCAGGGTATCATAGCCATGAACGGCATTATATACATTGATGATCGTGATCCCGGGTCCGCTTACTTTATTGGTGAGCGTTAGCTGAAAAAGAAATGCGGTGCTGTCCGGCCCGGTGTTTATCGCACCGGTAACGGAGTTACCTGTAATGGTATCCTGCATCGTTACGCAGCTCAGATTTCCGATGGCCGGATTGAATTGCAGAAAATTAAAATTTAATGTACTTGTCTTTGTTGGAGGAATGGTAATAGTTTGATCATCGGCAGTTGCCGGTATGCCACCGGAACAAAGACATTGAGAATAAGATGGATTGATGTAAAAGGCAATGAATGCCAACAGCACAAAGCCCCGGAGGTAAAAGTGTTTCATAGACACGGATTTTGATGACGGATTGACGGAAAACGAACCAACTGTAAAACTATTCAAGATTAGCCAGCAATGCCAGAGTAAAAGTACGCGAAACCCCGGTGCTGAATTTTCGGTCTCTTTACTCCCGCAGTTTGCTGCAAAAGGCAGGATTTTCGCTTTAACTTCGCCGGAAACAAGGGCCTGCTTTTATGTACCGGCCCGATTAATTCCCAGAAATGAAGCAATCTTCCATCAGTATACATATAACGCTGGATGACAATAAGATACCACAGGAAATCGTGTGGAATGCCACCGACACTTCTGCGGAAAATACGCTAAAAGCCAAAGCCTTCCTCCTTTCCTTGTGGGACGGTCAGGATAAGGCTGCCCTCCGGATTGATCTGTGGACCAAGGATATGATGATTGATGAAATGGAGGATTTTTTTTATCAGACCCTTGTAACGATGGCAGATACCTATGAGAGGGCAACCAAATACAGAGATCTTGCCGCCGAAATCAAGACTTTTGCCAGCAGTCTGTTTAATAAATCCAGGGCAAAGCAAATGAAGGATAATAAATTATAAATTTTAATATGAGCCTCGAACAAAGGGTAATGGCCGACCTCAAAACGGCTATGCTGGCAAAGGATGAAAAATCGCTTCGGTCACTGCGTGCCATCAAAGCGGCGATCATCCTGGCTAAAACTGCTGAAGGCGCCGCAGGAGAAAACAGGGAAGAAGATGAAATTAAATTACTGCAGAAGCTGATCAAACAAAGAAAAGATTCACTGGAAATTTATCAGTCGCAGCAAAGAAAAGATCTTGCCCAAAAAGAAGAGGAGGAAATTTCCGTCATTGAAAAATTTCTACCCAAACAAATTTTCGGTCCGGAACTGAAAGCTATTTTGCAGAAAATAATCACCGAAACGGGGGCAAGTTCTCCTGCCGATATGGGTAAGGTAATGGCTGCGGCTACCAGGCAACTGGCAGGAAAAGCTGACGGTAAAACGATCAGTGTCACTGTCAAGGAATTATTGGCGTCCAAATAATTTTCCGACAGCTACATTCTATTCATAAATTCTTAGCCTTGCTCTCAGGGCTTCTTTTTCGTCCTGGAGTTTTCTGATTTTGTCCAGTAGATTCCTCAGGGCATCTATTCCCTCAACATTGATATTGAGTTCATAATACATTCGGCTGAACTGTTCCAGTTGCGGGACGTCTTCTTTCTGTATAAATGCTACCGATTCCCGGTAACTGATGCTGATAAGTCCGTATTCTTCCAGGGACCGGATAAAGTTGAGTTCGATATTATAATTCGAACAGCATATTTCAACCGGTATAAATTCTTGATCGGGCATCTCCGATTATTTCAATTTGGAAAGTTCAGTGAACAATTCTTTTTGTTTAGTGGTCAGGTTCTGTGGAATCAATATATTATAAGTTACAAACAAATCACCGGAAGATCCCTCTCGCTTATATATTGGAAATCCCTTGCCTTTCAGCCGCGTCCTGATTCCGTTCTGCGTTTCGGGTTTTACCTTTAGCCGGATCTTTCCATCGAGCGTTTCTACCATCACTTCACCACCGAGTACGGCGGTGTAAAGATCCAGTGCTATCGTCGTATAAAGGTCATTCCCGGATCTCTTAAAAACAGGATCCGGTTCAATCACGAAAGTAATATACAGGTCTCCGTTTGGGCCACCGTTAGCGCCTGGTCCTCCATGATCCTTGAGCTTGATCACCTGGCCGTCCTCAACTCCGGCCGGTATGGTGATACGGATATTTTTATTGTTAACAGTTAAGGTTTGCTGATGTGTTTTGGCTGCATCCCGCAGGGATAAATGAAGTTCAGCCTGATAATCCTGGCCCCTGAATTTCGCCGTACGGGTTCGTGAGCCTGCTCCGAACATCTGTTCAAAAAAATCCGAATATTCTCCCCCGCCGAAATCTCCGGCGAAAGGATCTTCTGCCTGATGATGGGCTGATCTCTGGGATTGCCGGGCTTTTTCAAACTGGTCGGCATGCGCCCATTCTTCTCCGTATTGATCGTATTTTTTTCTCTTCTCCGGATCGCTCAGTACTTCGTTTGCTTCGTTGATGAGTTGAAATCTTTTGTTTGCCTCTTTGTCTTTTGGGTTGAGATCGGGATGGTATTTTCTTGCCAGCTTCCGGTAAGCTTTTTTTATATCCTCCGGGGATGCACTCTTTGGAACTTCCAATATCTTATAATAATCCGTAAAGGCCATGCGCTGTTTATACTAGTTCTTTCACAACATTCCAGATCACTTTTGGTTTTCCCAGGGTATAATAATGCAAAACGGGTACCCCGGCCTTTTTTAGTTCCTGGCATTGCAGAATCAACCACTCAGTTCCAATCTTTTCAACTTCTTCATCGGTTTTGCATTTCATCACGGCGTTTGACAGGTCCGCCGGGATATCAACATGAAAAACCTTGGGAAGCATGCTCAGTTGTTTTTTATTGGTAATGGGTTTAAGTCCGGGTATGACCGGAACATCAATCCCATTTTCCCGGCATGCTTTCACGAAGTCGAAGTATTTCTTATTGTCAAAAAACATTTGGGTGGTAATATATTCTGCACCGGCATCCACTTTGGCCTTGAGATTCATGAGGTCTGTGGCGAGGTTGGGTGATTCAAAATGTTTTTCCGGATAGCCTGCCACCCCGATACAGAAATTTGTTTTGCTGCCGTTCAGAATGTCTTCTTCAAGATAAAGGCCATGGTTCAGACCCACGACCTGCTTGAGCAGATCAATGGCGTAGCGGTTCCCCCCCGGTTCAGGATTAAAAGAGGCTTCATTTCGTGCGGCGTCTCCCCGCAATACCAATACATTGTCGATGCCCAGAAAATGCAGGTCAATCAGCGCGTCTTCCGTTTCACGTTTTCCAAAACCACCGCAGATCAGGTGGGGCACGGCATCAATCAGGTAATGGTTCATGATGGCTGCACAAATCCCTACAGTGCCGGGACGTTTTCTTACTTCCACTTTTTCAAATGTGCCATCGGACTTTTTCTTGAACATGGTTTCACTCCGGTGGTAAGTCACATTGATAAACGCCGGTTTGAATTCCATCAGGGGATCCAGATGATCGTAAATTGAGCTGATGGTCTTCCCTTTCAGGGGCGGGAGTATTTCAAAGGAGACTACGGTTTCTTTTGCCTGCTGGATGTGTTCAATAACCTTCATCAGTAATGCCCGGAACGGTATATTTTATGGATTGCAAACTTAGGTCAATAGCGCTAGAACCCAAGCAGATGTTAAACTATTTTAAAATGGACCCATTCCGCTTTCTTCCGGTATTTTTGTTGAAAATCCTGTTGATTTGAGTCTCACGATTCATACTAAAGATCTTGTAAAGAGTTATAGTAACCGAATGGTAGTGGACCATGTTTCTGTAAATGTAAAACAAGGAGAAATTGTTGGATTGCTCGGACCTAATGGCGCGGGAAAAACAACCACTTTTTACATGGTGGTTGGTCTGATCAAACCTGACGAAGGTCAGGTTTATCTGGATGAACTGGATATCACCAGGTTGCCCATGTATAAAAGGGCGCAGCTTGGGCTGGGATACCTTCCCCAGGAAGCGTCTGTTTTCCGTAAACTTTCCGTGGAAGATAACCTGAAGGCCATTCTGGAAATGACGGGCCTGCCTAAGAAGGAACAACGGGAAAAACTGGAGGCGCTGCTGGATGAATTCGGACTTCATCATGTTCGCAAAAACAACGGGGATTCCCTGAGTGGCGGTGAAAGAAGGCGAACTGAAATTGCGCGCGCGCTGGTGGTGGATCCCAGATTTATATTACTGGACGAACCTTTTGCCGGCGTGGATCCCATTGCGGTAGAAGATATCCAGGCTGTGGGGGCCAGGCTCAAATACAAAAACATAGGTATCCTGATCACCGACCATAATGTAAATGAAACCCTTTCCATTTGCGACCGGGCCTATCTGCTCATTGAAGGAAAGATTTTCAAGCACGGAACAGCAGAAGAGCTTGCTGCCGATGAGCACGTGCGGCGGCTTTACCTTGGCCGCAATTTTGAATTGAAGCGAAAAGACTATCTTCACGAAGAAGCATCCAGACCGGTGCTTTAGGACCCCAGCCGGCTAAACCAGTCTAAATTTTTATTGTATTAAATTGAAATTATTAAGTCCGGCCTTATCACGCCTGGCCAGGATGCGACTCTGGCAAATCGAGCAGTGGGTGCTTGAACCGGTTGCCGTGCAGAGGGAAGTATTGCAGGACCTTGTCACCTCAGCCCAATATACCGAGATCGGCCGCAGATACGGATTCTCAAAATTATTCTCGATCAAGGCATTCAAGCAGGCCGTTCCCATTCATGAATACGACGATCTTAAGCCTTACATTAACCGCATCAAGCAGGGTGAAGAAAACCTGTTATGGAATACGCCCATTAATTGGTTTGCCAAGAGCAGCGGAACCACCAGTGATAAAAGCAAGTTCATTCCCGTCAGTGAAGAAAGCCTGCAGGACTGTCATTACCGGGGTGCGAAAGACGTGCTTACCTTGTACTATCAATTCCATCCCGAATCTGATCTTCTCACCGGTAAAGGCCTTGTGATCGGCGGAAGCCATACCATCAATCAGTTAAATGAAGAAGTACAGTATGGTGACCTGAGTGCAGTTCTGCTTCAAAACTCGCCGTTATGGAGCAACTGGATCAGGACGCCTGAATTGCATATTGCTTTATTGGATGATTGGGAAGATAAAATTGAGAAGCTGGCCAATAACACCATCCACGAAAACGTGACTTCCATTTCCGGAGTCACAACATGGACGCTGGTGCTGATCAGAAGAATCCTTCAGATGACGGGTAAAAACTGCCTTCTGGACGTTTGGCCCTCCCTGGAATTATATATTCATGGCGGTGTTTCGTTTACCCCTTACCGTGAGCAGTTTGCCAAACTGATCGGTGGAAATATCAATTACCTGGAGATGTACAATGCGAGTGAAGGTTTTTTCGCGGCCCAGGATTATCCGGGAGAAGATGGAATGTTATTGTTCACTAATCACGGTATATTCATGGAGTTTATGCCGGCGGAAGAATATGGCAAGCCTGATCCGCAAACGATCGGCTTGAGCGAAGTAGTTAAGGGAAGAAATTATGCACTGGTAATCAGTACCAACGGAGGTTTATGGAGATACCTGCTTGGAGATACCATTCAGTTCACTTCTCTCAAACCTTACAGGATAAAAGTTAGCGGAAGGCTTAAACATTTTATCAATGCTTTTGGAGAAGAGGTTATTGTGGATAATGCCGACAAGGCCATTGTTTCCGCTGCTGAAAAGTCAGGCGCTGTTGTAAATGACTATACCGCGGGGCCCGTTTATTTCGAAGAGCACACCAATGGAGCACACGAATGGCTGATCGAATTTGAAAAAGAGCCAGCGGACATTTCTTTATTTGCCCGGGAACTTGACAAGGCCCTCCAGGAAGTAAACAGCGATTATGAAGCCAAACGTTATAAGGACATTGCACTGAGGCTACCGTTGGTAAATTCTGTCCCAAAGGGTTTGTTTACGAGTTGGCTGCGCAGGAAAGGCAAGCTGGGTGGGCAACATAAGGTGCCAAGGCTTTGCAATGACCGCAGGTATATTGACGAAATTCATCAAATGCTTGCAGCCGGCGAAAGCTGATTACCTTTTATTTCCTCATGCCGGCTGAATATGATTCCTGCTGTAATCAGGCTCACAAAAGACGAGGTATAAAAAAGATAGCCGTAGGGAACATCTATGAATTGATAGAAAATAATCAGGCACAGCTTGAAGCAGGCCAGGTTGAGATTATTCAGGCCCCGCTTTTTTTTCGAAAGGCAGATCACCATGAACAAAACAGGTAAAATAAAGCTGCCAAGCACCAGGGTTTCATGCAGGATGGCGATTCTAT